>DATMXS010000126.1:0-4598 GCA_035561355.1 Bryobacteraceae bacterium | reverse complement strand
CTCGGCGCCGTTCTATTGCCTACGCGCAGAAAGATGGGCGCACTCACGTGCCGCATCGAGACATTGGAGATGGAGACGCCGCGCACCCGCGCCCCGTCCACCGGCAGCAGGCAGATGCCGTGCGGGCGGAACTCACCGCTCCCGAAAATGGTGCAGTTGGAGATCGCGACATTCGAAAAGTCGGCGTAGGTGTCAGTGCCCATTTTCAACGCGCTGCGATGAGTGGAGAGAGTGCAATTCGAAATGGTCACGTTCTCGCACGGGCGCGGATCGCCGAGGAAATGACCGGTCTTCAGGACGATGGCGTCGTCGCCGGTGACGATCTCGCAGTCCGCGATCACGACGTTGCGGGAGCAGTCGACATCGATCCCGTCGCTATTGCCAATCCGGTACCCGGCGTAGATGCGGATTCCGCGCGCCTGCACGTCATCGCAGGTGTAAAAATGCAGGGTCCAGCGGTCCGGGTCGCGCAGGGTGACACCCTCGACACGCACCTCCCTGCAGTACTCGAAGGAAATCAGGCGCGGGCGAAAGGACTCGAGCTGGTCGCCGTCGTAGGCCATCGGCTTGGTCAGGCCGCCCCCGGTGATCGTGCCATGACCCAGGATGGCCACGCGCTCGACCCGCTCGGCCAGGAGGAAGGCGCATTCCCAGGCATCGCGCGGGAGCCGGTCCGTAGGCCGCCGCGCCTCGTACTGCGCGGGATCGCTCGAGCCCGCGAGCACGGCGCCGTGATCCAGCCACAGCGCCACCCCGGTCTTCAGGCGCAGTGTTCCGCTGGTGAAGCGGCCCGCCGGAATCCGGACGACCCCGCCGCCGCGCGCGGCACATTCGTCAATTGCGCGCTGGATGGCCGTCCGGCTGTTCCCCTTCCCGGCCGCCGCGCCGTACGCCGTAATGTCCCGCGCCACGCCGTGCATTATGGAACCACTACCCGGATCGTTTCGGGCCGCACTTCCGGCGCGAGTTCCACAATCTCACTCTCGGGGGCCTGGCGCTCGGCGACCAAGCGGATATCTTCGGACTGCGCGCCCGAAACGAGCACGCGGCCGCGGGCGCCGCGCACCAGGGCGCGGCGCACATTTCTCAGCCGCAGCGGGCCTTCGGCACGCAGGCCTTCCACCGCCAGGCCCTCCACGTCATCTGCTACGAGTACAGGCCGCCCATCGGGCTGCTCGCAGGAAACGCTCACACCGCGCAGGTCCACCGCGCTGGCGTGCCGCACATAGAAGCCATAGGCTGGCAGAGGGCCAAACATGCGCCCTGACGGGTACCCCGATTCGCGCTCCGGCACTTTGATATCGGCCTGCGAGGCCGGAGCGCCCCCGGCCATGACGATGCGGACGTCGCTCACCGAGACGTTCTCGACCGCGCGGGAAGGAATGCCGGTGATCGAGGATGTCATATCGGCGTCCACCGCGACGATATTCGAGATCACGGCATCTTCCAGGCGGCTGGAGCCGTGCCGGGAGCCGACCCGCACGAAAATGGGCGTGCGCACGTGGCGCATGGAGATGTTGGATACCGATACGCCGCGCACCCGCGTGCCATCGACGGCCTCCAGGCACACGCCATCCGGACGGTACTGACCGCTCCCGAAGATGGTGCAGTTGGAGAAAGCGATATTCGAGAAGTCGGCGTGTGTCTCGGTGCCGATCTTCAGGCCGGATGCTTTTGTGGACAGCGTGCAGTTGGAGACCGTGACGTTCTCGCAGGGACGCGGCTCGCCCAGGTAGTTGGTGGCCTTGATGACGACGCAGTCATCCCCGGTAACCATCTCGCAGCCCGAGATGGTTACGTTGCGGGAGCCGTCCACGTCGATGCCGTCGCTGTTAGGGATGCCATAATGGGCGGTGATGTAGAGTCCGCGCGCTTGCACGCTGTCGCAGTCGTAAAAATGCAGGGTCCAGCGGTCGGCGTCGCGCAGCGTCACGCCCTCGACGCGCACATTCCTGCAGTGCTCGAAGGACACCAGCCGGGGGCGGAACGGTTGGAGCGCCTCGCCTCTCTCGCGCGGCTTGGACAACCCACCTCCGGTGATGGCGCCGTAACCGAGGATGGCCGCGCGTTCGATGCGCTCGGCCAGGATAAAGGCGCATTCCCAGGAGTTGGGCGGCAGGCGGTCGGTAGGGCGACGCGCCTCGTACTGCGCGGGGTCGCTCGAGGCGGCGAGCACGGCGCCGTGGTCGAGCCACAGCGCCACCCCGGTTTTCAGGCGAAGCGTGCCGCTCGAGAACTTGCCCGGCGGAATCCGGACCACGCCGCCGCCTCCGGCGCTGCACTCGTCAATGGCGCGCTGAATAGCGGCACGATTGTTCCGCTTTCCGTCGCCCACCGCGCCGAAGGCGGTTATCTCGAAGTCCGCCCCTAGCAAGGCGGGCGCGGCCGCGGCCGCGCCTACGAAGGATCTTCGGGTCATAGTTCAGTTACCTACTTATCGGGCGACGGAATGCGGATCAGGTCAGTGCGTCCGGAAACGTTGGCAAGGGCGTAAACGGAGCCGTCCTTACCGAGGGCGATCGAATTGACATTCGTCGGGCGCAGCCCATCGACAAGAACTGGGCCGTGGTCGGTGTAGCGGCCGGTCGGAATGTGATATGTGACCAGGTGCAGGTTTTCTTCTCCCCGCACGCCGATGACGCCCTTCCGTACGGCTTTTGCACCAGGTATCGGACCCCCGGTCAAATAGTAAAGCGTGTGGCCGTCCGGCCCGAGCGCCAGCCCAAGGTAACCGTAGTAGTACATGTCATACATGCCACTGTGGCGGGATGGCTCGGAGGTGATGCGCTCCACCACCTCGACGCGGCGTTCGAGGGGCAGGTAACGGAAGAGGTACCCGGAGTTCCCATGCACGCCGTAGATGGCCCCTTCGGGTTCGTACCAGGCGGTCTGGCGCCAGTGATATCCCATATGGCCGGGGGTTTCCAACTCGTAGCTGCCGAAGTAATCCTTCCGCAAATCCACGCCGGGTACCGGCCCAAGCGTATTGTCCTCGTAGCGATAGCGCAGGATGTCTCCTCGGGAGGTGGTCAGGTACGCGGCGCCGTCGCGCGGATCGACCACCAGGGACCGGCACACGGCTCGAAAGTGCGCGCCCTCACCGGCCTCGCCCCGTTCATCTGTCGGATTCGTGTGGCGCAACTCGCGGCTCGCCAGGTCATATGCCAGCAGGTAGCCCGTCGGCCAGGTGAGGCCGTAAAGCCGCCCGCGTCGTGTGTCCATGGCCATGCTGATTATGCCTTCTTGAAAAGGAGCCGTAGCCAGGTCCTCGAATCTTCCGGACTTGAGATCATACGCAAGGAAGTGCCCGCCCGGATAGGGGCGATAGCCGGGCGGCGGCGCGGCCTTGCTCTCCTTCGCTCCTTTGATGTCGTAGTATGCCAGATGGGTAGCGAAGTAGAGCCTGCAATTGGCTTCGACGAAACTGACATGGCTCTTTCCCTGCGGGATCGCCCTGAGGGACTTCTCACCGCACGCCTCAGTGAGATCGCCAAGATGCCGGATCTCGCCTGTTGCCGGAGAGTAGCGGTAGATCTGTCCGCCCGTCTCCAAGGCCGCCGAGGACAGCACGTAGTAGATGTTGCCATCCGACGCGCTCGATATCGCATTGAAGGTCGCCCGCCCGAAGGCGAACTTGGAGTCGAACAGGCGCGCTGAAAGATGCTTGGGTGCGTCCTGCCGGCCTGTGGCGGCGGCCTCTCGCGACCGGCACTGCACAAGCGGTAATAGGATCACGGCGGCAATCATCACCGCCTTCAGAGAAGGACCGATTCTCCGGTCCGGCAACAGCGAGAAACGGATTTCCATGCGTACCATTCTCAAAGTTCGATTAACGCGGGTCCATGCGCCAGTCGAGGCTTGCCGCCGCACTGGGTAAGACGCCTTAAGCTTTTATACTCGCGACACAGGGGTTTGTCAATGAAAACATGCAACCATTTACAGAGCCGCGCGAAACTGAGGGATGTAGGCGATCAGCTGCCGTTGCCGTCCAATGCGGCGCACGAAGCGCGCTCCAGCAGTTTGCAGGGGAAGGTCTGAGATTGGACGTGCGCGCCGGGTTTGGCCAGCCGGCGAAGCAGCATGGATGCCAACTCGGCACCGAGTTTCTCCTGAAACACGGAAACGGTGGTCAGAGGCGGCTCGAGGATCGAGAACTCCTCGCGATCGCCGAAGCCGCAAAGACTCATTCCTTTAGGCAACGTGATGCCGCGTTTCAATAACTCGCGCCAGACCCCCGCGGCTATGGGGTCGTTGGCGGCAAATACGGCTGTGGGCGGCTCGGCTCGCCCCAGCAGCGCGGGGACGGAGAGTTGCCCATACTCGATGTTGCTCACGTCCCAGCCCTCGCTCACGCAGATCTCCGGCAGTTGCCGATCCCGCACCACCCGCAGATAACCCTGGTACCGGCGCTTGAACCATGGCAGCGCTTTGTTGCCGACGAAAGCTATTCGGCGGTGTCCCATCCGTGCGACGTAGCTAACGGCTTCGTAAGCGCCTTCGATGTCGTCGTAAACCACCGCATCGCACTTCAGCCTGGCGTGCGGTCCCGCAAACGCGTTGCCCAGGATGACGTACGGCAGGTTCAGCCGACTCAGTGC
>DATMXS010000125.1:0-4768 GCA_035561355.1 Bryobacteraceae bacterium | reverse complement strand
TTGGGAGGGGTCGAGGCCGCGCGGAAGGCCGTCGGGGAAGATGACGCGGACTTGCTTACCGACGATTCTGGTGGAGTCGCTTGCCATTGGGTATCCTCGTGCGGAGCGTAGCATCGGTGGGCGCGGTTCACCTTACCTCGGACGTAGCTTTTGTTGATAGGAAAGGAGAAATTGCGGTGCGAGCGGCGTCACCGGGGAGCAGCGGGTGCGGCGACGGGCGGGATGTCAGGTACGAGATCAGGGTTAGAGATTGGGTTGGCGAGAGGAGGTTGCGTCCGTCGCCGGGGTTGCCCTCCGGGCTTCCCCTCCCGCGCTGGGTGATGTGGTGCGCCAGTCCGGGCACAATGCAAGGCAATGCTCTCGGCATCTACTGCATACGGTGGCGGGGGAGGGCAGATACCCTCACTCGAAAAGTACCAGTTCAGGCTGAGCCGTTTCGTTCCTGCAGCGATGAGGGTGCATACCGCCCCGTCGGTCCCAGGAGGTGATCACTCGCACGCAGGACGCGACCAGGATGGCCCTGTCTGGCGTGCCCACATGTCCGGACACGCGGCCCCCACTCCTGGATCACCGGGAACTCCGCCGGGGGTGCGCATCGTATTCCTGGTATGGCGCTCACACAGGAATTCCGCTTCGCCGCCCGGATGCTCGCGAAGAACAAGGGTTGGACCGCGATGGCGGTACTCGCGCTCGCCCTGGGACTGGGCGCCAACGTAGCCATCTTCTCGACGGTCGGCCTCATGCTCTGGCCGCCGGTGCCCTATCCCGAGCCGGACCGCCTCGTCTTCCTGCCGCTCACAAACCCACAGCGCGGCATCAGCAACGGATCGGCGAGCCTGCCAGACCTTCGCGACTGGGCTTCCGCATCGGCCATAGCGTCGATCGGCGCTGTCCGGATGCGTCCCGCGGCGCTCAGCGCGCAAGGCGAGGCGCAGTACGTGCCTGCCCTTCAAGTCACGCCGGAGGTACTCCCGCTTCTGCGGGTCAGCCCGGCGCGCGGGCGCGCATTCCTGCCCTCGGAAACTCCGGAAACCGACTCGCGCGTCGTGCTGATATCGCACGAGTTGTGGCAAGGGCAGTTCCGCGGCGAAGCGGCCGTGGTGGGGCGCGATCTGCGCGTCAACGGAGCCAAGTACACCGTGGTCGGCGTTCTGCCCGAAAAATTCCGGTTCCTGTACCAGCCGGTCGAGATCGTGACCCCGCTCGCGCTCAGCCGCACCCAGCAGGACCGCGACTGGCGCGGCCTGAGGCCGATCGCGCGGCTGAGGCCCGGGGTTACCGTGGCACAGGCTGCGGCCGAGATACGGGCCATCTCCGAGCGCATCGAGCGTGAGAATGCCAGGGCCGGCAAGGGCTGGCGGGGCGACGTTCGCCCGCTGGCCGACATGATGATCGGCAAGAGCGCCCGGACCGCCGCCTGCACCATGTTCGGTGCGGTAGCGTTCGTCCTGCTGATCGCCTGTGCCAACATCGCCAGCCTGGTACTCGCGCGCGGCACCCAGCGCCGGCGCGAAATGGCATTGCGGGCGTCGCTCGGCGCCAGCCGCGGCTTACTGGTCCGCCTTCAATTGATCGAAAGCGTCCTATTGTCGGTGCTGGGCGGAGCCGTGGGGATCGTGTCCGCCTACTGGACCATTCCCGTGTTGAAGCGTGTTGCACCCCCAGAGATGGGCCTGTTCGATGTAGCGGCGCTGGACTGGCACGCTCTTGTCTTCGGCCTGGCGCTCTCGGCCGCTACTGGGCTCATTTTCGGCATCGTCCCGGCGCTGCTGCTCACCGGCGGCGATCTCGCTCCTGTGCTCCAGGAGGCGAGCCGCGGCTCCAGCGGCGGCCGGCACGTGTTCCTGCGGTCACTGGTGGCGGTCGAGATGGCGCTGTCGCTGGTGCTGGCTGCCGTCAGCACACTCCAGGTGCGGAGCATCCTCCGCCAGGCTTCCGGAGATGCAGGTTTCGACCGGACCAACCTGGCGGTGGGCTCAGTTACGCTTCCGCGGAGCCGGTATCCCGGCGACGCGCAGGTTCGGGCGTTCTACGTTCGTGCGCTCGAGAACCTGCGCCGTGATGCCGGCGTCGAAGCCGCCGCCCTGGTCAACACGCTCCCGCTCAGCGGCGCGGTCAACCACACCGCCGTCCGGGTCGAAGGCCAGGACCCCAGGGACGAACGTTTTGCCGGCGAGATGATCGTCAGCCCGGGGTATTTCCAGGCCATGCGAATCCCCCGGCTGGCCGGCCGTGATTTCAGCGAAGCGGACGGCGCCGAGTCCCAGCCGGTTGCCATGGTTAACGAGACGTTCGTCCGGCGGTTCTGGCCGAAGGAATCGAGCGCACTCGGCCAACGGCTGCAAATGGGGCCGGGCAAGACCTCGATCACGGTTGTGGGCGTGGTGCGCGATGTGCACCACACCAACGTCGGAGAGCCGCCGCACCCGGAGGTGTACCGGCCGCATGCGCAGCCAGCCGATCCGGGCATGATGCTGGTGGCCCGCGGACGCGGTGGCGCCGGGCGTGCCATCACAGCCATCCGTGCCGCAGTTGCGGAGGTGGATCGGGAGCAGCCTGTATTTCGGCTCGGCTCCATGGAGGCGTACCTGTACAACCGCGGTTCGGGAGAACGCGCCACGGCCCAGGTGACAGGTTTTCTTGCAGTGCTGGCGCTGGCGCTCGCCGCTGTCGGCACCTACGGCGTGATGGCCTACAGCGTGGCGCAGCGGTTGCGCGAAATCGGCATCCGAATGGCGCTCGGGGCCACGGCAGGGAACGTTTTCAGTATGGTGTTGCGGGGCGGCGTGGTGCCGGCGGCCATCGGGATGCTGCTCGGCTTTCCGGCGGCTTACGGCGCAGTGGGTCTGCTGCGGGCGCTCGATCCCGGCATAAACCCGCGCGACAGCGCGTCTTATGCGGGTGTGGCAGCGATCCTGTTTGCCGTCGCGTTGGCGGCTTGCGCGATACCCGCCTGGCGAGCGACGCGCGTGAACGCAATCAGTGTGTTGCGAGACGAGTAGCTGCCTGCGCAGAGCAAAATGACCGCGAGCACGGGCGACAGGGTGCTCCCTCAACGCCGCTGCAGTACAAGCGGGCGACGGACGGTGTCCTGTGGCTCGTCATCTATCACCAGAGAGTGCTACGTCTTGGCGCGAACCAACTCAGAGTCTGACTGGCTCCGGAGCGATTCCAACCCCACCCGCTGCTTGCTACAATTGCCGCGAAAGGAAGTCTCGCGGTGTCTGATCCAAAAACTCGAAGGTTTTTTCTCGGAGCCCTGACCGCTGCGTCGGCGGTTCGCGTGTGGGGCGCCAATGACAAAGTCAATGTCGGCATCGTGGGGCTGGGAGGCCGCGGCAGCGGGCACCTCAATACGTACACCGGCCTGAACGAGGCCCAGGTGGTCGCGGTCTGCGATGTCAACCAGGCTGCGCGCGAAAGGGCCCAGGCAACGCTGGCGAGGAAGAGCCTGGAAAAAGCCCGGGAATTCGAAGATATGCGGCAGATGTTCGCCGATCCGAAAGTCGAGGCGGTTTCCATCGCAACTCCGAACCACTGGCACGCGCTGTCGGCGATCTGGGCGATGAAGGCGGGCAAGGACGTCTACGGGGAAAAGCCGGCGTCCTACAACATCTACGAAGGCATGCGGATGATCCAGACGCAGCGCCAGACCAAGCGGATCATGCAGGTGGGATCGCAGCACAGGAGCTTGCCGTTCAAGATCAAGGCGATCACGGCGCTCCAACAGGGCTTGATCGGCAAACTCTACATGACCAAGGCGCTGTGCTACAAGCTGCGGCCCTCGATCGGCCACACGCCGAACAGCCCTACACCCGCCGGCCTGAATTGGGATCTGTTCCTGGGCCCCGCGCCGATGCGGCCGTTCAACGAGAAGCGTTTCGCGTATTACTGGCACTGGTTCTGGGACACCGGCAACGGCGACATCGGCAACCAGGGCGTACACGAAACCGGCATCGCGCGCTGGGCATTGGGCGATCCCGTGTGGCCGAAGACGGTGATGGCGTTCGGCGGCAAGTTCGGCATTGACGACGACACGGAAACGCCCAACACGCTGACGGCCGGCTTCAGCTACGGCAACGAGCAGCTCGTGATCGAGGTGCGCGGCAGAACGACGAACGGCGAAGGCGTTCGGCAGGCGCGCGTTGTGACGGCCGGACCGATGGCCAGCGGACGCGGACGAGGCGGGCAGCGGCCAGCGCAAGGCGCGGCTCCGGCAGCGGCGCCTCCGGCCGCTCCTGCGCCCACGCAGGTGGGACCGGCGGGCGATCCGCTCAACGTCGGGGTCGGCAACCTTTTCTACGGCAGCGAGGGTTGGGCCGCGATGAGCGACCAGGGATTCCAAGCGTACAAGGGCGATTCGAGCGAACTGATCATGGCAGAGCGGCCCGAGCGTGGCGGCGGCGATTCCACGGCCTTGCACATGCAGAATTTCCTGGAGTGTGTGAAATCACGCCGGGAGCAGGATCTTCACGATCCGATCGCCAATGCGGTGCCCAGTGCGGATCTCTGCCATCTGGCGAACATCAGCTACCGCGTGGGCCGCGCGCTGAAGATCGAGCCCGGTCCGACCCCGAAGTTTACGGGCGACGCCGAGGCGACCAAAATGATCACGCGCCCGGTTTATCGCAAGCCTTACGCAGTATAGCGGGGGCTCAGTTGCGGGAAGCTGCCGCGGCCACTCGGATCAGGCTGCGGCAGCCGCACGTGGAGGCGAAGGTGAGCGCGTCGGGCTTAGCGACTATGCGCGCGCTCGCCGACTAGACCG
>DATMXS010000124.1:0-6223 GCA_035561355.1 Bryobacteraceae bacterium | reverse complement strand
GCCGGCCGATCACGTCGTCACGGACCAACCGGCATTCGAGCGCGTCATCTCGGCCGCATATCAAGCCGCGGAGGGCGGCGATCTCATCGTCGTAGGCATTCAGCCGCGATGGGCGGACGAGGGTTATGGCTATATTGAGTTCCCGGAGGGCGTCACCGCCGGCTCGCTCGAGCCGGTGAAGGTCCGCAGTTTCCGCGAGAAGCCTGCGCGCGATGTTGCCGCGCGGTACGTCGCCGCGGGCAATTACTTCTGGAACTCCGGGATGTTCTTCTGGCGCGCGTCGTCGTTCCTCGATGCCGTGCGCAAGCACGACCCGCAGATCGCTACGATCATCGCGTCTCTTCCTCCCATCACCAGTGACGCGTTTCCTTCCGCGCTTGCCGAAACCTACCCGCTGTGCCGCGACATCTCGGTGGATTACGCCATCTACGAGCGTGCGACGAACGTCTCCGGCATTCCGGCCGGCAACTTCGGCTGGAACGATGTCGGAACCTGGCACGCAGTCTGGGACCTGCTGGAGCGTGACGCCGAAGACAACGCCGCGCGCGGTGAGTTGCTCTCCATCGCGAGCCGCGGCAATTACGTGGACGCGAAAGGCAAGCTTGTTGCGCTGGTGGGCGTCGAAGACCTCGTCATCGTGGACACGCCGGACGCGCTCCTCATCGCCGATCGTAAGAGCGCGCAGCGCGTCGGCGAAGTCGTGAAGCTGCTCGAGAAGAACGGGCGCGACGATCTACTCTGACCGCCGCGCGCCGCCTTACTTCTTCAGCATCAGATACGCGATCGCGGCCAGCGCGATGATAAACAGCACCGCCAGGATCACCACGATCAGCAGCAGTCCCTTGCCGCCGCCCGGCGCGGCAGCGGGAACAGCGGCCTGCGGCATCTGCATCTGCGGCGGCTGCATTCCCGGTATTTGCATCGCCGGCGCCTGAGGCATTTGCATCTGGGGCGGTTGCATGCCTGGCATCTGGGGCGGTTGCATCCCGGGCATTTGCATCCCCGGCATCGGCGGAGGCTGCATCCCCGGCATCTGAGGCGCCTGCATTCCGGGCGCGCGCGGCATCTGCCCGCCGAACGCACCCGCCTGCGGCATTGCGCCCCCCGGCATCGAAGGTGGTTGTGGCGGGCCGCCGAACATCCGCGTATATTCGCCGGGTCCGAGCGACGGCGCAGGCGCACTCGGTTGCGGGAACGCCGGATTGCCGATCGAGAACGCGCCCGTAGCGCTGGACGGCCGCTGCGGTGCAGCCGGACCCGTAGGACTCGCCTGTCCTGCAACAGGAGTCTCGGAGAAGTACTTCGTAAAGCTCTGCGGATCCTGCCCGACCGGCTTCGCAGGTGCGGGTGGTGCGCCGAATGGGTTCGATGGTCCGGCCGTCTGTGGCGGTCCGAAAGGATTCGTGGCCGCGGGCGGGGCGCCGAACGGGTTTGCCGGTCCAGTCGGCGTCGGCGGCGCGCCGAACGGCGTCTTGCTCTGCAGCGGTACGGCGGAACCGAACTCCTGCGGACCCCCTACCGGAGGCGCACTGAACATCGGCGCGGATTGCGGCGGCCCTGAAGGCGGCGCGGTGGGGCTCTGGAACATCGCCGTGAACGAAGCCGGAGCTGACGAGGGCTGCACCGGCGCAGGCGGCGCGGGCGGCGCCGGAGTCGAGCCCATCCATTCCTTCGGCGCGGAGGAGGGCTGCGTCAGCGGCGACGACGCGAACAGCATCGTAAACTCACCCGGAGCGCTCTGCCGCGGTGGCTCCGGCGTCACGGGCACGGGCGGCGGCGTCGGAGGCTGAACGGCGGCTGCGGGCGGAGGCTGAACGGGAGGCGCGGGCGCGGTCACCGGCGAAGCCGGCTGGTCCGAGGCCAGCGTCGACATTCCGAACAACATCGTGAACTCGCCTGGCGCGTGCTGCGGAGGCGTAGATGGCGCTTGCACCACTGGCGTTGCGGGCAAACCCGGCGTGGCCTCAAACGGCGCTGGCGGTCGCGGCGGTTCCGCAGGCGCAGCCTGGACCGGCGGCGCAACAGGGATTGGCCGGACAGCGGCGGGCGGCTCCTTGGAAATGAGTGGCGGCTTCCCGAACAGCATCGTGAACTCGCCCGGAGTGTGCCCCGGCGCAGCAGGCGCAGGCGGTGGAGCCGCAGGAGCCGGCGGGCGTTCGATCCCCGCGGCAGGAAAAGCGTCCGGCGCAGGCTGCGGAGCGGCCGGGCCCGTAGGCGGCGCAGGCGTGTCCCCTACAGCGGCTCTGAACAGCCCGGTAAACGAACTCCCCACCTGCGGCGGTGCAACCGGCTGTGCGGGTTGCGGCGGAGCCCCGGCCGGCACGTCAGGGTTCGCGGAAGCCGGCGCATCCGGGCGGAACGCGGGCACCTGCCATCGCTGTGCCCTGGTGTGGCGGTCCGGTTCCGCCGGGGCCGGTCCGGGCTCCGGCGCTCGCTCGCTCTCGATCCACGCGCGCAATCCCTGGAACTCCGGGATTAGTTCCGTCGCCGCGTACGGCATTCCCTTGTGGTTGTCGATCTCCACAACTAATCGCCGCTTCTCCGGCGCTGCGTTCATGGAGTATTGCAGGACGGCGTGCAACAGCGGCTCGCGTCCCTGCGCGCGGCCCCCGTAAATGATGTGTACGAAGAGCCCGCGGCCAGTGGCAATCTCCCGAGCCCGGAATGTCTTCGATTCGCCGTCGTTGGCGATTACCTCGCCGAGTTCGTATTTCTGATCGAGATCCATGGGGGTTGCTGAATCAGTTTACACCCGTCCGGGCGCCGGCCTCCCCGCTGCACACCCCAATTAACATGCCTTTAACGCACTGTTTCGGCCACCCAGCCTTTTCCCCCGCATTTCGGGGTGCCGGGCCGCATATAATACGTCATTCGGAGCCGGACGAATGAAGAACCTATCCAGACTCGTGTGGTCGGAAGGCATGTACCTCGGCCCGCACCATTTTCAGGCGCAGAATCGGTACTTCGAGGACGCCTCCCGCTTTGCAATTTCCAGCCTCGCGTTTTCTCCCTACGGACTCGGCGGCTGCGAGGTGGACGGCGAAGCTCTGCGCAACGGCACCCTGGCGGTGATCCACGCGCGCGGTATCTTTCCAGACGGCCTCGTGTTTCAAATGCCCGATTCGGACATCCTGCCCGAACCGCGCGCCATCGCCGACCTGTTCTCCCCGGTGCGGGATAGCTTGGTGGCGCACCTGGCTGTACCCGCTCAACGCACCGGCGCGCAGAACTGTGTTGACGAGGGCGAATCCGCCCCCGACACCCGCTACATCGCCGAGACGCGCGTTCTCCATGATGAGAACACCGGCCGTGACGAGAAGCCCATCCGCCTTGGCCGCAAGAATATCCGCCTGCTTCTCGATACCGAGCTGACCTCCGACTTCGTCTCCATCCCGATCGCCCGCATCACACGCGACGGCTCCGGCCACTTCGTCTTTGACCACACCTTCATCCCGCCCATCCTCGACATTGCTGCGAGCGAGCGCCTGCTCATGATCCTCCGCCGCCTCATCGAGGTACTGGAAGACAAGAGCGCCAATCTTTCGCAGATGAAGCAGGGCGGCAAGAGTGCGGCCGGCTGGTCCAGTGAAGAGGTGGCAAGCTTCTGGTTCCTCCACAGCGTGAACGCCGCGCTCGCGCCCCTGCGGCACCTCTGCTTCGCGCGCAGGGGCCACCCGGAGCACCTGTTCCTGGAAATGTCGAGGCTCGGCGGCGCGCTCTGCACCTTCGGCATCGAATCGCATCCGCGCGGGCTGCCTATATACGATCACGACAACCTGCACGAGTGCTTCGACGCCCTCGATCATCACATCCGCACGCACCTCGAGATGCTGATGCCCACGAACTGTATCCGCATCCCGCTCGAGCTTGCCGCCAATTATTTCTGGGCCGGCCCTGTCGCGGATCAGCGGGCGCTCTCGCGAGCGAAGTGGGTGCTCGCGATTCGCTCCACCGTCGGTGATGCCGACCTGATGGAGCGAGTGCCGCGTCTCGTCAAAGTATGCTCGCGCGATTTCGTGCCGAAACTGGTGCAGCGCGCTCTGCCCGGAATGGGCCTCTCCCACATGCCCGTGCCTCCCGCGGCCGTCTCGCCGCGCATCGAAACGCAGTACTTCGCAGTCAACCGCGCCGGCCCGTGCTGGGATCACATCATGCAGACCAGGCAGGTGGGCATCTACGTACCCGGTGAAATTCCGAGTCCGGAAATCGAGCTGTTGGTGGTTTTGGAGTCATAACGATAATGGGAACCTTCTCTGCGGACCCCGCCGCCGGCAACGCGGCCTACTCGGTCGAGCGGCGTCTCGACAACCTCGCGCTCGTCTTCCAGGAACTGCTGACCGTGGTGGTCCGGCTGCGCTCCAACCGCCAGGTGGTCACCGATGCGGACGCGTTCCGCGCCCAGATGCGCGAGGCGCTCCGGGCTGCCGATCAGGAAGCGCGCAACCGCGGCTACACCTCCGAGCAGAGCCAGCTTGCCCTCTTCGCACTGGTGGCGTTTCTCGACGAGAGCATCATGAACCTCCAGCAGCCTGTCTTCGCGGGTTGGCCGCGCAAGCCGCTTCAGGAGGAGCTCTTCGGCGTTCACGTCGCCGGCGAGCACTTCTTCCAGAACGTCCAGCGGCTGCTCGGCATGCGTGACGGGCACGACGTCGCCGACGTTCTCGAGGTCTATGAGATCTGCCTCCTGCTTGGCTACCGCGGCCGCTACGGCCTCGGCGGGCAGGCGGAGCTGCGGTCCATCATCGAAATGATCAAGGAGAAGATGCGCCGGATTCGCGGCGCGCCCTCTGATCTCTCGCCCCGGTGGATGCCGCCTCCCGGCACGGTGCAGGCTGCGCGTTCGGATCCGTGGGTCACGCGCCTGCTGTGGGTGATGCTCGGCACGCTCGCCCTCGTCGTCGTCCTCTTCGGACTCTATACCGTCACGCTCGGTTCTGGCGTCTCCGAAGTCAGCGCCGTTGCCAGTCAGACCAGGAATTAGGAGCCGCACATGGGTCGCATTTACTACGTTGTCGCCGGACTGTTCGGATACATGGTGTTCGCGTTCTTCGCGGCCCAGCTCCTGGGACTGACCGGCGTCGATCTCTATTTCGTTCGCGGCATCCTCTGGGCGTTCGGCCTCAGCGGCGCGGGCATCTTCTACTGGTGGCAATCGCGCAAGGAAAAGGCGCAGGGCGGCGCGGCTGGCCCGGCTGACGTGGCTGCGACGGACGACATCAGCGTGCTCGTGCGCGATGCCGAAGCGCGCCTCGCGCAGTCCAACGTGGCCAAGGGCGCACGTGTTGGCAGCCTGCCGGTGGTGTTCGTTCTCGGCCCGAACGGCGCCGCCAAGACCAACACTGTGCTGCACTCGGGCCTCGAAGCCGAGCTGCTGGCCGGGCAGGTGTATCAGGACAACAACGTGCTCCCCACGCGCGCCGCGAACGTCTGGTTCGCGCGGCAGAACGTGGTGGTGGAAGCCGGCGGCGGCGTCGTAAACAACCCCGCGGCGTGGCAGCAGCTCGTCAAGCGTGTCGATCCGGGTCGCATGAGCGGCCTGGGCAAGGGCGAGCAGTCCTCACGCGCGGCCGTGGTCTGTTTCGACGTCGAGGAGTTCACCAAGGCCGGCGCGGCGGACAACGTGGCCGTCGCGGTGCGCACCCTGCACGCGCGCTTGAGCGAAGTCTCCCAGGTGCTCGGCATCAGCTTCCCCGTGTACGTCATGTTCACGAAGGCGGACCGCGTCCCTTTCTTCCTCGATTACGTCCGCAACCTGACCAATGAGGAAGGTACGCAGGTCTTCGGCGTGACCATGCCGATCGAGATCGGGCAGCCTGCCGGCGTCTATGCCGAGCAGGCCACTTACAAGCTGAACGCCGTTTTTGACGAGCTGTTCCACTCGCTCGCCGATAAACGCGTCGATTTCCTCTCCCGCGAGCACGCTCCGGATAAGCTGCCGGGCATCTATGAATACCCCAGGGAGTTCCGCAAGCTCCGGTCGTCGCTCGTCCAGTTCCTGGTGGACCTCTGCAAGCCGAGCCAGTTGAGCGCGGCCCCATTCCTCCGCGGGTTCTATTTCTCCGGCGTGCGGCCCGTCGTGGTGGCCGATGCGCCCCAGCAGCCCGTAATGCAGCAGGCCCCGCAGCCGGGCTTGCAGACGGGCGGCAGCGCCACCGGCCTGTTCCGCTCGGCCTACGCGCAGCAGCAGGCCCAGGCGGCTCAGGCGCCCCGTTCCGGCGGCACC
>DATMXS010000123.1:0-8286 GCA_035561355.1 Bryobacteraceae bacterium | reverse complement strand
CCGATGTCGATGATGCCGGCGTTCTCGCCCGGACCCTGCACCACGAGCTTGCTGCGGGTGGGGAGCTTCTTCAGGTGCACGCGAGAGCTCTTATAAGAGCAGTGCTCGCTCCACATCACGCTGAAGATGCCCAGCTCGGTATAAGAGGGCTCGCGGCCGAGGAGCTCGACGATTTTGTCGTACTCCTCCTGCGACAACTGGTGGGTGGCGATGAGTTCTGGGGTGATCGTCATTTTGGCTTGTAGCTCGTAGCTTCGCGCTGGTGGCGCGCGGCATCAGGCCCGCTACACGCGGCAGGCGAGATTCTTAACCATGGATTCGAACACGACGAGGCCGTCGCAGGATCCCATGAGCGGATCGGCGGCGCGCTCCGGGTGCGGCATCATGCCGAGTACATTGCGGCCCTCGCTGAGAATGCCCGCGATGTCGCGGAGCGAGCCGTTGGGGTTGTCCGCATAACGGAACGCAACGCGGTCCTCGGCTTCCAGCATGTCGAGCGTGGGCTCGTCCGCGAAGTAGCAGCCCTCGCCGTGGGCGATCGGTACGGTATAAATGCGGCCGGGTTCGGTAGCTGACGTGAACGGAGAATTCTGCGTTGCGGCGCGGAGGCCGATAGGTTTGCAGATGAATTTCAAGCCGCGGTTGCGGATCAGCGCGCCGGGAAGCAGGCCGGTTTCGACCAGGATCTGAAAGCCGTTGCAGATGCCGAGTACAAGGCCGCCGTCGGCGGCGAACTTCTTCACGGCGCCCATAATGGGCGAGAACTTGGCGATCGCGCCGCACCGGAGATAGTCGCCGTATGAGAAGCCCCCGGGTAGGACGATGGCGTCGCAATCGCCCGTTCGCGGGGAGTCATGCCATAGGAATTCAGCCTGGTGCCCTAGGTTTTGCGATACGGCGTAGAAGGCGTCGTGATCGCAGTTGCTGCCTGGAAAGACTACGACTCCGAATTTCATGGGGGAGTAAACCAGTGTACCACCGGGTGGAAACCGAACCTTCGGCCATAGGCTCACGGCTGCGGCCGAAAACGAGAAAACAATCCGGGCCGTGCGGGGTTTGCCGCCCGGGATGCCGGGACAACTCGGGCGGCCAGATTGAGCTTTTTCCGGAACTGAACTCGAGGACTACTTAGAGGCGGCCGCTGCCGCGGGGGCTGCCTTAGCCTTACGGCGGGTTGCACGCTTTTCGACCGGCGGCTGCCGGTCACTTTTCTTCAAGTTGGGCATGACCATCGGGGTCACGAACTTCTTCTCACCATGATCGTCGAACTTGATCACGATGTGTTCCTCGTTATAGGAGAGCACCGTGCCGAAACCGAACTTCTCGTGCTCCACCTGAGCGCCCTGCGGATAAGCCGTTCTGATACCCATCTGTATCCTATAGTAGCAAACCGGGAAATCATTGTCGAATTAGGATGTTTTAACCTGTTTCGGCGCAACCGTAACCGTTTGTAACGGCGGGAGTAACGCGCCAAAGGAATGCCGGTTTCAGCCGGAGCTATACTGAAAAGATTTCTGTACCCTCGGAAACAGAAAGGCTCGTCCGAAAAGCGATGACACGCCGGATTGCAGTTCTCATCACATTCGCGCTCGCGTCCGCCGCCGTTGCGGCGTCGCCGCGCCTGGGCAGGTACGCGCTGGTGCTGGAGGAACCCCCGGTCGCGAGGCAGATCGCTTCACGCGCGGAACTGAATAGCCCGGCCGCAAAAGCCGCAGCCGCCCGGATTTAGGCACGCCAGGCGGCATTGATGGCCGAATTGAAGCAGCGGGGCGTGGCGGTCACGGGCGCCACGCACATCGTGCTGAATGCGGTATTCGTGCAAGCCGGCCCCGGCGATGCACAGAAGCTGAGGGGCTTGGGCGGGGTGAGCCGCTCGGTTTACCTGCCGCCGGTGCACCGCTCCCTGGATGCGGCATCCACACTCATCAAGGCGTCGCAGGCCTGGACCGCGATCGGCGGGATGCAATCGGCCGGCGCCGGCGTAAAAATCGGCATTCTCGACACGGGCATCGACCAGACTCACCCGGCGTTCCAGCACGCGTGCACAGGCGGGCCCGCACAACCACTTTGTAGCCCAGACCCGAGGGACCCTCAAGGCGGCGACTGTAAGTACACGAACGGCAAGGTGATCGCGGCGCGGAGTTACGTACGCTCCATGGCGGCCGGTTGGACAGCCCGGCCCGAGGAAACATCGCGGCCGGACGACCTGAGCCCCCGGGACCGGGACGGCCACGGGACTGCACTGGCAATGATCGCAGCCGGGAACACGGTACAGGCCCCCGGGGCGACACTGACGGGTGTGGCGCCCCAAGCATGTCTCGGAAATTACAAGGTTTTCGGCTCACCTGGTGTCAATTCGTACGCCTCCTACGACGCGGTGATTCAGGCACTGGATGACGCGTACAGCGACGGCATGGATATCGTTTCCCTCTCGTTCGGAAACGCGCCACTGTACGGCCCCCTCGACCAGATGAAAGACGTTGGTTGTGGTATCCCTGGTGAGACTCCGCCGGAGACGTACTGCGACCCCCGCATTGAGGTGATCGAAAACGTTTCGAAAGGCTCCAACGGGATGACGGTGGTGGTGGCCGCGGGCAACGGGGGCGACCTGGCTGTGGACAGCCAGGGCTATGGTGCGGAGGCGCTGAACAGCGTCGATTCGCCCGGCACGGCGCCCTCGGCGATCACGGTTGGAGCCTCCACCAATTCGCATGCGTGGCGCGAATCGCTGCGTGTGACGGGTGCCGACGTGCCGGGCTCGCTGCAAAAGATTGCGGCGCGGTTCGGCGATGGCGTCCGGCCGGGCGGCCCGATGGACCCCTGGCCGATCCGGGATGCGGGCACGGCTGGCGACCCGCTGGCGTGCTCGTCGTTTCCGGCCGATTCTTTGCGCGACGCAATCGTGCTCGTTCCCCGCGGCACCTGCTATTTCTTCACCAAAGCCAACAACGCGGCGGCAGCCGGCGCACGGGGAATCATCGTGTATGACGACCGCGACGAGGACCTGTTTGCGCCGAGCGGGCTCGAAAACACCGCGATCCCGACGGTACTGATCAACCAGGCGGATGGGTTGGCGCTGAAGAGGTATCTCGAGGCCCACACCGATGCCAAGGCAATTCTCGATCCGACCCTCGAGAGCTATCCGGCTTCGGGAGACCAGATCGCCTCCCTCTCATCGCGCGGTCCCACCATTGGCGCGTTCGGCATCAAGCCGGAGGTGGTCGCGCCGGGCACGAACATTTACAGCGCGGCACAAAACTATGACCCGAACGGGCCCGAGTTTGACGGCTCACGATACATGGCCGCGAGCGGCACGAGCTTTTCGGCGCCGCTGGTCGCGGGCACTGCGGCTCTGATCAAGCAGAAGAATCGGGGATGGGGGCCAGCACAAATTAAATCGGCGATCGTGAACACGGCGCAGTCGCTTCCTTCCGACGACACGGCGCTGAGCGTTCTCCGCCAGGGCGCAGGGCGGCTGGATGCCGAGAAAGCGGTGAAGAGTACGGTCACCGTGGAGCCGGCCACAATCTCTTTTGGCGAGATCACGGCGGCGACTTTCGGCGATCGATCGAAGTACGAGCGGATACTGACGCTTTACGCGGGGGCCGCTAATCTCACGGCGCGAGTGGAGCAGGCAGTTCCGGATCAGCGCGCGACGGTGAGCGTCGGCAACAGCACTGACCCAAACAACCCAGGTCTTTCGGTTCGGATTTCAGGGCAGGCGCCGGATCCGGGCGTATACCACGGCGCGATCGTGATCAGCGGGGGGGCGGAGGTGCTGCGAGTGCCCTATGTTTATTTCGTCGGCGATGGCGTTCCGCACAGCCTGGTGCCGTTGATCGGCGACGGCTTCGACTGGACGGTAAACGGCACGCTGTTCGAATGTCCGGACTGGGGCATCCCGTCGCTGGCGCTAAAGGCCGTGGACCGGTTCGGCGTCCCGGTAGACACGCCTGACAACACCTTGACGTGGAACTCGCTCACCACCGGCGGGCGGATCGGCGGGTACGATTCCGGAACGGCGCTCTACGGCGTAGGCGGCGCTTGCGTCGGTCTCGGGCCGAATCCGGGTGAGCAGGGATTCCGGGCCACGTTGAAGTCCACGAACCCGGAGCCGCTGACGTATGATTTCCTCGGTACCGCGCGCATCCAGCCTGCCATCTCCATCAATGGGGTTGTGGACGCGGCCAGCAACACGGTGGATCCGTCCCGCGGCCTCGCGCCTGGATCCTACGCCGCGATCTACGGTTCGGGACTGAGCGACGTTAGCCATCAGTTCTCCACGCCGTACCTGCCGCTCGCGCTTTCGAAAGTGAGTGTCAGTTTTGACGTGCCGAGCCAGAGCTTGAGCGTTCCGGGGCGGCTGGTCTTCGTCAGTCCGGGCCAGGTAAACGTGCAGATCCCGTGGGAGTTGCAAGGCTTGAACCAGGTGCTGATGAAGGTAAGCGTCGGCCTCGACATTTCGACCGCGGTTTACACTCTGCCGCTCACGAGTGCGGCGCCGCAGTTGTATCAGTACCCGCTCGGCTCCGGATGGGCGGTGGTGCAGAAGCCGAACACGCCGGACCTGTACAGCCAGCAGAACCCCGCGCCCAAAGGGGAGTTGGTCACGCTGTACGCCAACGGCCTGGGTGCGGTTTCGAACAAGCCGGAGACGGGCGAGCCGACACCTCCAGGTGTTTCGCCCACGACCAGCCCAGTGACCGTCACCATCGGCGGGCAGCCGGCGCCCGTGGATTACGCGGGACTGTCACCGCAGAGTATCGGGCTGTACCAGATCAATGTGAGGATCCCAGCTAACATTCCGAGCGGCACGCAGCCGGTGGTGGTGAATATGAACGGCGTGATGTCGAATACCCTGAACATCCCAGTCCAGTAGTCACGATCCGGAGGGGGACACGCTGAAGCATGTCCCCCTCCGGTAATCCCCATTCCCAGACGAAGCTCTGACGGTCGGCTTGGCTTGCCACTCGGATCAGAGCCTAGCCCCGCCGTCTCTCTGTACCTTGACTATTCGTACATATGTGTACGATAGTATAGCGATGACAGGCGCCGAGTTCCTGAGGCGGTTGAAGAGACTGGCGAAACGGAATGGAGTCGCCTTCGAGTTTATCCCGGACGAGGGCAAAGGGAGCCATGGCCGGGTTTACTAAGGTGCAGCATTCGCAACCGTGAAGGATCGGAAGAAGGATGTCGGCTCAGGGCTGCTCTCGGGCATGTGCAAACAACTCAAGATTAACCCCTGGGACTTGCGATGAGCGGGTCCCTCCACGGAGGATACGGAATGATTTCGTTCGCTTATCCAGCCAAATTCGTGCCGGACAAGGATGGCCGTCCGGTTGTGAGCTTTCCCGATTTTCCGGAAGCCCATACGGACGGGAAAGACATGCAGGAGGCCATCGAGGAAGCGATTGACTGCCTGGGAAGTGCCATTTCGGCCCGGATCTCGCACAAGCAGGAACTGCCGAATCCTTCCCCGCTGAAGCGTGGCCAGCGGATCGTTCCGGTGCCCTTCTGGGTTGCGGGAAAGCTTGCCTTACATCTGGCGATGCGGGACGCACACGTCAGCAACGTTGCGCTGGCGCGCAAGCTTGGCGTGACCGAACTCGTCGTCCGGCGGATGCTGACGCCCAAACACGCCACCAAGCCTGAGAAGATCCAGGCCGCGCTCGAGGCGCTCGGAAAGACGCTCGTCGTCGGGCTTAAGGACGCGGCGTAAATAGCCGGTCTTGATTGGGGACACGCTGAAGCATGTCCTTTTTGGCCGCGATTACCGTACGCCCGCGCCCTGGGTGCAATCTTTCAGAGATTGCAGATACTCGCGGAATGGACCTCCGAGATCCTCGCGTTTGAGGGCGAACTCGACAGTGGCTTTCAGGAACCCAAGTTTGTCGCCGGCATCGTAGCGCGTGCCTTCGAAGCGGTAGCCGTAAATCGGGCGGCTGCGCAGCATGTGCTTGAGGCCGTCCGTCAGCTGAATTTCGCCGAGCGAGCCCGGCTCGACGGTCTCGAGCGAACTGAAAATCTCCGGCGTCAGGACGTAGCGTCCGATGATGGCGAGATTGGAGGGCGCTTCGCCTGCCTTGGGCTTCTCGACGAGGCTGCGGATGCGGTACAGGCGGTCGCGCGCGCCGTTGTGGTGCACGGGTTCGGCATCCACAACGCCATAGGCTCCGATGTTTTCTTTCGGCACTTCCATCAACGCGAGTACGGGCGCGCCGTAGAACTCATAGACGTCAAGCAACTGGCGAAGGGCGGGAATCTCGGCATCGATCACGTCGTCGGACAGGACCACGGAGAAGGGCTCGTTGCCGACGATGGCGCGGGCGCGGAGGACGGCGTGACCGAGGCCAAGAGCTTCGCGCTGGCGGACGTAGGCGACATCCACAAGATCGGTGATCTCGCGCACCGTGGCGAGCATGTCGTCCTTGCCGCGCGATTCCAGCAGTTGCTCCAGTTCGAAGCTCTTGTCGAAGTGGTCCTCGATGGCGGTCTTGCCGCGGCCGGTGATGATGATGATGTTGTGGATCCCGGAATGGATCGCCTCCTCGACTCCGTACTGAATCAAGGGCTTATCCACCAGCGGGAGCATTTCTTTCGGCTGGGCCTTCGTCGCGGGCAGAAACCGGGTGCCCAAACCAGCGGCGGGAAATACTGCCTTGCGCACTTTCGGGATCATGATTTTATTGTAGACACTAAAAGGAACTTCGGGCCGGTGTGGAGTCATCTGATAACATTGGAGTTGACCCCCAAATGCGAGTCGTGCGTTCACAAACGGACGGTGCGCCGCCGGTCCCGCCGCGGGTCTCACCCACTTCTCTGCCTCCGGAACTCGTGACTCGCGCGGCTTCCCGCCTTTGCTGGGTCGGGATGTTCTCCGCCATTACGATTCTGCTGATCAACCTGCTGCAAGGGTGGCTTCAGCCGGAAGTGCTGGTTCTCCACAAATCATCGTTCGTCCGCCTCGTGGCGATTGGGTTGTTTGCGCTTTCGGTCGGCTTGCCGCTGGTGAACCGGTTCGGCTGGCTTTCGCCGAGCGCGCTGGTTTCGTTCGGCACGGTCTATGAAGTCGCCGCGGCGTTCGCGATCTCGGCGCTGGAGCACAGTGTGCGGTGGTCCTCGAATGTGCCCATTCGTGGAACCTCCTGGTTATCGGTCTGGATCGTAGTTTGCGGGCTCCTGATTCCGAGCACAAGGAGGCGTAGCCTCCTCACGGGCATGACGGCGGCGGCAATGGGTCCGGTGGCGTACTTTGTGGCTACAGCCGCGCTGGACAATCCTCCGCTTGCGGCGAAACGCCTGGCACTGTGGTCGTTCCTGCCGTTTCTGATGGCGGGATGGACGGCCATCCTCAACCGGCGCCTGTTCTCGCTCGAAGTGGACGTGAGCCGGGCGAAGGATATGGGCAGCTATCATCTGGAGGCGCTGCTGGGCCGCGGCGGAATGGGCGAGGTGTGGCGGGCGAAGCACCGCCTCTTGGCGCTCGGAGCCGCAGTGAAGCTGATCCGTCCAGAGACCCTGATGCTTCAGACCGGCAAGCAGGCGGAGATCATCCGCAGGCGTTTCGAGCGCGAGGCGCGGGCGACGGCTGCGCTGCGTTCGCCCCATACGGTGGCGCTGTACGATTTCGGCGTCTCCGAGGAGGGCGCATTCTACTACGTCATGGAACTGCTCGACGGCATCAACCTGGAGCAGCTCGTCAAGCGGTACGGCCCGCTGCCGCCGGCTCGCGTCATCAAGCTGCTGCTGGATGCCTGCGATTCGCTGGCTGAGGCGCACCAGATCGGCCTGGTACACCGGGACGTGAAGCCGACGAATCTCTTCATATGCCGTCTCGGATTGAACGTGGATTTCGTCAAGGTGCTCGATTTCGGGCTCGTAAAGTCGATGCTCCAGAACGGCGAGACCAAGATGACGCTTGACGGGATGACCACCGGGACGCCTGCCTATATGGCGCCCGAAGTTGCAATGGGGACCGACGAGATCGACGGGCGGGCGGACATTTACGGCTTGGGCTGTGTTGCGTACTGGCTTCTAACAGGGCAGTTGGTGTTCGAGGAATCGACTCCCGTCGCAATGGCGATCGCGCACGTCCAGAATCCGCTGGTGCCGCCCTCCGTCCGCACGGAACTGCCTGTCCCGGGCTGCCTGGAGCGCGTTGTGATGGCCTGCCTCGAGAAGAAGCCGGACGACAGGCCGCAGACCGCCCTGGAGCTTGCTGCCCTGCTCGAGCGGTGTATTCCCGAAGTGGGCGAGTGGACGCGTGACGACGCCCAGCGGTGGTGG
>DATMXS010000122.1:0-12634 GCA_035561355.1 Bryobacteraceae bacterium | reverse complement strand
GTCCGAGAACTCGAACGGGCCATCCGAGCCTATATTCGCGCTCACAACCAGGCCCCACAGCCCTTCCAGTGGGTAGCCACTGCCAACACCATCATCAAGAAGGTGCGCAGATATAAACGCACTTCAGAGACAGCACACTAGCGTGCGCTAGTACGCGTAGCGCTTATAGCCTGGTCACGCGGGCGGCCGGGTGTTCTGCTTCAGCGAGGCGGCCGCGATCTGGGCAATGTCGAGCAGCTGCGGCGGTGTTGCTGACGCGGAGGCGAGCCCGTCCCGCAGCATCGTATTGCAGAACGGGCAGGCGGCGCCAACAACCTCCGCCCCGGTAGCGATGAGTTGCTCCGCGCGCTCGCGATTCACCCGCTTGCCCTTTTCCTCGCCCAGAAAAACGAGCCCGCCGCCCGCGCCGCAGCAGAACCCACGCTCCCGCGAGCGCTCCGGCTCCACCAGTTTGCCCCACCGCTCGATGATCGCTCTCGGTTCGTCATACACCCCGCGATAGCGCCCCAGATAGCAGGCGTCGTGATACGCGACGGCCTGCCGCCCGTCCGCACGCACGGGCAGCGCGCTGCTGTGTCTCGCGAGGAACTCGCTATGGTGTTCGATTCTGATGTCCGCGCCGAGTTCCTTCCAGTCGGTCCCGATGGTGCGAACGCAGTGCGGACAAATGGACACCATCTTCGTCACACCCGCTGCCTTGATCGTCTCCAGGTTGGCCTGTGCGAGTTCGCCGAACAGGTAATCGTTGCCCAGCCTGCGCACGGGATCGCCGTTGCACTTCTCCTTCTTGAGCACGCCGAAGCTGATGCCGAGATGATTGAGCACCTCGACGAATGCCAGCAGGATCTCCCTGCCCTGCGGATCGTAGGACCCCATGCAGCCCATCCACAGACAGTATTCCTGCTCGTCATACAGCGGCAGCGCGTGCTTCTCTATGAACTTCTCACGCTCGCTGTGCGGGAATCCCAGTGCGTTTCCGTGACGTTCCAGGTTCAGGAAAAGCTTGCCGCCGTAATCGTCCTCCCACTTCCCCGTATTCACGGCGCCGCGACGCAGGCCGATGATGAGCGGCAGGTGCTGTATGCCTACGGGGCACTGAAACTCACAGGCGCCGCAGGTGGTGCACTGGAAGGCTGCCTCCATTGAGAGGTGCTTGCCGAGCAGCGACTCTTCGGCGCCCGCGCCGAATTCGTTCAGGTACGCTCGCGTCCCGAGCGCCATCTTCTTGGGGTCGAGAATCTTGCCGGTGTTGGTCGCGGGGCAATGCTCGGAACAGCGGCCGCACTCAACGCACGAATATGCCTGAAGCGTAACGATCCTGGTAAGGTCCTTGCCAGTGTCCAGCCCGAAGTCTTCGTCGCCTGAGAGCGGCGGAATGCCGCTGAATCCGTGGCGTTCAAGGAAGACGGTAAATGGGCTCAGCACAAGGTGTAAGTGCTTTGTCCTGGGAATAATCGGCAGGAATACGAGCAGCGCCAGCGTGTGAGCCCACCAGTTCAGTCTGCCGGTTGTGGTGTCCTCGGCTAAGCGGAAGTGGGCGAGATAGGTCGCCATCAGGACGAAGATCAGGAACGCGATGACGCCGGATTCGAGCGTGATGGGCTCCAGCCAGCGGGGCCGCACGGCGTAGCGCCGGATGGTCAATCCGACGATGGAAACGGCGACAGCGACCGCGAATGCGGCGGCGAACCAGAAGTAGACGCGCCCGAACCCGGCCCATGACAGGAACGGCACATTAAACGCGGCAGCTAAATGGTTCACCGTCACAAGCGCGAATGCACAGAATCCCCAAAAGACGAGTGCGTGCGCGATACCCGGCAGGGGCCGCTGGCGAATCACGAGCACCTGTCCGGCGACCTCCACCAAGAACTTTCGCACGCGGGGGCCGAGCGGCTTGAACTCGTAGCCGGGCTCGGGACGGGCGCGCCTGATGTTGGTTCGGAACCTCTCCAGCCTGTGCCAGAACAGATAAAGGGAAGCGATCAGAAGCGCCGCCACTGCCGCCGACTCGACAGGCGAGAAGTGCATAAGATTTTCTGAAATGAATTTAACATGAGACTGGAACAGGGCGGCACCGCTAAACTACAAGCTAAGGGGGAAAATGTTGCGTTTACTCGTGTCTGGGGTCGCCGGTTTTATCGGTTCGCATATGGCGGACCGCCTGCTCGCTGAGGGGCACACCGTCGTAGGGATCGATAACTTCCTGACTGGGGCCGCGGCAAACGTGGCTCATCTCGACGGACACGACCGGTTCGACCTGCTGCAACAGGACGTCACCACACCATTTGACGCTCCGGGCCGGTTTGACGGCGTGCTCCACATGGCGTCGCCGGCCAGCCCCAAGGACTACCTGGAGCACCCCATTGAGACGCTCGACGTGGGCTCGATCGGGACGCGGAACATGCTGGACGTCGCCCGCCGCGATGGGGCGCGGTTCCTCCTGACGTCTACGTCGGAGTGCTATGGCGACCCGCTCGTCCACCCGCAGGTGGAAAGCTACTGGGGGAACGTAAACCCAGTGGGGCCGCGCTCCTGCTACGACGAGAGCAAGCGTTTCGCCGAGGCCGTTACCATGGCGTACCACCGCACATTCGGAGTGCGGACCAACATCGCGCGGATCTTTAACACCTTCGGCCCACGGATGAAACTGGACGATGGCCGCGTGGTGCCCGCATTTCTCGACCAAGCGTTGCAGCAACGGCCCATGACGGTATTCGGGGACGGTTCGCAGACGCGCAGCTTCTGCTACGTGAGCGATCTTGTGGACGGCCTGTACCGGCTGATGCTCTCAGACGAGCGCTACCCGGTGAACCTCGGCAATCCGCGCGAGATGACGATCCTGGAGTTCGCAAAAGCAATCCAGCGCATCACGGGTACACGCAGCCGCATTGAGTATCAAGCGCTGCCGGAAGACGACCCTAAGCGCCGCAAGCCCGACATCACGAAGGCAAAGCGGGTGCTGGGGTGGGAACCCAAAGTACCGATGGAAGACGGGCTTCAGGCGACGATCGAGTATTTCAGAGGGAAGGAGCAAGGAGCGACGAGCGAGACGCAAGAAGCACGAACGGCTCTCGGTCCTGGTTGCTCCTAGATCGTTGCTCCCAGCTGAATCCTCACGCTGTTGCGGCTACGCCTACGGCGGCTTCGGCATCCAGCACTGCCGCTACTGCGTGCAGCACTGAGGCGATGCGGATGGCCGCGGCCACTTTGTCTTCCGTAACGCCCTTCTCGCGGACGGCGGCCTCATGCGATGCGAGGCAGGCTCCGCAGCCGTTGATCGCGGATACCGCCGCACACCACAGTTCGAAGTCCACCGGATCTGCACCATGCATGCGGATCATCTGCATGCGCAGGCGCGCCGGGATGCTCCGGTACGCGTCGTTCCCAACGAGGTGCTGGAAGCGGTAATAAATATTGTTCATGCCCATGATTGCGGCGGCTGCTTTCGCCCCTTGCAGCGCCTCAGGCGACAGGTGAGCCGGCGCCTCCTCCAGCACAGCCTGGACGAGTTCCGCGTTGCGCGACGCGATGGCGCAGGCGACGGCCGTGCCCCATCCCTGCTGCTCTGTAAGCTCGGCCTGCTTGAGCACGTTCGGGAGGTTGATCCTCAGGTCGCGGGCGTAGTCGGGGATTTGGTTTACGATCTGTTCGATTGTCATAGGGAAGCACCGAAGCCCGAGGGGACATGTGGGGATGTCCCCTCATCGGGATTTACACGAGATCTTACCGGCGGCCTAGACCTTGAGGGTTTCCTGGCCCTTCTGCCAGTTGCACGGGCACAGCTCATCGGTCTGGAGCGCATCGAGCACCCGGAGCACTTCGTCGATGTTGCGGCCGACCGAGAGCTCGGTCACCGAGACGAAGCGGATGATGCCTTCGGGATCGACAATGAAGGTCGCGCGCTGGCAGACGCCCTCGTTGGGGTCCAGAATGCCCAGCGTGCTCGAGAGTTCGCGCTTCACGTCGGCGAGCATCGGGAACGGCAGATCCTTCAGGTCCGCGTGGTTATTGCGCCAGGCGAGGTGAACAAACTCGGAGTCGGTGGAACCGCCCAGGATCTGCGTGTCGCGATCCTGGAACTCGCGGTTCTTCTTCCCGAAGCCGGCGATTTCGGTAGGGCAGACGAAGGTGAAGTCTTTGGGCCAGAAGAAGTACACCTTCCACTTGCCCTCATAGTCGGAATTCGTGATCGTTTTGAAGGCCTTGTCCTTTTCAGTAGACACGGTGGCCCGCACGGAAAATTCGGGAAATTTCTCTCCAACACCAAGCATTCGCATCTCTCCCTTGAGTGAATTGAGTAGGGCGGCCGCGAAATCGCGACGGCTGGCAGGGGACGCAACCGAGGCTGCGCCGAACCCGGCCGGGGGCTCGAATCATTGACTGAGCTCATTGGTTTTGATGCAGAGCGGGGGCCCGAGGTCGCAAAAAAGACACAACGCTCCGTTACCCGGCGTTTCCCCGGAGCGCCTTGTACTCTGTTATCTTCTGAAATTCTCTCTATGCGAAAGACCGTCCGTTTTCTCGCCATTCTGCTACCCGTGGCCCTGTTCGCGCAGGAGCGGGTTGACCTCTCTGTAATCAACCGCATCAAGCAGGAAGCGTTCCAGAACTCCAAGGTGATGGACTACGTTTTCTACCTGAGCGACGTCTCCGGGCCGCGCATCGCGGGCTCGCCCGAATACCGGAAGGCGGCCGAATGGTCGGTTAAGACGCTCAAGGAGATCGGCCTCGAGGACGCCAAGATGGAGAAGTGGGGCTCCTTCGGCCGGAGTTGGTCGTATTCGAAGGGCACGGTCAATATGATCGAGCCGGTGAAGATGTCGCTGATCGCGCTGCCGCTCGCGTGGGCACCGGGGACCAACGGTCCGGTGACGGGGGAGGCGATGCTGGTCCAGGTCAGCTCAGTTGAGGACGCCGTCAAGCTGAAGGGCCAGCTCAAGGGAAAGTGGATCCTTTACCAGCCGGCGCGCGAACTCGCGCTCCCGCTGGAGCCCTTTGCAAAGCGCTACACGGATGCCGAACTGGCCGCGCAGGAGCAGGCTCCCGAGCCGGGCGCCGCAGGGTTTGGCCGGGGTGGACCGCGGCAACCGGGCCAGCCGAATCCTATGCAGCAGTACATGACGCAACGGCAGATTCAGCGAAAGCTGATGGAAGTCGTCAAGGAAGACGGCGCGCTCGGCGTCATCACACCGAGTTCCCGCGGCGAAGGCGGCACGCTCTTCCATGGACCGGCCGGCTCACGGACCGATACCGAGAATCCTCCGGTCAACGTGGCGCTTGTTTCGGAGCAGTATAACCGCCTGGTACGCCTGCTCGAGAAGAAGATCACCGTGAAGCTGGAAGTAGACGTCGCTGCCGAGATGCACGAAAAGCAGGACGGCTTCAACGTGATCGCCAACCTGCCCGGCGGCAAGAAGAAGGATGAAGTGATCATCATCGGCGGCCACCTGGATTCGTGGCACGGCGGCACGGGCGCGACGGATAATGCAATCGGCTGCGCCGTGATGATGGAAGCGGCACGCATCCTGAAGGCGCTCGACCTGAAACTGGACCGCACGGTTCGCGTCGCCCTCTGGGACGCGGAGGAAGTGGGGCTCATCGGCTCGCGCGAGTATGTGAAAGCCAATTACGCCGATCCGACGAAGATGGAACTGAAGAAGGACCACGGCAAGGTTTCGGGTTACTTCAACATCGATAATGGCGCCGGCAAGATCCGCGGCGTCTATCTCCAGGGCAATGACATGATGCGGCCGGTCTTCGAGAGCTGGTTCGCGCCGTTCAAAGATCTGGGTGTCAATACTGTAACGATTCGCAATACCAGCGGAACTGACCACCTCGCGTTTGACGCCGTGGGCATCCCCGGCTTCCAGTTCATTCAGGACCCGCTCGATTACTTCGCTCGGACGCACCACTCGAACATGGACGTGGTCGAGCGTGTTCCGAAGGCGGACGCGATGCAGATGTCCGCCATCGTGGCCTCGATTGTTTATCAGGCGGCGACGCGGCCGGAGATGCTGCCGCGGAAGGCGCTGCCGAAGCCCGGCAGCAGCGGGTCGTTCGAAGCGCCGGCGGCCAAGCCCGAAGCGCCGAAACCGGCAGCGGCGGCGAAGTAAAGAAGGGCAGTTCACAACGGCGCGGAGGGATTCGTGTCCCTCCGCCCGCATTTCTGAGCACGTCTAGTAGCCTCGCCTGATAAGCCCCGTAGTGGCCTACTTCCTTCGCTCAAAAAAAGACAACGACTAAAGCCGTCGGGAATTGGACGTTTCCGGCACGACGTCGTGCCCTGATACAAAGCAGTCGCCGGACAGGCCGGCGATACGCTGGCAGCCGTCGAATTGAGCCTCTTCTCGCTGGCCGCTTCTCGCTGGCCCCGGACCGCTATCCGACATACGGATCCCGAGTCCCTATTTTTCCTGTCTGGGTACAATGGATGCAGACTGACAGGAATCGTCAGACTGGGCAGCAGCATCTATTTACTTGACGAACCCTGTTGGGGGCGCCCTATTGATGCGGGACTACATCGAGCTCACTAAGCCGAGGATTACCTGGCTCATCCTCATGAGCACGGCCATCGGCTATTACTTCGGGCTGAGCGGCGGCGCGTGGAATTGGCTAGTGCTGTTTCATGCGCTGCTGGGAACGGGCTTGATGGCCTCTGGCACAGCCACGCTTAACGAGTGGTACGAGCGGGCAGGCGATGCACTGATGCGCCGCACTAAGGGCCGGCCAATCCCCTCGGGGCGCGTTTCCCCCACGGGAGCCCTGCTGTTTGGAATTGCGCTTTCGGTGGCTGGGTTTGCGGACCTGGCGATCGCGGTGAACCCCCTCGCCGCGCTCTGGGGTTTTGCGACGCTCGCAACGTACCTGTTCCTCTACACGCCGCTCAAGCAGCGCTCGCGCCACGCCACCACGGTCGGGGCATTCCCCGGCGCCATGCCGCCGCTCATCGGTTTCGCCGCGGCTCGCGGTGAGCTGACTCTGGAAGCATGGGTTCTCTTCGGGATCCTGTTCCTGTGGCAGTTCCCGCACTTCCTTGCGATCGCCTGGATGTACCGCGACGACTACGGCCGCGCGGGCATCAAGATGCTCCCGGTCGTCGAGCCGGACGGGCGCTCCACCGCACGGCAGATTCTAGCCGGGGCGGTCCTGCTCATCCCCGTGAGCCTTGCGCCCACGTGGCTGAACATGACAGGCTCGTACTATCTGCTCGGCGCGGCCGCTCTTGGCGCGATGTTCCTCTACTCGGGCATCAGGGTCGCACGGGAGCGCACGCCCCAGAGGGCGCGGCGCGTTCTGCTGGCAAGCGTCGTCTATCTTCCGCTGCTTTATGGGCTAATGGTGGTAGACGGGCCGGCATGGAAAGGGACTCCGCAGGCGGCTAAGCCTGCTCCAATCGCGTGGTTGTCACGGTAGATTCACTCGGCTTCCGGTACGGCAATCGTACCGCTCTGGACGGAGTGTCATTCTCTGTTCGCGATCGCGAGATTTTCGGAGTTCTCGGCCCCAATGGCGGGGGCAAGTCCACGCTGTTCCGCATCCTGGCCACACTGCTCCCGCCGTCATCCGGCGCTGCACAGGTGGCGGGATTCGACGTGGAACGGCAATCGGCCGAGGTCCGCCGCCGGATCGGCGTGGTGTTCCAATCGCAGAGCCTCGACCGAAAGCTGACCGTCACAGAGAACCTTCGCGCGCAAGGCCATTTGTACGCCATGCACGGCACGCGCCTGGATGCCAGGATCCGGGAGGCCGTCGAGCGCCTCGGGTTGGCGGATCGCAGCAACGACCTCGTCGGCCAGCTTTCCGGGGGCCTGCGCCAGCGCGTGGAGATCGCCAAGGCTGTGCTGCACTCCCCAACTGTGCTGGTGATGGACGAACCCTCGACGGGGCTCGACCCCGGCGCCCGCCGCGAACTCTGGCGCTACATCGAAGAACTCCGCGAGCGCGACGGCATGACGGTATTGCTGACCACGCACATCCTGGATGAAGCGGACCGCTGTGATCGCCTGGCGCTGCTTCACAAGGGGCAGCTAGTGAGACAAGGCTCGCCCGCCGAGTTGAAGGCGCGGATAGGCGGCGACGTCGTCGTTCTCGAAGCGGCAGACCCGGACGCGTTGCGGGCGCAACTGGAGGCTCGGTTCGCCGTGCCAGCGATCGCCCGGAACGGCAGCGTGCGCGTGGAGATCGCGAACGGCCATCGGTTCCTGACGGATGCAATCGAAGCGTTCCCGGGGGCGATTCAGTCAGTTGCGCTGCACAAGCCGACGCTCGAAGACGTGTTTCTGGACGAGACGGGAGCGACACTCGCATGACATTTTTCCTCCCGGTGGCTGCCCTCGTGGCGCGTGACCTGCTGCGGTTCTGGCGTGAGAAGGCGCGCGTGCTGGGCTTCGTCGGCTCGCCGCTGCTGTTCTGGTTGATGATCGGGTCGGGTTTCGGCAATCTCGCGTTTTTCTTCCCGGGCACGCTGGTGCTTACGGTGATGTTCTCCGCGGTGTTCTCGACGATGTCGCTGATCGAGGACCGCAAGGACGGCTTCCTGCTTTCGATGCTGGTCTCGCCTGCCCCACGCGGGGCGATGGTGCTCGGGAAGGTGCTCGGCTCGACGCTGCTGGCGTGGATCCAGGGAGTGATCTTCCTCGCGTTCGTCCCGCTGACCGGGCTGCGGCCCGGGCTCGAGGGCTTCCTCGAAGCGTCGCTGGTGGTCCTCCTGATTTCGCTGGCGTTCACGACCTTCGGGTTCGTTCTGGCGTGGCGCATGGAGTCTACACAGGGCTTTCACGCCGTGATGAACCTGCTGTTATTCCCGCTCTGGCTGGCCTCGGGGGCGCTGTTCCCGATTACGACAGCCCACGGCTGGATGCAGGTGCTGATGCGTGTGAACCCGGTGACGTACATGGTCGCCGCGGTGCGATGGGCACTCGACCGGCCCACCGCGGGAATGGCGATCGGGACGAGTCTCATGGTCGTGGGCACTCTCGCCGCTGTGCTGTTCGCGCTCGCTACGATCTCGGCGACGCGCAAATCCACACGGAGCTTCGCGTGAGGATCGCGATTACAATTTTGTTGGCCGCCGCTCTGGGGGGCTGTTCGCGCAAGCAGCCTCTGCCAGTGTACGGACAGGTATCGCCATTTGTCCTCACATCAGAGACGGGCGCCACTTTCGACAGCGTACAGGCGCTCAAGGGCAAGCTGTGGGTAGCTGATTTCATGTTCACGACGTGCATGGGCCCCTGCCCGCTCATGACGCAGCAGATGCGCGGAGTGCAGAAGCGCACTGCGGAAATTCCTGACCTGCATCTGGTGTCGTTCACGGTGGACCCGAAGACCGACACGCCGCCGGTGCTGGCGGAATATGCCAAAAAGTTCAACGCAGATACGGAACGGTGGTCCTTCCTCACGGGCCCTCCGGACAAGCTGAACCAGATCGGGCGCCACGCGCTCAAGCTGAATGACGTGGACGGCAGCTTCATTCACTCCACGCGCTTCGTCCTGATCGATCGGCGGGGCTACATCCGCGGCTATTACGATTCGAGCGTGAAGGAGGATGTGGACCGCCTGGTCGCTGATATCGGAACGCTTGCGAAGGAGCCGGTGTGACCCTTCCGGCATTCAACGCGCTCCTGAACGCGACCGCCGCGACGCTGCTCATCGCAGGATGGGCGCTGATCCGCTCCGGCCGCAAGCGTGCGCACAAGCGCGTGATGATCGCGGCATTCTCGGTCTCCTGTGCATTCCTGGTGTCCTACCTGATCTATCACTACACGGCTGGAGTAACGCGTTTCCAGGGCACGGGGGCCATGCGTACGCTGTATCTCACGATCCTCGGCACGCACACGGTGCTCGCCGCCGCCGTCCCGTTCCTGGCGGCAATCACGCTCTGGCGCGGCCTCAAGGGGCGGTTCGACATGCATCGCCGCATTGCCCGCTGGACGCTCCCGATCTGGGTGTACGTGAGCGTTACCGGCGTAATGGTCTACTGGATGCTCTATCGCTTGTAGAATTCCGGTATTCTGTTCGGACGACTTCCTCGAACCCGACGATTACATGCTGCACTTCACGGTGAAACTCTGGCACGGCGACGACACCATCGTGGTGGATCGGGTGAAGCAGATGCGCAGGTCGCCCGGCCTGGATGGTTACGACTGGGTGATCCGTTTCGACGGGTTGAAACTCGTGGAATTACGGCGCCACGGTTCATAGGTCAGGCGATGCGGCCCTTGGCCGCCGGGCCCGTCTGCTAAACTCCAATCGGGGCAATCTATACAGTCTTTAATCGTGCGCCGGCCGGTATCCTGACCGCCGGCCAGAGGGGATTCGAGATCCGCCATGCAGACTGTCCGCCGTGTGGCTGTACTGGGAGCGGGCACGATGGGCTCGCGCATCGCCGCCCATTTTGCCAATGCCGGCATTCCCGCACTCCTGCTCGATATCGTTGTTCCGGACCAGCCTGATCGCAATTTCGCCGCGCGCAAAGGCATTGAGACCGCTGCGAAACAGAAGCCGGTCGCCTTCTTCACCGAGGCGGCCATGCAACTGGTGACGCCGGGCAATTTCGAGGACTCGTTAGGGGAAGTCCAGCGGGTCGATTGGGTCATTGAAGCCGTCACGGAAAATCTGTCCATCAAGCGCGGGCTATTCGAGAACATTGCCCGTTGGCGACGGCCGGGCACGGTCGTCTCGACAAATACCAGCGGGATCCCGCTTGCGCATATCGCGGAAGGCTTCTCGCCCGAGTTCCGCCGGCACTTCTTTGGAACGCATTTCTTTAATCCACCGCGCTACCTGCACCTCTTGGAACTGATCCCCGGGCCCGAGACGGCCCCGGAAGTCCTGCGGTTCGCCGCCGAGTTCTGCGACCTGAGGCTCGGCAAGGGCATCGTTTCGTGCAAGGATACGCCGAACTTCATCGGCAACCGGATCGGGGCGTTCTTCGGCGGCACAGTTCAGAAGCTCATGCTCGAAGGCGATTACACCATCGAGGAGGTGGACGCCCTCACGGGACCGCTCATCGGGCTTCCGCGCACGGCGAGCGCCCGGCTTCTGGACGTGATCGGCCTGGATGTATGGGCACACGTCGCGCACAACCTGTACGAGCTTGTGCCGGACGACCCCTGGCGCGACCGCTTCCTGCTCCCTGATTACCTCGCCAGGATGATCGAGCGGAAATGGCTCGGCGAGAAGACGGGCCAGGGCATGTACAAGCGCGTGGGCAAGGGCGCCGAAAAGGAAATTCAGGCCCTGGATTGGAAGACCCTCGAATACCACCCCCAGCAGAAGGTGAAGTTTCCCAGCGTCGAGGCGGCAAAGCAGATCGAGAGCCTGCCCGAACGGCTGCGCACTCTCGTGAACACGCACGACCGAGCCGGCGACTTCTTGTGGAAGCTCTTCTCGGACGTGTTCCTGTATTCGGCAGAGCGCATCCCGGAGATCTCGGAGCGCATCGTCGAGATCGATCGCGCCATGCGCTGGGGCTACGCGCACAAGCTTGGTCCGTTCGAATACTGGGACGCGCTGGGGGTGCGCGAAACGGTCGCGCGGATGCGAGCAGAGGGGCGCAGCGTTCCCGAAAGTGTCGAGCGCCTGCTCGAGTCGGATGCAGATTCCTTCTATCGCGCCGCCGATGCGGAACGGATCCCGCGCACTGAGTATTTCGACTTGGCGCGCGGAAAGTGGTCAACGCTCGAGGACCGGCCCGGTGTGATCGTGCTTTCGGACCTGAAGCGCGCACGCGGCGTGGTGAAGCGAAACCCGGGAGCATCGCTGATCGACGTGGGCGACGGTGTACTGTGCCTGGAGTTTCACGGCAAGATGAACGCGCTCGGCGAAGACCAGATGGAAATGGTCTGCGCGGGCATTGAAGAGACGAGCCGAAACTTCGAGGCGATGATCATCGCGAACCAGGGCGAGAACTTCTCTGCGGGCGCCAACCTGATGCTGATCCTGGTCGCGGCGCAGGATCAGGAGTGGGATGAGCTGGACGCCGCGGTCCGGCGCTTCCAGCAGGCCCACATGAGCATCAAGTACGCCCCGAGGCCGGTGGTTGCGGCGCCGTTCAACCTGACGCTGGGTGGCGGGTGCGAGACCGCGCTCCACGCGGCGCGCATACAAGCCTCGGCAGAGTTGTACATGGGCCTGGTGGAAGTTGGCGTCGGGCTGATCCCCGGCGCCGGCGGATGCAAGGAGATGTTGATCCGGTTGGGCGACGCGAAAGCGTGCTTCGAACTGATCGGGTTCGCGAAGGTTTCCTCGAGCGCCGAGGACGCGCGGCGGTTGGGGCTGCTGCGCGCGACGGACTGCGTCTCAATGAACCCGGAGCGGCTGGTGGCGGATGCGAAGGATCTGGCGCTCTCGCTCGCGCCGGCCTGGACGCCCGGAGTCCCGCGTACGGATATTACGGTGGGCGGCAACTCCGCGTACGCACTCATGAAGGTGGGGGCGTATATCGGCCGGAAGGGCGAGCACATCAGCGATTACGACATGGAAATTGCCGAGCGGCTCGCATACGTACTGAGCGGAGGCCGGGTGAGCGGGACGCAGCAAGTCTCCGAGCAGTACCTCCTCGACCTGGAACGGGAGGCGTTCCTTTCCCTGTGCGGACGGCCGAAGACGCAGGAGAGGATACAGCACATGTTGA
>DATMXS010000121.1:0-5350 GCA_035561355.1 Bryobacteraceae bacterium | reverse complement strand
CTTCACAATTTGACAAATTTATAATTTTCTTGCTTCGGATAACTGATCGTGATAGCATAAGCATTCTAAATAGGGCTGGCCCGCCGAATAGGGCAATTCCGCAGACGATGGAACTATACCTTCTCCAGACATTCCTGACCGTTTCGAACGAGAAGAGCTTTTCGCGCGCCGCGGAGAAGCTCCTGCGCACGCAGCCCGCCGTGTCGCTCGCCGTGCAGCGCCTCGAGACCGAACTCGGGGAGAAACTGATCGACCGGTCCGGCAAGGAACTGCTGCTGACCGACGCCGGCCGCATCGTCGTCGAGTATGCCCGCCGGTTCGGAAACCTCGTCGGCGACATGGACAACTCGCTCGCCGAGTTGCGCGATAACTCCGCCGGCCGGCTCTCGATTGGCGCGAACGAATCCACCACGCTCTACCTGCTCCAGCACATCGAGCGCTACCGCCGCATGTATCCCAAGGTGAAGGTGCAGGTCCGCCGCAGCTTCTCAAGCAAGATTCCCACCCAACTCATCGACGGTGATCTGGAACTCGGCGCCGTGAGTTACGATCCGTCCGACGAGCGGCTTCAGTCCACCATCATTTTCACTGACCATCTTGCTTTCATCGTTTCGCCGCGGCACCGTTTTGCGCAGCGAAAGTCCGTGTCCATCAGCGAACTCGGCATGGAGACGTTTATCGCGCACAACGTGCTCTCGCCGTATCGCGAGGTGGTGCTCCGCGAATTTCAACGGCATAAAGTGCCGTTGAACATGGATGTGGAGATGCCGACTGTCGAGACCATTCGCCGCCTCGTGCAGCGGAATGAGGGCGTCGCGTTCCTACCGCGCATGTGTGTCGAGCAGGAGATCCGGCAGAAGATGCTCTGCGAGGTGGAAGTGAAGGAAATCAAGGTGGATCGCAAGGTCCGCCTGGTGTACCCGGCGCGCCGTGCGCTCAGTCACGCCGCTCGCGCGTTTCTTGACCTGGTCAAGAGCGCCGATAAGAACGGCTGATACCCGGTCACCTCGGTCCCGCGAAAACTCTGACCCTTCCGTCGCTGCCGACACGCAGGACGCGGCCGTTTGCGCCGTCTGCGATAAGCAGAGTGCCGTCCGGCAACTCCAGCACGTTCTCCGGATCGTTGAGCGCCGCGCTCGCAGCAGGCGCGCCCTCTGCCGCCCGGCCCGCAAATGCCGCGCCCATCAACCTCTTCACCGTGCCGTCCCGCTCCAGAACACGGATCGCGTTGTTGTGCTCGTCGTCAATCAGCAGCCGTCCGTCGCGCAGCCGGAGCATGGCCTGCGGCGTGTCAAACGACGCTTTGAGCGCCGGCCCGCCATCGCCTTCCCTGCCCCGCTGGCCCCTTCCGGCGATCGTTCGGATCACACCATCCTTGCCGACGCTCCGGATCACGTGATTGTCGCTATCAGCGATAAGCACGCTGTCGTTGCCGTCCACCGCTACACTCCACGGCCCGCGGATACGTGCGCGCGACACCGGCCCGCCGTCGCCCGAATAGCCCGGCTCGGCTCCGCCCGCGAACGTCGTGATGGTTCCATCCATGCCGATCTTCCGAATGCGGTTGTTGTCATAATCCGCGATGAACAACTCGCCGCGTGAGTTGAATGCGACGTCGTACGGCCGCGCAAGCCGCGCGTGCACCGCCGGGCCGCCGTCACCCGAGTAGCCCGATTCACCGGTCCCCGCGATCCGCTCCACATAGCCGTCCTTGACGCGCAGGATCACGTGATTGAAGCTGTCCGCGATCGCGAGCGACCCGTCCCGCGGATCGAGCGCAATGCCCTCCGGCGACCCCAGGTTCACTTCGCGCGCCGCCGCCGGTTCCGCCGCACCACGCCTTCCAGTGCCGGCAAACACGTGTGCACGCCCGTCCCGCCCGATACGCCAGATGAATCGCCCCAGGCGGTCTCCGATGTACACGCTGCCGTCGTGGCCGATTGCCAGACCCATTGGATACGCGAGTTTCAACTCCCGCGCCGGCCGCCCCTCGCCCGCCGCTTTCGCGTCCATCCACGGGTGTTTCCAATTCTGGTACTGGAAGAATGCCGTCGAGAACGGTTTCGTTCTACGAACGAACCCAAGCGTGGCGGACGGTCGCAGCAAGACGGCGGCGCCGGCGGCCAATGCCAAAAAGAGGATGAGCGCGCGTGCGGAAAGGAATCGCATCCCTGCTAACTCCAAGTTAACGCAACACGCACGTTACGACTGGAAAAACGTCAGAACTTAGCCTGGCACACGTTCGCTGACGCGTTCCGAAATCAGCGATCCCCGAAGCCGAGAGGGATCGCAAGCCCTCTCGGTAGCGCGCTCGAACTGCCCCGTTCGGGTTGCCCGCCAGCCCGCATGCACATATGCTGGAGTCAGCACGCGGGAAGGATTCGGCTACCCGGTGCTCTCACTCTCAGGGGCGGCCGCAATTGTCGTCTTCCAAGAAGAAACAGCGCGACGAGGATCTGGCGCTGGAGCAGTCAGCGCCCTCCAGCCGCGCGGTGCATAGGGCCATCCTCTATGAGGGTTTCGAGGAACTGGCCCGGCCTTCGTCCGCGCTCTTCTGGTCCGCCTTGGCCGCCGGCCTTTCCATGGGACTTTCACTCATCGCCGAGGGCCTGCTGCGGGCTGGCCTGCCTGAAGCTCCATGGCGGCCGCTGATCGTGAAACTCGGCTACTCGATGGGTTTCCTCGTCGTCGTCCTGGGCCGTCAGCAGCTCTTCACTGAGAACACCCTCACCGCGGTTCTACCGGTACTTCGCAGGCGCAACCGCGTCACCGTGTGGAACCTGGCGCGCCTTTGGACGGTGGTTTTCGCCGGCAATATCCTGGGCGCGTTCCTGTTCGCGATCTTCCTGATGTGGGGCAACGCCTTTGACCAGCAGGTCCGTACCGCGTTCATCGAGATCGGGCGGGAAGCCCTCCGCCACACCGGGGGTGACGCCGTGATCCGCGGCGTCGTCGCCGGGTGGTTGATTGCCCTGATGGTATGGCTGCTTCCCCTTGCCGCCGGGGCGCGTTTCTGGGTCATCATCGCGATCACATACTTCGTAGGCCTGGGCAGCCTGACGCACGTCATCGCCGGGTCCATCGAAGTCTTCGCGATCGCGGCCATTAACGAGTGGTCCTGGCCCGGCGTCCTGCTCTCCTACACCTTCCCGACGCTCGTCGGTAACTCGATCGGGGGCATCCTGCTCGTCGCCGCACTCAATCACGCGCAGGTTGTCGCGGGACAAAAGTCCTCGCGTCAACGTGAAGGCGATGATGTGACGGTGGACCCCGGGGCGGAAAAGGCGGCGTGACAACATGCCGCTGGTCAGCGTCCGATTCAGGCCAGACAGAAAACGGCAGCCGCTGACAGAGGAGATCCCGCGAACCGGATGTTGCTTTGTGCCCCGATAGCCTCAAAGGAGGCCTAGCGGCAGGAGGCGTATGCCTCAGGAGACGCGCGGATCGCCCTGAGGCCACTGCCTCCTGCCTCCTCCATTCTGCATCCTAGCTATCGCAGTACCGTCGCCACTTCCTCCAACTCCGCAAAACACTCACGCAGCCACGTCCGGCAATAACGCCGCTCGGTGAAACCGAAGCCGTTCTGCCCCTCCGCGAAGGCAGCAAATGACGCGCTCGCCTTATCGACGGATTGATACACCGCCGGATCCAGGGCCGGGACAGCAATCTCCCGCGCGCCGTCGCTCAGCAGGTCCTGCCGCACCTTGGATTGTTCGTACACATCGAACTTCGAACACACGCCCAGGTTCTTGGCGATCACGTAATCTACGTCGCGGCCAAGCGAGCTGAAGCATTCCTTCAAGTGGCCCACGCTGTCCACCGCGTCGCCGAGCACGTAGACCACAGTAATGCCCAGCCGCGACGCTTCCGCTTCCTCCAGTGCGCTGCCCTTGTACAGCCACTCCTTCACATCCGCGCCCGACCGCGCACCCAGATCGACCAGCGCGGTGCGCTTCCCGCCGCCGTCCATCAGATAGTCCAGCACCGGCGCAACGCTCGCGGCACTCGACACATTCACGGCCGAGGTCTCCTCGGGATGAAAGCGCAGAAGCTGGCCGCTCGAGCCTTCTGCGTCGAAGGCGCGGAATGGCATGCCGCGCGAATTCAGGAAATCGGCGATCACACGCGCCACGGTGGTCTTGCCGACGCCGCCCTTTTCGCCATGCGTCAGGATCAGGCGCGGCATGTCGTTCGTGGTGGTCTTCTGTTCACTCATTCGTTAGAACTCCTCTATTCGGGAAAAAGGATGCGTTCCTCGCGGACGCTGCACGGTCTGCGTTTCCGGGGTCTTGAGCAGCTTCCGCCGCTCGGGAGGTTTCAACAGGGCAAGGGTCCGCACCGTCACCGGCACCCACGCCGGAGCCGTCTCACGCCCCGCAATCCAGTCTTCAATCACGCGTTCATCTATGCCGAACATCAATCCGAGTTCGGCATTCGAGAGCCCCGCCTGCCTCATCCATCTGTGCAGATCCTGCGCTCGGGCGGCAGGGTACTTCCCCGCGGCGATCGCGGTGTCCGACTGCGGCGCCGCGCGGAGCGCCCCGTTCCCGCCAACGTTCTTCGCGAGCGCGTCTCGAACAGCAGTGATGCCCTTCGCACGCACTTCCGCCGCGGGACGACCCTGCTGCGCTCGAAGCGCGGCGATCTCGGCCTCCAAGGCGTCGAGCATGTCGAAAATCGTCAACTCGAAACAGGCTCCCTCGGCCGCAAACCCCGGGCAGGCAGTTCACGTGCCGCAGTTGAGTGCCGTGCAACCACTCTCGGGGGTGAACCGGGCGACGCAAACAGTGCCCGGAGCGAACCACCTACACGTTCGGCGTCACAGATCATCCGCCCTGGGCGGACTCGATTGTACGGGATTAAATCAGTATCGAAACCCTTGCGAGCGCGGGCCCTGCGCACGGCTGGGAAGCTTTGGCAAGCCTTCCTCGCCCCCGAACCTCGGGGCTGCCACGCAGACCAGACATTATCCTATCGCACAGGAGCCGCCTGAACGCCGCCCCGCAAAGGGAACTTTGGGGGCATCGGCTACCCTCTGCAGTGCCCCTCAAACTAAGCGATTCAGCCGATTCCACCAGTTCCACAGCATGAATCAGTTCATCGGACAAGAACTTTTCTTTAGGCGTATTTGCAGGCCTTTTGGCCGAGCAGCCGCGTTCTGCAGCGTAACCTCTTGTACGCGCCTTGTATCATTGGGGCGTGAGGGGTATGCCAACGGAAGTCTCGCCACAGGAAGTCAAGCGCATGCTGGATGCAGGGGAACCCGTCCACCTCGTGGACGTGCGCGAACCGCATGAGCATCAAACCGCGCGCATCGAGAGCGCGGAACTGATCCCGATGCGGGCCGTTC
>DATMXS010000120.1:0-18994 GCA_035561355.1 Bryobacteraceae bacterium | reverse complement strand
TTGAACATCCCCGTGCTCGTCGATCACCGTCCCGAACAGCGGCCGCGGCGCTCCCGTTCTTCTCCGTCCGCCTCGCGCTCCCCCCGGATTCCCACCCTCGATCGCATCCCCGTACCAGCCATCATCATGAATCTGCGCCGTGATGGTAGCCGTCCTGTAGTTCAATCCCGGTTGGATCTTAACGATGCGGAACGGCTGCCTCTGCAGCCCTTCTTTGAGATAGGTGACAGTAATGATGCCCCCGGGGCTCAGCCCGATTGCCCGTACGCTTGTCTCGAACTCGACGTACATGTTCCCGGCGATCGACTTGTTCAACGCGAGCCGCACCACCCGCGCACCCTGGTGCCAGTTCGCTACCCCGAGTGCGCGCTCTCCAGCGCTGATCTCCTGGCTCGTCCGCAGAGTATCGTCTTCGTCGGTCACCGACACGCTGTCCTGCTGATACTCGTTCAAAGCGTCCTGGAACTCGAGGGTGAACCGGTTCGGCGTTTCCACCGTGCTCCGCCGCCAGATCCGCAGCGACGGCTCTCCGCTGCTCCGCCGCACAATGCCGGAAAACCCGTTCGAGCCATCGCCGAATTCGTAGGCTGGCCACCCACCGTCCAACGGCTCGATGCTGTTCGTCGCCGCTGTCTTTACCGGCTGCTCCGCCGCGATCGAACCCTCGGCGCGCAACTGCAGCCTTCCGTCGTTCGAGTACGTCAGGTACAGCCGCGATCCCGTCCGGATGCCGCGAATCACTTCTGCCGCGCTCTTGCGTTTCCGCAGCACCAGGTTGCACTGGAACCTCGGCAGCGCGATGGTGTTGCCGTGCAGGTCCTCCGCCGCGATCGGCTCGTCGCAATGATACGACGTCCTCGCGAAGCTCGCGAGATCAATCTCGTCCAACCGCCACCCGCAGCGCCGCAGCACATCCAGCAGCACCCAGGCCGGATTATTCGTGAACGTCTCCAGCACCAGCCTGCCGGCGGCATCGTACTGCGGTAACCTCATGCCCTCCACCAGCACCTCGATATCCGGGAGCGACCGTCCCTCACTGATCCGGTTCGGCACCACCACGGACATCATTGCCATGCTGCCGTAGGGATCGCCCAGCGCATTGCCGGCTCCGTCGGTGAAGTCAGTGTTGAACGCGCCCTTCCGATTGCCGTACGTAACGACGCTGTGCCACCCGGTCCCGGTCATGTCTTTGCCCGTCCTGCCCACCGGGATCTCGATGCCGTTCACCACCACCTTCACGACGCTCTGAATCTCTCCAGCGGCCAGCAGTACTTCCATGCGCGTGAGGTTGCCATCGTTACGCGCGAACACGATCGGCGGTGCGTACCACGCGGTGCCGTACACAAGTGGAACGAAGTCGTTGTAGCGGGCCTCGCTTTCAACCGTGCTCGTCGCGTGGCTTCCGCGTTCGCCGTAGCTGCGCACGGCAATGCTCGGCGGAACGTACTGGATCCCCCCGAAGCGCCTGGTATCCCTGTCCAGCGCATCAACCGAGAACATGCCTCGAGCCTCACACTGGGCTCGCGTCCCGTCACAAGAGGTGAACGGCGCCCCTGCATCGGTCGATCCCGCTCCGTCCTCTTCCGAGGGCGAATAGCCGCAACGCCAGAACCGCGAGTGTTTCCCCTCCGTACCGCCATCCGCGCCTTCGGCCCGCTGCGCTGCCGACTTTGGAAAGGTCCACGGGCACCGCTTCTGGATCCGCACATCCGGAAGAAGCACGCGTTGGAGGTTGAGTGTACTTCCTACGCTCAGGCGGAACGTCGTTTCCGTGATCTCCTCCGGGGCGTCGGCCACGCCTCGGAACAACACCGCCGCCTCGGACGCCGGCGCACCCTGCTTCAGGTCGAAGAACACGAACCGCACCGCCGTGCGAGCGCCCTTGAATCCCGTCGTCCGTTCGATCTGTGAGAAGTGCGAATCCGCGTTCGCAAGAACGATCCCGATGCGTGCCGACGTGTCGATCCCGTCTTCCGATCCAGCGCGCAGTTCAAACGCATTGTGGCCCAGCACGCGCGCGGCGTAAGCGTTGCCTTCGAACGTCACCGCGTGCGTGCTCCAACGCTCCAGCTGCCCGCTGACCAGCTCGCAATCGAACAGCACGATCGGCGTCTGGGTGATTTCCTGCTGCTTGATCTCGTGGATAGTGGCCATGTCAGTCTAGTGCCGTCCTCACGCGCACGCGGCAGCCGTGGCCGTCCGGGCCCTCGGTCGTGATCCCCAAAACGTCCTCCGCAAACCGTGCGTTGTTGTAGACGCCCGCTCGCGACGCGGTCGGCTTGTATGCCGATGCCCCTGCCTGTGCGTCCACCTGAAATCCGAAAAGCTCAAGCCCTCCACCTGATGCGGCGAGCGCGAACGTGATGTTCTCCTCCATCGAGGCCAGGCAAAACGAGTGCTCTACACGCTTCCATTGCGCCCCCGCTTTGAAGAGCCGTCTGCTCTCTGCCAGCCCCGAGCGGCCGATCAGCTCCGCCGCGCCCTCGCCGCGAACATAAGCGCTGAAGCAGTACCGCAACCCTGCGGAAGCCTGCACGGCTTGGCTGATCTCACCGCTTCCGCTGACTCCGAATGCCGCACTCCCAGACAGCGGATCGCCCCGGCCTGCTATCAGCGCGAGTCCCGCGTCCTTCACCCACGCGTCCTGCGTCAGGTCCTCGCTCCACCGCAGCAGGTTATCGAAGGGATCCAGAAACGTGAACGTGCCGAGCCGTCCTTCCACCGCCATAAAGAGCTCTTCGATCGCCGCCGCTTCCGTCCCAGTGAGCCCGTTCAACTGAAGCTCCCACTCCATCGCGGCCGCGTCCGGATCGGCCAGCTTCAAGACGCTGCCGTCCCTTTGCTCCGTGTACGCCGTCCTTTGGACAATCGTTCGCAGGGCGGGGAACTGCCCGTTCGCGCTCGTCTCGAGTTGGGGAAACATGTGCATCGCTACGCCGCCGCATTTTCACGGATGGTCAGAACCGTTCCGGCTCGCATTTCGCCGGCGAGTTCCATCTCGAGTTCATCAACTACGAAACTGCAGTTCGCGTACAACTCGCCGGTCCAGGGATCCCTGAATTCGAACCTGCCCGCCCGCCCCGCTGCCGCCTGGAAGAACGCCGCCAGCGTGCTCAGTTCCGTCTCGTCCAGCAGTTCCAGCCGCACAATCCATTTCTTCGCCGGGGCCCGGCGCTGCCTGCACCGCTGCTCGGTGCCGTCGATGAATCGCACGACGCCGGTGTTGAACTCGAGCGCCCTCGTAGCCGGGTATTGCGCCAGTGCGCCTGTCTTCAAACGTGGGAAACGCATTTCGCTCCTAAAGCTCCGCAAGCGCATCATTCAGCGAGTGCGAATTCAGCACCGCCTGGCGCACTGCGCGCGCGATATCGTCCCTGTGGTCCAGAAACGACTTGCTGTCCATCGCCTGCACCTGCACTGTCACGTGCTGTGTAACCGCGCCCGCCTGGGCGCCTGAAGGCTGTATGCCGTCCCGCCAGTTCCACTCCGTCCCCCGGTCCTGCGTCGCGAGACCCTCGAGCGCCGCCGTCTGCGGTCGTGCGTATGAAACCAGGAGAGGCGCCGGCTCCTGCTTGTCGCCGCCCCTGAACAGTCCGATCAAGCCGGAGGTCAGAGGGGCCAAGCCTCCCGTGGCCATACCCAGCGCCCACTTGGCCGCCGTGCCCGTTGCCGGACCCGAGCTGCCTGTTACGCTCAGCACCGTGTTCTGCAACACCGCCTGGGTGTTCTGTAAAACCGCCTCCGCCTGTTGCCCGCTTGTGGCCCGCAAGCGCTCGATTTCGGTCGTCAGCACGCTGGCGCCTTCCAGCCCCGCCGTCTGAGGTCGCGTCGCGTTCGCCGCCTGCGCAAGTACCTGTTTCAGGCCCTGCTGGAAGTCCGTCAGCCCTGCTGCCCTCAGCAATGTCTCGTTAGCCACTACTTGCCTCCGCTGCCCACTCGCGATCCAGAATCAACATCGCTTCCACATCCCGCGCCGGCATTGACGCCGTCGACTGTCCTCCGCGCCGCCATGCCGCAAACAACTCCAGCCACGCGACGCTCTCGCCGGTAATCGCCGATTGCGGGCACTCCGTGGTTCCGACGTTCCCGTGCGCCCACACCACCCGCTCCGGCCCGCTTGCCCGATTGACCTGCAGCGCGCACCGCCGCTGCTCCGTGAGCCCCGCCCGCCTGCACTCGTCGCACCTCCACCGGGAGGGACCCGCTGTTGTGTGGAAATGAAAGGCGACGATCAGTTTTTTCGTTCTTCTTCACTCAGCCCGCACTCGTGCTTGATCGCAGCCGCGATCTCTCGCGCCAGCGCCTCCGGCCCGCGCTCGATCGCGTCCGCCGGCGTCGCCTCCGCCCCGTTGATTTTCAAACCCTGGACCCCGCGCAGGCCCCACTCCAGGTACGTCCGGTCGATCTCTCCGGCCAGCACCGCTGCTTCGATCCGCTCCCGGTCGTCCCCTCCGGCTTCGAGATATTCCACTTTCCGGGCGACCGCCGAAATGCGCTTCGTCAGCTCCAGCCTCCGGCCGAACGACATGCGCGCAATCGTGAACCGCACCCCGGGCACGCTCTGCGCTTCAATCGTGATTTCGCTGGTGTAATTCATCGCGCCTCCTTAGCCGAATGCCACCGTGATCTCGTCGTCGCCCGTGCCCTGCGCCCGGCAGTTGGTGAACTTCCAGCGCAAGCGAGTCTCGCCGTCGTCGAACTCCGGCACCTCCGGCATCACGCTCTTCAGGTAGATACCGAAAAGCTGCCCAGGCTGCTGCCCCAGTTGGAGCATCACCGGAATGGGAGACTGCTGCCTTGCGGCCTGGTACAGCGCCTTGGTCTCCGGGTTGTTCAATTCGAACAAGTCGAATGCCACTGACACGGTTCGCACCCCCGGCGTGAGGCAGCGCGGCATGTCCGATCCGAACTCGCGGGTCCGCAGTTCCAGGTCGTTTTCCACCGTCACCTCAGCGGCAGTGATGGTGTAGAAGCGGTCCGGAGTGTTCCCCAGCCATGCCTGGCCCAGGTGTCCGGGAATGATGGTGTAATCGAACCCGTCCAACGGCGGCTCCGCTGGAAATTCCATCAGATCGCCCTCGCCTGCCGTGAAGCTCGCGCTGTCGATCAGGTCCTTTCCATAGCCGCGGAACTCGAACTCGTGATAATCCCCGTTGACCTTCAGCCGCATCTGCTCGATTGCCGCGCCTGCGATGATCCTGCTCACAGCGCCGGCCGGGCTCCAGTAATCGAACAGGCTCACCGTCTCGATCGAGGTCGCCGGCAGGTACGTCACCGTTGCCCCGATCGGCGATCCTTCCGCCGGCTGCATCGAGAACGGCGCATTCAGCTCCACCGTCCTCGCGTCGATCACGGAGTTCACGAACCGCATCTCGCCGCCGAACGTCACAGCGTGACCTTCCTGGAGCTCGTGATCTTCTGAGAGCGTGAGCATCTTCGCGTTCGCGTTCAGGGCCCACGCGGCTCCTTCGAAGAACGCCGGCGGCGCGCCCAGGCTCGCCTGAAACAGCGGCCCGTAGCCCGGCTCCCGATCCTGCTGCGTCCAGCTCGTCAGGTACGTCGTGAGGTCGAATGCCGTCTTCTTTCGCAGTCCTGCCGGCGTTCCGGGATAGGTCCGACTGCCCGTCTTGTCGCGCCGCTGCGGCCGTTCCACCGTCTGCTTCGCGCCGAGCCGCACCGCCGGCAACCGGTTGCCGCTCTGGACCGGCAAAACCTGGCCGTACGTCAACTCGAGCGCGGCGTAGAGCCTCTCATCGTTTGAAGAAATGTATCCACAAGCCATTGCTTTTGTCCGCCTCCCCTACAGGCTCACGTCCACTTCGTAAGTGATCCGCGCCGTCTGCACGAAATTCCGCCCCCCGTGCTTCACCGGGCCGTATTCGATCTTGTAGCCGCCGGTGTAGAACATCCCGTTGCCCCAGTCGCCCCGGTGCGTATCCAGCACCTCCGTGATGGCCGCAGTGTACAGATGAAGCGCCGCCGTTAGCTTCTCGATGCGGTCATGCGTCACCCTCGCTTCCATCGCCATGGATACCTTTCCGGAGAACGTCCGGAACTTCTCTCGCAGCTGGTTGGTCACGCCCTCGCAGTACACATAGACCGCCGGGTATGTGACGCCCGCCGACCGCTCCGCCACGTCCGGCTGAATCCGCTGAGCCATCACCTGGCCCGGCTCGATCAGCGAGAGCGCCGTCCCCTCTCGTACGGACAGCGCGGCCACTGTGTATGCGAGCCCCGTGCCGCCCGTGAGCAGTGCGTGACTTTTCTGTGTTGCCGTTGTCGCAATTGCCGCCATGCTTCGCCCCCCTAAAACGTGCGCAGCCGTTTCACCATCGTGTCCGGCTGCTGCTCGTTGACCGATGCCCTGCCGGCCCGCAGGCCCGTCACCGGAATCGTCCACGGGTGCGCCGGAGTGAGCGGCACATCGTTCTGAAGCGTGATGTCCGCCAGCGACTCTCCCGCGTAGACGTTCCATCCCGCAACGCCAGACGGCGCCGCCGTGCACCTCACCTCCACGCCTGTCGGACCGGGCGCGCTCAGCACTGCTATATCGCTGGGCGCGCCCTCCGCTCCTCCGCTTCGAGCCCATGTCGTCCGGACGTAATACAGACCCGCGGGCAGGCTGCCCGGCATCGCTTTGAGCACGGGCAATCCGGGCTTCGGGATCGGCGAGTACATCAACCCGACGCCGAGTTGGAACAGCGCTTCACTAGCCCACTTGGCGCGCCGTTCGTACTCTTTCCACTTCGGCAGGTGCCTGTCGTTCAACTGACTGTGGTACGCGTCGCGAAACGTCAGAACGAGCGCGTGGAACGTTTCCCATGCCGCAAGCGGCGCCGTTACTGCAACGCAACTGAGCCGCCCCTGCGCCGCCTCGTCCAGAAACCGCTCCAGGTCGATTCCGACCTCCCGGTGCGCTGCGCTCAGCTTCACCGTGAGGTCGATCCCCTCTGTCGCTGCGACATCCAGGATTGACGACTCGTACTCTCGCAGTCCTTCGATCGTTGCCGCGGGTCCGTCCGTGAACAGGGCCATGTGTGCCGCTCCTTACTGCTCTGTCCCGACCTTCAAATTGCGCGCCGCGGCCGCTCTTGTGACTACGATCTGCAGCTTGTTCGCCTCAGCCTCGTTCTCCGCCCTGTCGCGCGCTTCGCGCGCCCGCTCACGGAAGGCTGCGGCCTCCTCGGGCGTCGCCAGCCTCGCCGTCCCGTCTGTCAACATGCGGGCGGCCGTCCGGCGCCGTACTTCGCTGTGAACCCCGGGCTTGCCTCCGTCCGCTGTTTCATTGCTCACCACCACCACTTCCGGCTCGGCGATCTGCGCCTCGTGGTCCTGCAGCTTCCGGTAAAAAACTTTCAAATCCATGTGATCTCCTTAGTCGAAAAATGGGGACCCGGTTTCCCGGGTCCCGTCCCTCTGAGTGAGCCCACCACGCTTTTCGCCGTGCAGCCGGAAAGGCCGGTCCCCTTGAACCGCCGCGTCCTTTCTGGCCCGGCTCTCGGCCGCAGGCACAAATCGAGCGGTAGGTTCGTAACGCACGGAATTGCGGCCTAATGCCGCCCGAAAACGGAGGGGAAAATCGCCAACCGGATCGCGGTTGCGTCCGGTCTAACTGTTTACCTGGACGCCGAACCCGTTGCGCAGCACGCCGCAACCGTACAGCACGTCCACGGTGAACTGCTGGGCCAGCGTATTCGGCTGGTAACTCAGCGTGATGCGCATGCCGAAGTTGCCGAACTCGGCGTATTCAGCGATGGCGCCCGTCCCCGGGATCGGCTGCGGCATGCGGCGCATCACCAGGCCGATGCCGCTGCGCGCGAACGCGAGGTTGTGCGTCGCCACCGGGGCGCTGCCCGTCTTGGGCACGAACTGCGACCGGAACACGAAGAAGTCCTTGATCTTGCCGACGCTGCCGTCCACGATTGCGCGCAGCCCGGCATCGCCCGTCGTCTGGTACTCGCTGAAGCGCGAGATCTGCCGCAACTGCGAGTATCCGTTCGAATCGACTACCAGGTACTTCGGCTCCGCGCTCGACACCTTAGCGTCGAACAGGGCCGTCTCGGCCGCGTCGATCGAAGCCTCCGTCAGCGGCGAACCTGCGGCGCCAACCGGCGCGTTGGCCGTGAACTGCGCATACAGGTTCAGCAGATCGCCCTCGATCCTCTCAGCCAGGGCCACCATTGCCGGTTGCATGTACAGCTTCAGCAGCTCCGGCACGGCCAGGACCTTAGTGACGTCCGGCACGAGAAAGGTGGCCTCGGCGTGCGTGTCCAGCGTGATCTGCGCGTTCCCCAGGCTCGGGTTCTGCGTCTGCACCGTCCCGCCCTCGGCGATGTTGTTGGCCACCATCGTCGGCGGAATCGGTACGTTTACCGTGTCGCCGGCTTGCGCCAGCGTCGGCTCGAAATCCCGGTTGACGAGGTTACCCATCACCAGGTTGCCCATCAGGGCGGGCAGTGCATCCACTGCCACCATCTTCACGATCGCGTTTGCGACGTTGCTCGATGTAATCGCAGGCATTGGTTCTTCTTTCCTCCTGTGTTGTCTTACTGCTTCGTCTCGTGCCGTTCTTACGCGCCCCGGAACGTCTGTTCCGCCACGCGCAGGATCTCCTGGCGAACCTTGTCCGCGTCTTCGGAGCTCATGCCCGGCCGGATCTTGTCGAAATCCGTCGGCCCGGAGACCGGCGGCACCCGGTTCCCCGCCGTCGCTCCCGACCCGCCCGCAATCCGGGCCGGCAGGAACTCCGGATTCTCACGGATGAACGCGCCCAGATACTCGCGCACGCTCATGTCGCCTTCGTCGCTGCGCGCCAGCAGGCGGCCGTCCTCCGTCCGCACGATGTCGTCCTGCACCGCCCGATAGGCCAGGTCCACCTTCGTCACACCCAGCTTCTGGAGCTCTGCCCGGATTGCCGACCGCCGGTCGGCTTCTTCCGCCATCTGGCGGCTTTTTCGGTTCTCCTCCACCAGTTCGTTGACGCGCCGTTCCAACTGCTCCCGGCGTCTCTTCTCGTCGATCAGCTCGGCCTTGTACGCCGGCTCCGTTCTCGCGTGCTCTTTTCGGACGAATTCCTCGATCGTCTCCCGCACGATATTGCGGATGTCGCTTGCTTGCTCTTCCATGTCCCTCCTTGTCTTGGCACTGACTCCTGAGTTACCGCTGCCACTCCTTTACAGTCGTGGCTCTGTTGCGCGGATCAGCCATTCTCGATCTCCTCCGAAACTCTGTCCTTTGTGTTCTGCCGCACGTCGCAGAGATACTTGTGCGCCAGCTTCTTGAAGACCTCCCGCTTCAAGGTCTCCGACGGGATGCCCAGTTCCAGTAGCTTTCTCGCGTCCTCAACGTCGGCCGAAAAATCTCCGATGTCGAACTCATCGAGGCCGGAGACGTCGATCCCGATCGCGTCCGCCCGCGCCACGGCGATCGAGCGAAGGATGCGCTTCATGGTGTCCTTCACCGAATCGCCGTATGCCCGCAAGACCTCTTGTGTAATCGTGAAGTCCCGCTGCTTGCTCAGCGCCGAGGCCGGCGCTGCCGCGTCCCGCGCCTGGGGCATCATGTAGCAGACGCGGTGGATCTCATCCTTCAGCCGGGTCAGGTTCTCAACCGCGATCTGGAAGACGTGGCCCTCCGGCTCAGTCCAGCCGAACCGGTCGTTCGGCCCGAGCTGGATGTAATAGGAATCTCCCATTGCCTGCTGGAAGGGGCGCTCGGAATAGATCACCGGCATTGCGAACAGCCCCTGCGTCAGCGCCCAACCCAGGGCGTTCGACTTGTTGAAGTGCTCCAATTGCAGCAGCCCGGCCTTGTTCATCAGCCACATGCCGTCGCTGACCGCCAGCCGAAACAGGGGCACTCTGTTCTGGCCGGCCAGGCCGTGCCTGCCCTCGTCTACCAGTTCCGCTGCCCCGGCTTTGCCCTGCTTCCGGTAAACGCGGTAGCACGCCCTGTCGAAGTATTGCCATCGCGTTTCCATCTCCGTTCCGCGCCTGTCCTCGTTTTGTTTCAGGCGATCGCTTCGGAGGACAGCCCACTCGAACTCGCCGTGGTCGTCTTCGCTCCAGTTGACGAGGCTTTCCGCTCCGAACGCCGTGAGATACGCTCGGGAAAGCCCCAGCGCGTCCTCCTCCGCCCGGTTCGCCGGCAGCTTGTCAGCTTTCGGAAAATCCACGAGCGCGTAGCTCGCCCCCGATATCAGGGCTTCCGTGATCATGCGGCGGAAGAAATCGCTCAACGCCGATTGCTGCCGGTCGCAGTCCTCCGTGAAATCGCAGAAGAACTGCTTAGCGCGCTCGTCCTGGCCTTCAAACGCCAGGATCGGCTCGCGCCGGAACAGCGTCGCCGCGTACCAGTCGATGATCGAGCCGATATAGTTCTCGTAAAATACGCGGGACAGCCGGTCGCCGTACACTCCCGGCTTCTCACGGTGCCGCGCGACGAGGTACTCCGCCGCGTTCGCTTTGAACTGCTCTCCGCCCGAGTAAAGATCGCGGTAGGTCCGCCACATGGCTCGCTTGGCCGTGTACTCCGGATGTTCCTGTTCAATCTCAACCATGCCGATTCCCTCGTTCTCCGCTGCTTCAAAACAGCCTCTCCGGTCGCTCTCCCACCGGCGCCTGAATCCGGCATTCCTGCCAGATCAGGTACCCCAGAGCGTCCGAAAGGTGCGTTCGCTTCGGGTTCTTGTCCTTGTCGATCACAGTCGTGTCCGCCTTGTAGCTGACCTCTTCGAAGTCGCGCATCAGCTCCCGGCATTTGCCATCCACTACGAGCCGCATCTCGCCTGCCGCCGAACGCAGCTTGGCGTTCACCAGTTCCACTCTTTCCCGCACGGGTGGGTTCGATCGCGGCACCTTGTACTCCACGTCCGTGTACCCCTCCCGCCGAAAGTAATTTCGGACGATCTCGTAATCGCTCGAGCCAGCGGTCTGCATCCGCGCTCCCGTCGCGTCTCCGTAGATCACGACCCCCTTCATGTGCTGCGGGAACCGCCGGTGGAACTCCTCGCAGGCTTCTTCAGTGCTGGCCCGGCTGATGACGATTTCGTCCACCACGTGCACGACATCCCCTATCTTCTGGGCCACCACCGAGCACATCGGGTCCACGTTGAAGTCCAGCGCCCATAACAGCGGGACCTCCTTGTCCACCTTCACGTCCTTCACGTGCTCAGCCCTGCGGAACGCGTGGTAAACCACCGATCCGCTCAGGCTCAGGTACTCGCCGAGCACCTCCTGCTTGTAGAAGTTCTCGTCGTAGCTGTTCCTGAGCCGCTCGTAGAAATCAGGGATCCGGTCCAGCAGGAAGCGGTTCTCGAACGGCTTCGCGATGATTGCCTCGTAACCGGCAACGGGCTCGTGCAGGAAGCGCCGGTACACCCAATCGAAACCCTTGGGCGTCCAAGCTGCGAAACCGCACAGCCGGGAAGCCTTCGAATCCCGAAGCCGCCCTTCCAGCACCTGCCAGGCCGCTTCCTGCGTGTACGTCAATTCGTCCAACCCGAACCACGCCAGGTTCGTTCCTCGCAGTCGGTCGAACTCATCCACGGCGCGAAACAGCACGCGCGAACCCGTGTCCCGGAATGTCAGCGTGTTCTCGCTCTTGTTGTGTTCGTACGGGATGCGGTTCGTGCCCAGAAGTTCGAATAGAGCCGCCTGGGTCACGTCTCGCAACATCGGGTACGTCGGCGCACCCAACAGCCCTGTCCGCCCGGCGTTTACGTACGCGAGCTTCACAGCTTCCTGGCACAGCGCCTGGCTCTTTCCGGAGCCGATGGGACCGCTGAAGCCCTTGAACCGCGCCGCCGATTTGTGAAAACGCGCCTGCGACGGCAGCGCAGCGTATTTTATTCCCCGGAAACAACACTCTCCGGATCCGCCGGGTCTACCCATTGAACCTTGATCTCCTTGGGTTGCTCTTCCCCGAGTTCACGCTCGAGCTGCCACAGCCGGACCAGGTCTCCCAGCGTCGGCTTAAGCTCTCCCTTGACAACCTTTTCCTCGACCTTCCGAATCACCTCTGTCAGTAACTCTGCCTTGCTCCTCCTTGGGTTCTCCGTCTGTCCCGTGTCCTCGTTCTTCGCGTCAGTTCCCGTGTCCCCCACTTGAGTCCTCTCAATCAGCAACTTACTAGACGCGCCGAGCCGTTACAGGCCCTCACACGCGCAAGTCGTTGATAAAACGAGTGAAATATAGCTTACTGCGACGTGACTAGGCCGCAGCGTGACCTGGCTCCGCGACCTTCCCCGAACAAACATGGAACCGCGCCGCGTGTAACTCTTGCACCGGCTGCCGGCTTGCAGCCCCAGGGCCAGCACTCAAAATAAAAGAGTTCCCGCCCTCTCCTGGTCTGGCCTCCGAGTTGCACTCTTGATGGGAGCCCGCAACATGCGGGATTCATAGAGGGGAGAATTCAATGCCTGATACGAGCAGTTGCAACGTCGTCGCCGTGTTCGAGGACTACGCCACAGCAGAACGCGCCATGCGCGATCTCAGCAATCACGGTTTCGCCCAGGACGCTGTGCAAATCAGATCCAACTTCATGACGGGAGCCGCCGGCCGCTCCGGTGCGGGCTACTCCGAACACGAAGGGGGAAAACAAAGCTGGTGGAGCCGTCTCTTCGGCGGCAGCGACGCCGCTGAGGACGAGCAGTCTCATTACGCCGAGGCCGTGCGACGGGGTGACGCCGTCCTCTGCGTGAGCGCCAGCGGCGAGCAGACTGAGCGCGCCGTAGAGATTTTAAACCAGCACCATCCGATCGACATAGATGACCGGGTGTCCCACTTCCGCGAGACCGGCTACAAAGGTTTCGATGCCTCAGCGCCTGCGTACACGGCCGACGAAGTGGCGCGAGAGCGATCCCAGTGGCAGGGGCGCGAGCGGGATTCCATTCCTGTCGTCGAGGAAGAACTCGAGGTCGGGAAGCGCTCAGTCGTTCGCGGCGGTGTCCGGGTGTACAGCCGGGTGGTGAACGAACCCGTTGAGGAACAAGTTCGGCTTCGCGAGGAGCACATCCGTGTCGAGCGGCGGCCTGCTGACCGCCCGCTGAGTCCGCCCGACGTAGCCGATCTTAAAGACCGGACTATCGAAATGACGGAGACGGCCGAGAAGCCCATCGTCTCAAAGCGCGCCCGCGTCAAAGAAGAAGTAGTCCTGGGCAAGGACAGTACTGAGCGGACCGAGACGATCCGTGAGAATCTCCGTCACACCGAAGTGGATGTGGAGCGGATGGCCGGCGATGACGAAGGCTACCGGAACGACTTCCACCGCGACTTCGAGACCAGGTATGCACGAGGCGGGCAGAACTGGGAATCGTATGAACCGGCATACATGTACGGCTACCGGATGGGTGGAGATCCCCGGTACAAGGGCAAGTCCTGGGACCAGGTGGAATCCGAGTTGCGCAGCAGCTACGAACGCGACTATCCAAAGAGCAGGTGGGACCAGATGCGTGACGCCGTACGCTACGGGTGGGACAAAGTGACCCGCCGGCACTGACGCCCTGCGGCGGAGGTCCCGCTACCTCCGCCGCTAACCCCAGTTTCGAATCGAGGCTGCGATGCGAGAAAAAAAGGCCGAACCCGACTCCCGGACACGCAATGAGGACGCCGAGCGCGTCATCCCGGTCGTCGAGGAGGAACTCGTCATAGACAAGGAGAAGGTCACGACCGGATCGGTCGAGATTCGCAAGCTCATTGAAGAGCGAATGCAGAACGTGGAAGTGGACGTCCTCGAGGACGTTGTCGATATCCGGCACGTGCCCGTGGGCGTCGCAATTGGCGTATGGCCGCCCGTCCGCGAGGATGGTGACACCCTCATTATCCCTGTCGTGGAGGAGGAGGTTGTCGTCACCAAGCGACTCGTTCTTAAGGAGGAGATCCACATCACGCGCCGCCGCACGAGTGCAACGAAAGCGCAGCAAGTGGGGGTGGCGCGCGAGGTTGTAGAAGTGCGCCGGCACGATGTTGGCAAGCAGGGGGGCGAGTAGGAGGTAGAAGGTAGGAGGTAGGAGGGCACTTCGCGCCGCGTGTCTGCGGTCTTTTGAATCCTGCTCTTCTAGCCTGTTATCTCTTACCTCCTACCTCCCAATTGGCCCCACGTTCGCCTGCGTCGCTTTCAGGTAATCGGCCGACGCCAGCAGCATCTGGGTGCCGCGGGTTCCCGCCGAAACCGAGATGACATCGAACAGTTCTACCGTTTCATCCACGAAGACGGGGTAATCTTTTTTCATCCCTAGGGCAGTGCAGCCGCCGCGGATGTAGCCTGTCAATGGCTGCACGTCCTTCAGGGGGACAAGTTCAACCTTCCGATCGCCTGTGAGCTTCGCCAGAGCCTTCAGGTCCAGTTCGTTATTGGCGGGGATCACCGCGACGCAGACGCCGTTCCGGTCGCCGCGCGCTACCAGCGTCTTGAACACCTGTTCGGGCGGCAGGCCGACCTTGGCAGCTACGGACTCCGCGTCCAGGTGCTGCTCATCCACCTCGTATTCCCGCAACTCGTACCGGATGCCCAGTGTATCGAGCAGCCGGACGGCATTCGTTTTCATGCGAGCGTCAGGACTTCACCTGCTCCTCGAGCGGTGTGACGGGGTCGATGATCAGCCAGCTCAGGGCGGCAACGACGTATATGCCCGCCATGATATAGAAGTTCGGCAACGCGTCTGTAAACGACGGCGCCACGCCCGGCCTGCGGGCCATATCCAGCACCATTCCAAACACGAACGGCGCCAGTCCGCCGGCGAGATTCCCCATCATGTTCATCGAACCCGAGAGCGTCCCGGCGTACTTGCCGCCGACGTCCATGCAGGCGCCCCAACTGCACGGCATGATGATGTCGTTTGCGAAGCTCGCCAAGCCCATCACCAGCATGCCGACGAGCGGATCGGGGATCTGGGTATGCGCGAACATTAGCGCGGCCGCTCCCGACGCGCCCGCCATTGCCACCAGGCGACGCGCGCGAGCCACGTCCCCCATCCTGCGCGCGATACGCGGCGTGATAATCCCGCTCAGGAAGCAGCCGATGCCGCCGAACAACAGCGGGAACACCGCATATGTTGCAGCCCTGCCCGCAGTCACTCCCCGGTACTCGCCAAGATAGGTCAGGATCCAAGTGATGTAGAAGTACCACGGATAGGACACGGCAAAATACTGGACCCACAATCCCCAGACCGTGCGGGAACGGATAACCTTGCCCCACGGTACGTTTCCGTGCCCGGACGCGGTTTCCTCTGCGCCTTTCAGTAGCGCCAACTCCGCCGCATTCACGCTCTTGTGGTCGCGTGGGTTGTCCCGGTACCACCAGTAGAAGAAGATCGCCCAAACCACGCCGACGGCCCCGAACAGCACGAACGCGTGCCGCCAGTCCATGTACTGCAGCACCCAATACACCAGCAGCGGAGTGAACGCGCCGCCGAAGCGCGCGCTCATCCACATGATGCCCTGCGCCCGCACGCGCTCATCTTGTGGAAGCCACGTAGTGAACGATTTCGTGAGGTTCGGAAAACAGCCCGCCTCGCCCGCTCCGAAAAGGAAACGAATCACCCACAAGGACATCAGGCTCCATGCGTATCCGGTGGCTGCAGTGAACACTGACCACCAGATGACGATGCGCATGAGAACGCGCCGTGGACCCAGCCAGTCGCCAAGCCAGCCGCCAGGTATTTCGAACAGAGCGTATCCCCACGCAAACGCGGAGAACGCAAGGCCCATCTGGGTTTTCGTCAATCCCAGGGCGGCGCGAATTTCACCTTCGGTCTTCGCAATGCAGACGCGGTCTATATACGTGATGATCGAAAGTGTCACGGCGAACACGATCACCCAATGACGCGCGCAGGAGGGTCTTAGATAAGAGAATGGTGTCGCCATGGCGCAGCGATCATAACACCACGGCAACCAGCGTCGCCGCAACCGGCTCTTCGGCATGCCCCTGTTTGCGCCGATTGACGCGGATTCACGAATTTACATTGTTGTTACGCTAAAATCGTGGCTCATCACATGCGGCGACTCGTGCTCTTGTTTGCGGCGGTGGCGATCGTGTGCGCAGGGCAGAGAAAGAAGGATGACGAACTGCCCACGCAGGCCCTCGAAACTCTGAAGGACCCACCCGCCACCGTGACGGTGGACCCATCCCGCCTGGTCTTCCGGGTCGCTCCGCTCTCGACTCAGGGCCTGCTGTCGCAGCAGATCCGGGGCGCGCTCAAGTGGCTCATGAAGCAGGATCGCGGCATCGTGAAGCTGCGCGCGTTCGTTGCCGGCACAGGCGATATCCGCCGCGTGCAGGCCATCGTGAGCGAAATGTTCACGGAGAAGCGGCTCCCGCTACCGGCCCTCACTGTGATTCAGGCTGGTGCACTACCGGTTCCGGGAGCGCAGGTGGTGATGGAATCCATTGCCGCCGACCCGAAGCGGCTGCAGAACCCCGATGGGCTGGCATTCATCTCTGCGATCGGCCCCGTCGTGAACCGCCCGCTGGAGCCGATTCGGCCGCTCGCTGAGCAGGCGCTTGCGCAGTTACAAGACGCCGTGACAGCAGTCAGCGTGCAACCGGTGGACATTCTGCGGGTCACCTGCTATGTCAGTTCGCTCGATGCCGCGGACTATCTTCGAACCCGGCTCGCCGCAACGTACGGGTCGGCCGCTCGGAACATCGTCCAGCAGACGCGCGATCCGGTCCGCACGCTTGTACTCTGTGAAGCGGTCGGCCGCGTCCGCAAGGCTCCGCGCGAGCCGGTCACGATCTCGGGGGCCAACGCGGCCACTGCGGTGGTGAACATTCCGAGAATTGTTATTTCGGGAGCCCAGCTCGCTTTCGGTTCGGAGGATAGCGACTTCCGCCTTGCCTTCGACCGCATCGGGAAAGCGCTCGAGCAGGCAGGCTCGACACAAGACAACGTTTTTGTTCTGAACACATACCCCTTGTCATGGGCGCTGGCGGATCGGATCCGTAAGGTCCGCACCGAGTTGCCCCGCAAGGACGCCCCGCCGGCGGGCACGACGCTGGTATGCGAAGGTTTGCCCTCTATCGATGCGTCGTTCGCCGTCGAAGTGATGGCGGCACTGACCGGCAAGTAAACAGGAGCCCCAAACTTAATGTCTGAAACGGTTGTCACCTTCGGAGAAATCATGCTGCGACTCGCGCCTCCCGGCTTCGAGCGCTTCCTCCAGTCGCCGCAGTTTGTCGCCACGTTTGGCGGCGGCGAGGCCAATGTGGCCGTCTCGGTCGCCGGCTTCGGCCATCCCGCCCGGTTCGTGACCGTGCTGCCGGACAAGAACCCCATCGCGGACGCTGTCATCTATCAACTCCGCGGCTTCGGCGTGGACGCATCGAAGATCGTGCGCGGCAAGGGCCGCATGGGCGTTTATTTTCTCGAAGCAGGCGCCAATCAGCGGCCTTCTAAGGTTGTCTATGACCGCGAGAGCAGCGCAATCGCGCTGGCCGCGCCGGGGGCCATCGACTGGGCGGCCGCGTTCGAGGGCGCCCGCTGGTTCCACGTCACCGGCATCACGCCCGCGCTGAGCCAGAGCGCCGCCGACCTCGCAATCGAAGCCGCGCGCAAGGCGAAGGCCGCCGGACTCACCGTCTCCTGCGACCTGAACTATCGCAAGAACCTCTGGAAGTACGGGAAGTCCGCGCCCGAAGTGATGCGCGAGTTGGTGAAGCACGTGGACGTCGCGATCGCGAATGAAGAGGATTGCCAGAAAGCACTGGGCGTTCAGGCCGATGTGGACGTTGAGGCCGGGAAGCTGGATGTTTCGAAGTATGAGCGGCTCACGAAACGCGTCCTCGACGAGTTTCCGAACCTCGGCATGATCGCGATCACGCTTCGCGAATCGAAGAGTGCGTCCCACAACGGCTGGTCCGCGTGCCTGAACGACGGCAAGCAGTTTCTAAACAGCCGGCATTACGAGATCACACATATCGTGGATCGAGTGGGCGGCGGCGACTCGTTCGCGGGCGGCCTTATTTATGGGCTGCTGAATTTGCCCAACCATCAGGACGCTCTCGAATTCGCGGTGGCGGCGTCGTGCCTGAAGCACTCGATCCCCGGCGATTTCAATCGCTTTACAGTCGATGAGGTGAAGTCCCTGTTGAAGGGCGGCGGGTCCGGCCGCGTTCAGCGGTAAGCTTATTGCGGAGAAAGGGGGCGGCCAGCCCCCTCCCGAACCTTTCGGCAACCGGGCGCCTCCGGTTCCCGTTCTATAATCGAGAATTGGTGGCAGTCATGGGCCGGAACATCGTCGGTATAGTTTTGACATGCGCGCTCGCGTGGGGGCAGGCGCCGGTTCCCTCGGCGCAATCGCCGTCCGAACCCGGCCAGAGTGCTCCCATCCGCGTCGAGGTGAACGAGGTGATCGTGCCTGTCACCGTGACGGATGACAAGGGGCGGTTCGTCTCGAATCTCGACAAACCCGATTTCAAGGTTTTCGAGGACGGGAAGGAGCAGAACATCAAGTTCTTCACCCGCGAGCGCAACCAGCCGGTTGTGGTCGGCTTCATCCTCGACATGAGCAATGCGATCCGGCTGCACTGGGAGAAGTACAAGGAGGCCAGCCTGGAGTTGGTCTGGAACCTTCTGCCTGGTGATAAGCGCTTCTCCGGCTTTCTCGTCACCTCCTCCACGGAGGCTGAGATTGCCGTCAAGACCAGTAACGACTCCGAGAAAATCGTCGAAAAAATCCGCAAGCTCAAACCGGGCGGCGGGTCTGCCCTCAACGATGCGATCTACTTGGCCTGCACCCGCACCGATCTCGTCAAGGGCGAACCCATCGAGCCGCGCCGCGTTCTGATTGTCATTGGCGACGGGAACGACAACAGCAGCAAGCACACGCTGGATCAGGTCATTGAGATCGCGCAGCGGAGCCTGGTGACGGTTTATGCGGTCAGTACGTCGGCGTTCGGGTTCCAGAGCGTCGGCGCTGCCAATCTGGAGCGGTTGGCTTCCGAGACCGGCGGTCGCGTCGAGTATCCGCTCGAGGGCGTGTATAAGGATGTGGAG
>DATMXS010000119.1:0-4528 GCA_035561355.1 Bryobacteraceae bacterium | reverse complement strand
AGGTTTTCTCGGATCGCACCAGCGCCAGCGGCATCGGCGACGTCACATTCCGCGGCAAGTTCACCGCCTATCGGGGCGAGAGCTCCGCCTTTGCAATCGCCGCCGACGTCCGCGCTCCTACAGGCGATGAGTACAACTTCCTCGGCTCCGGCGCTCCGGGAGTCCGTCCGTTTGTTGCCTATTCCATCTCTCGCGGCCGCGTCGCGCCGCACTTCAACGTCGGCTATCAATGGAACGGCAGCAGCGTGCTCGCGGGCAGCGTACTCGAAAACCGCAAGGCTCACCTTCCGAACGCCTTCACTTACGCGGCCGGCGTCGATCTCGCTGCACATCGAAGAGTCACCTTCGCCGCGGACTTCCTCGGCGAGCGCGTTTTCAAAGGGCAGACAATCGAGATCCGCAACTCCGGTGCGGACCTTCTCGGCCGTTCCTTCGAGGACTCGCAGTTACAGATACAGTCGTTCAATCTGCTGACCGGCGCCGTCGGAACCAAGATCACCGTCTACAACACGCTTCTCGTCACGGCAAACGTGCTGTTCCGGCTGAACGACTCGGGCCTGAAGGCGAACGTCGTGCCGCTGATCGGGCTATCGTACTCGTTCTAGGGTGTCTCCTGGGGCGCGCCTGTCTGATGCCTTCCGGGCGCGCCCACCTTTTTTGGCCTGCCAAATTGCAATTTTCCGCCGTCGCCCGCCACAATGAAAGTACTGGTGGCCACAGCCCTCTCCGATCGCCAAAGCGCCGTCCGCAGGGGTGAACTCCTCGAGTACGGCACCATTGCGTGGAACTCCGCGGAGGGTGTAATCGCTGTCCTCGTAGGCCTCTTGGCCGGGAGCGTCGCTCTAGTGGGCTTCGGTCTCGACAGCTTCATCGAGGTCAGTTCCGGTGTCGCCCTACTCTGGCGGCTCCACCACGACCGCAACGAGCAACGCCGCGAACGCGTGGAGAGGCTTACTCTCCGCATCGTCGGCTGGTGCTTCCTCGCGCTTGCGGCTTATGTGGGCCAGGATTCGCTCACTGCGCTGCTGCGGCGCGAAGCTCCGGATGAGAGCCTCACTGGAATCGTGCTTGCGGCTGTGTCGCTCATCGTGATGCCGTTGCTTGCACGGGCCAAGAGGCGCGTCGCCGCCCAACTGGGCAGTGCAGCCATGGCCGCCGACGCCAGGCAGACGGATTTCTGCATGTATCTTTCGGCCATCCTGCTCGCCGGCCTCGGCCTCAACGCGCTGTTCGGGTGGTGGTGGGCAGATCCCAGCGCGGGACTCCTGATGACACCGATCATCGTCAACGAAGGCGTTCGGGCTCTTCGCGGAAAGACATGCTGCTGCGCCGGTCCCCACTGAGTCCCTGGCGCGACCTGGAAAGTGTTACACGGTTTCCGGGTTGCCGCTGCGCGCAACCTCTTTGCTGTTAACCACCACAAGGTTTGGCATCGTCCGTGCCTTAGCTACAACAGGAGGAGGTTAAGCATGTACATTCCAATTGGGATTTTGTTGCTGATCATCATCCTGCTTGTGATCATTTTTTGAGCCGCAAGCAGCCAGGAATTCGTATCAGGCCCCGAGGGTGGCGCAAGCCGGGGCCTGAACAGAGATCGAAAATCTACTGAACAGCGAAGCGGGCGGGCGCGCTGTCGAGAGCGTGGTAAGCGTGCTCAACACCGCTGTCTCGTACAGTAACGATGCGAAACCCCGAAGTTTCCGTCCCCCTTGGTTTGCCGATAGGCCCGGTCGTCACCAACTCCAGGTTGTCCCCGCTTGCGACCATATTCAGGTGATAATGACCGGCGAACACGTGTGATACGCGCGCATCGCTCAAGATCTTCAAGTACCTCTGACGTACACCTTTCGGAAGATTGAAATACTGCTCTGGCTCTTCCGGAAACAACAGAAAGTGCGGATGGTGCTGGAACACGATCAGCCGCCGCGCTCCCTGCTGCTTCGCCTTCGCGAGCGCATCCTTGAACCACGCTTCCTGTTTGGCAGCCTCGCTCGCCAGCGGGCCGGGCGAATGCATCAGCACCGAGTTCAGCACGAAAAACGCTGTCGTCCCGCGTCTGAACGTATACCAGTCCGGACCGAACATCTTCCGGTAGGCCGCCAGCGAGGCCGGCGTGGCGTTGAAATCGTGATTGCCCGCGACGTGATGAATCGGGATCGACCTGTCGAGCTTTGCCGCAATCCGCAGGTACTCCTTCGTCTGCTCCGGGTCTCCAGCCCGGTTCACCAGGTCACCCGTCACGATCACGAACGCCGGCTTGAGCCGATTCGCAGTCGCGATGAACTTCTCGAAGTTCGCGGTCTCACGCGCAAAGCCCCGATTCTCCTCGTACATTCCGAATTGTGGGTCCGTACCCTGGAGGAAGAAGAAGGGGGCGTCGGCGCGTAAGCTCCAGGCGAGGAGCAACGCAGCGCAAATGCGTAACGTCATGCAACCGTAAGGTAACATAGCTCCGTGGTTGCCCCACTCTGGAAGGACCTGATCCGCTGGCACGACCTTGTCTGGGTCGCGCTATTCGCCGCTATGGCAGCCACTGGACCCGAGCGAGGCGCACTCTTCGTGGTCGTCCTGTTCGCACTCGGCATCTTTCAGGTGGCTGAGCGGCGGGTGCCATCATTCGCCTCCGGCAAAGGCAACGCCCTTTCCAACTTGATCAAGCTCGCCCTGGCTTTCGAGGTGGTGCGGCTCTCCGGCGGGCTCACCAGCAGCTATTATTGGGTTCTGCTGATCCCGGTCGTCTCGGCCGCCACCACACTCGGCGTCGCAGCGACATTCCTCTTTACCGTGCTCGCCTGCGGGGCGTATCTCTCGTTCGCCCTGCTGTTAAAACCGGACCAGTTCGTTCCTGCCGACCAGGTGCCGGAACTCGCGCTTCGCTTGCTATTCTTCGCCATCATCGGCTACCTCACACAACGGCTCGCGGAAGCGCACCGTTTGGAGGCGCGCCGTGCCCAGGAGGTAGCAGAGCAGCTCGCGGAAGCTAACGACAACCTACAGGAGGCCGAGGCCGCCGTCCGGCGCACAGAGCGCCTCGCCGCTCTCGGGCAACTCTCCGCGGGCCTCGCGCACGAGATCCGGAATCCCCTCGGCACCATCCGTGCATCTGCGGAGATGCTTCGGACGACTCTGCCTGCCGGGAACGAAGTCGCCGCCGAGCTCACCGGCTTTATCGCGACCGAGGTGGACCGCACCAACTCACTCGTAACACGCTTTCTCGAGTTCGCCCGCCCGCTCGAACCCCGTCTCGAACCCGCCGATCTTGTCGAAACTATCGACCACGCGATTCGCGATCTCGAACGCCACACGCCCCCCTTCGATGTGAGCGTGTACCGCAATTACTCCCCGGAGATGCACCCGTTCCCGTTCGACGCCGAGTTGATGGAGCGGGTCTTCTACAATCTTCTTCTCAATGCCGCCCAGGCAACTCCGGCCGGAGGCGCGATCACAGTGAAGAGCCGTGCAGTGGATGGAGCGATCGAAATTTCCGTGATCGACCGGGGCGCCGGCGTCCCGGCCAAGGACCTCGAGAATATCTTCAATCCGTTCTTCACAACTAAGAAGACCGGCGTAGGCCTCGGACTCGCCATCGTGTCCAAGATCGTTGACCTCCACGGGGGTAAGATGTCCGTGGAAAGCGCGCCCGGCAAGGGCAGCACGTTTCGCGTCTTCCTCCCGGTTCCCGAAGAGCTCTGATCACGAGCGCCCGAGGCGATAGCCACTGCGGAATTTCGTTTTGGCGGGGGAGCGCATCGCCGGTACAATAGGCCCAAGGGGGCTGGCACATGATTCAAACGGACATGGAATGGCGTGATGCGCCCTGCCCGCGGTGCGGAGCCGATGCGCAGTGGGCTTTTGTCAATTCCGAGAAGAGCCGCGTCGAAATAGTCTGCCCCGATTGCGGGCGACTGGAACTGCCGCGAGAAGACTTCAACCAGGCCGCCAGCGAGGATCCCGAACTCTCCAGGTTCGAACAAGCCTGATCGCAGCGAAGCGCCCTGTCGACTTCGACGCGCTTACGGCCTTTGGCTTTACAGTGGTGCGGTTCCGGCGCCGTTATAGCGCCGGAACCGCCTCCGCTTCAGTCCCCGAACCTCTCCTCCCCTGCTACCATACAGAAACACTGCTTTGAAGAGCCGAATACTGGTTGTCGAGGACGAGGACAAGCTGCGGCGCGTCTTGGAGCTCCAGCTCAAGAGCGCCGGCTACGATGTCGATTGTGCCGGCACTGCCGAGGAGGCCTTGCGCGCAGTGGATCGCGTCGACCTCGTGCTTACCGATCTCCGCCTGCCCGGGATGAACGGGCTCGAGTTGCTCTCCTCCATCCGCCGCCAGAACACCCGCACGCCCATCATCGTGATGACTGCGTTTGGCACGGTCGAGACTGCCGTAGAGGCGATGAAATCCGGCGCCTTCGACTTCCTCATGAAGCCGTTCTCGCTCGACCACCTCACCACCGTCATCGGTAAGGCCCTCAACATTCGCGCCCTCGAGGATGAGAACCGCCGGCTTAAGGCCGAACTCGGTCATC
>DATMXS010000118.1:0-7031 GCA_035561355.1 Bryobacteraceae bacterium | reverse complement strand
GTGAGCCAACGGAAGCGAAAACTCATCGAGGAAGTCTTCGGCTGGGGGAAGACGGTAGGGCTGCTCCGGAAGCTGCGCCATCGCGGGGTCGCCTGCGTCGACTGGATCTTCACCTTCACCTGCGCGGCGTACAACCTCGTGCGCTTGCGCCGGCTGCTGGCGCCACAACCGGGCTAAGTCGGCCGCGGCGGGTCGCGAGACCGCGACCCGCCAGGGACAAGGGCCCCTCGCGGGCCGCGGAAGGGAGCGGAAACGGAACTTTCCACGCGGATCCAACCCTCCGAATCACCGCCGGACGCGTTTCAATCGAGAAATCCCCCATTTCTCAGCACCCTGTTAGGCCGCAACCCCCGCCTATATCATCCCTAAATGTCCAAGATCCTTACGGAACAGTGGAAACAGGCTTGGAACGCGCCGGCGCGGCCATTTATTGGACGCGCACGTGAGGTCGAACAATTGGTGGGCTTGATGCAACGACCCGGAGCGGTCATAAACGTTTCGGGTGTCGTAGGTAGCGGAAAGACTTCTTTGATCCAAGCCGCCGCCCGAAGCGTAGAATTTCCAGGCGGCGTGCATTATCTGCACGGCTTCACCGGCATGGGTGCCGAGGACTTTCGGGGTGTTGAGGTTGGCATGGGCCCAAGCCTAATCATCATTGATGACGCGGATTACGCGTCGCCCGCGGTGCGGGACCGGCTCGTTGCGATTGCGCAGGCGCGTGGGAGTGACGTGCGCGTGGTCCTCGCCTCCCGCGAGCCAGTCATCACCACGCAGTACGGCCTCGCATTAACTGGCTTGTCGTCTGATGAGTTGATCCAGTTCTGGGCAGCTGAAGGCGTGAGCGTGTCGCGGGACATCAACTCTTTACTGCACCAGGCCAGTGCCGGAAACGTTGCTATCGCGAAGATGGTGGCCGATTTAATTCGTGATGGCGAAGTGTCGCCCGCAGAAGCAGCGCAGCTCTTAGGAGAATTCACTGCAGGCGGCATCTATGGACCCGACGGCACGCTCATTCAACCCGGCACCGACGCCCATGGACGGGTTTCCGCAGAACTCGTTGTAGCGAGCGAACAAGTCCTAAAACACCTAGATGCGCGACCCGAAGAGATCTTTCACCTTGACGGGCGCCAGTTCGAAGAGCTGGTGGCGGAGTTGCTCACCCGGCAAGGATTCGAGGTACGGTTGACTCCGGCCACACGCGATGGCGGCAAGGATCTATACGCCCTGAAAAAGACCGGACTCGGGACTGTACTGTATGTCGCTGAGTGTAAAAAGTACGCCCCACACCGCCGCGTAGGGATCGAAGTCGTGCAACGGCTTTATGGTGTTGTGCAAGCGGAGAAATTGACTGGTGGATTGGTTGTCACCACTTCTGGCTTTAGTCGTGACGCAACTACGTGGCAGGAAACCGTCCAGTACCAAATCGGGTTGCGGAACTACGTGCAACTTCGAGCGTGGATTCGCGACGCTGTCAAGGCAGGATCATGAGCGCGGCCTAGCCCGCGTTGCTGCTGCCGGGACTTGCTAGGGAAGCGGCCTTGCTCGCTGCGCTCGCTGGCCGCATCCATCATCATGCCCCGCAGGAGAACGATGATCCGTTAGGCAGCACGCTCCTTCCTTCGCACCTTCAAGCATGCCTGTATACCTCTTGGCCTACGACCTGATTGACGAAGGTCGCTCCTCGTTCAGCTATCAACCGCTCTGGGACGAGCTGCGCCGGCTCGATGCTCATCGAACCCAGTATTCGTTATGGCTCGTGAACCTTTCGAACACCTCGCGAGAGGTCACTGAGCATTTCAAGCAGTTTGTCGATCAGGACGATCGGCTCTGGGTTAGCGAGATTCGAAAATCCGAGCACTGGTTTGTTAACGCGATGAGTGGTACGAACAAGTGGCTTGAGCGAAACCCGCCAAGGTAGGACTTGCAGCTAGCTGCAACCGGGCGAGGCGAGCTCAGCGGCACTATCCTGTCTCTTGCACTCAGCGCCGATCGGCTGTACTATTCGGGAAATCTTCGGGAACTTTCCGGGTCCCGTCTTGTATATTGATCCGTGATGCCCCTAAGGTTTCGTCAGGAACGCGCAACGCAGGCTGCAGCCCGTCTCCTAAAGTTGAGAGGCGGGCGGATGTCGTACATGAAGCTCTTAAAGCTTCTGTACCTTGCGGACCGGCAAGCTCTCATTGAGCACGGCCGCCCAATCACCTACGATCGCTACGTCTCTATGCCTCAGGGACCTGTCCTGAGCCAGACGTACAATTTGATCGTCGCCGAAGAACCTCCGGAGGCGCCCTCCTACTGGCGACAATTTATCTCGGAGCCGGATCATTACGACGTGTGCCTCGTGCAAGAGGCTCCCGCGACCGAGCTGTCGCCCGCGCAAGAGCAGATCCTCGAGCAAACGTTCGCTGGGTTCGGTCACATGAATCGTTGGGACTTGGTACGTTTGACCCACGATCTTCCAGAGTGGCAGGATCCGCACGGGTCTTCCATACCTATCAGCATTCAAGACGTGCTGAGGGCCGCCGGGCTAGAGGAAGGCGATATCGAGTCGATTGACGAATCGCTGGCGGCTGATGAAGCCCTAGCTCAAATGCTCGACTAATCTTCGACGCGGCGCGTGAATTTTATCCGCGCGGGCGCCGCACTGCTTCTTCGGGATCGCCGAATGGGTCAGCACCTGATAATCGTGCTGACGGATCCGGATGAAGCTGATCAGTTAGTGGTTACAACTATGGTCGTCACGGAGCGTGCGCACACGGATAAGACGCGTACGTTGAACGTTGGTGACCACCCCTTCATTCGGCATCCTTCCAATATCGACTACGGCGCATGCGCCTTCGTTCCGCGAAGGAAACTGGAGGCCGCGCTTCAAAGCGGCCGGGCTGTACTCCAGGCAGACCTGGCCGATGAGCTACTGCAGAGCGTGCGGTCCGGGCTTCTTGAGTCGAGTCGCACCATCAACGCAATAGCGGAGTACTGTCGAGCCGCATTCGGGTCATAATATTCCCGCACCCAGCTGCCTAACGAGCTGTTGAAGCTGGCGGCGCGACCCGCATCGTTATTGGCGCTTGGTGGGGCCGTACATGTGGGGGGCTCCCCTCTCTTGGGAAGGCGACGCGCCGCAGCTTAACGCAGCGTTAGTCGGACGACATGTGCGATTGCGGGGCTGCCGGTCGTCCAGTAGGTATGTCACGCCATGCACATCCTCTCTCAGTCGTAGCGGCTGCTGCCACCCTGACTGGCGGCGTCGCCGCGTGTGCACGCTACGAGTGGAAGAATGAGCTCGACGTGCCGGGCCTGTGTCCAACCAGCGCCCCGTCCAAGATGCCCGCTCCGCTGTCGATTGGCGCGCCCGGGGGCCGGGTGACAGGCCGTGTGCTCGGCATGCAGGCTGTGCCGGTGGTCGGCGCGCGAGTCTTCGTTGTCTCGCCTGCGCCGGGGCGCGGAGCCTTCACGGATTCCGCGGGCCGCTTCGCACTCGACTCGCTACCGAAGGGCGACTACGTGATCCGCGCCAGGTCGATCGGGTACCAATCGGAGGACCAGCGCGTGGTCGCACGCGCCGATTCGGGACCAGCGCTCGACTTTCAGCTGCAGCCGAGCGTCTTGGACGGTCCGTGCAGCGGGTTTGCGGCCGTGCGCGTGCGAAAGCCGTGGTGGAAGCTCTGGTGAGCCGCCGGCTAAGGAGATGTTGCCCCTGACGGCGCGACCCGCATCTTAGTGTGCGCCTGGACAGCTCCTCTCGCACGTGGCTACCGGCGTTGGTGGCTGCCGAGTGGGCGCCGCAGCTGAACTCTGGCGTCTGGCGGCCTCGTCTCATTGTATAGCTCACGCGCATGAGCCACCCATTCGCAGATCGTATCGCCTGGATCACACAGGCATTCCCTGCGGTCGCTCCCGCGATCACGCTGGCATGCACCCCGCCGCCACCGCCGGGTAATCCGCCGGCCGAGACGAAGGTGCTCGCGGCGAGGGCGGGTGTCGTCGCGCAGTACGACTCCCTCGCCGAGGCCATCCGGAGGCGCGATCTCGCAGGCATCATGGCCGTGCAGGACTCGGCGTTCACCTCGGTTGGCGTGCGCGGCGAATTCTCCGACTATGCGGCCGCACGCGAGTACTCGCGACGCCTGGTCACGAGCTTCGATTCCGTCTACCACATCGCGAACAAGATCCGTCGGTTCGAGCTGCGCGGTAGCACGGGCGACACGGCGGTCGCGGACGTTTGTCAGGAACTCTCACGGTTGCAGCGTGTGGGCGGCGGCGATCCGCGCCGCGTGGACACGAGTGCACTCCAAACGGAGATCTGGGTGCAGCGGCACCCTGGCGTCTGGCGCCGCCTGCGGGTCGAGAACGTCCACGGCACGCGCTGGTTCGTCGCCGGCAAGCGGGTGGATGCGACCAAGCCGTACGATCCGGACGCGCCTCCGTACGAACCCGCTGGGGAAGCGCCGACCGGGTGCGGGCTGCGGTAGTCCACTCTCACCGCGGAAGCGGCGGCAATCCAATCCGAACGGCCCCTGACGGGAGAGATGCAGATGCAGCTCACGGTCACGAATCAGGGCGTGCCCCTCGGGCGGGCGGAACTTACGCCGGCCGGCTTCACCGTGGCGGTGCTGTCGCCGCTGCCGGCCTACTCGAGCGTCCGGGGGACCATCCGCTCGGCGTCTGAGTTCCTGTGGCGGCTGGGGGTGTTGGCTGCCCACTCGCAGGCCGCCAATGTGCGCCTGGATCCCGCCGCACTGAGCCGGGCTGCCAGCCTGCCCCTGGAGCTGCAGGACCCGACTGGCGCCAATGTGACCGCGGACTACGTGAACATTCTCGAGTATCCGGACCCTGCCGATCCTCCGCTCCTCGTCGCGCGCTTCGGCCAATCGGGCGCCTCGGTCCTGGCTCCGAAGCCGATTCCGCCGAGCGAAGAGGACAACCGGAGTTCACGACCAGATGTATGACACTGACGCGCTTCCGATGGCGTTCATTGTGCACGGCCGTCCGCCTCCGCACTATGGGGGCCCCGGCAGCTGAACCCTGGCACCCCGCACCGTGCCCACCGCTCTCGCATGTCGATGACACCTGCAGAAGACGCGTGGATCGCTGGAGACGCCTACGAGCCCTTCATCGGTCGATGGAGCCGTCTGGTGGCGCGCGAGTTCCTCGCGTGGCTTGCGGCTCCTCCGAACATCTGCTGGCTCGATATCGGCTGCGGCACGGGAGCGCTGACGGCGGCCATCCTTGCCGACACCGCGCCCGCACTGGTCTGCGGCGTCGACGCCTCCCCCTCCTACGTGGCGCATGCCCGCAACGTCCTGTCCGACAGGCGCGCCGCGTTCGCTGCTGCTGATGCGCGCTGGCTTCCCCTGCGGTCGGCCAGCGCGGACGTGATCGTGTCCGGGCTGGTGCTCAACTTCGTGCCGGACGCGGGCCTCGCGGTCGCCGAGTTGGCGCGTGTCGTCCGCGCCGGGGGCACGGTGGCAGTCTACGTCTGGGATTACGCAGGTGACATGCAGATGCTCCGCCGCTTCTGGGACGCTGCGGCATCGCAGGACGATCGCGCGCGAGCGCTCGACGAGGGAGAGCGGTTCCCGCTCTGCCATCCTCGGGCACTCGAAGCGTTGTTCGAGGCGGCGGGCCTGCGGCAGGTGGAGAGCCGCGCGATCGACGTCCCGACGCACTTTCGCGACTTCGAGGACTACTGGACGCCCTTCCTCGGCGGGCAGGGCCCGGCACCAGGCTACGTCGCGTCGCTCAGCGAATCGCGGCGCGTGCAGCTTCGCGAGCGACTGCGCTCGGAGCTCCCGCCGGGGTCCGATGGGTCGATCGAGCTGCAAGCGCGCGCCTGGGCCGTCCGTGGCATGCGCAACTGATGGGGGGAGTCCTGCGCCGGCTGGACTGACGATTGGTGCCGCTCCCGGACCAGCCCGGGGTTGCGAGCCCATCGGTGCTCGCCCTTACTTGGCTCGCTCGCAGCCTAAGCTGGGCGCCAGGGGCCAGCACACATCGCCGCATCCGCCGCGTGAGGAGGAGAAATGGCCACGCTCGTGTTCGGAATGAACCAGTCCCTCGACGGCTACGTCGATCATACGAAGTTCGCGCCGAGCCCCACGCTCTTCCGCCACTTCGTCGAGGAAGCCCAGGGACAGGCCGGCAGCGTGTACGGGCGCAAGATGTACGAGATCATGCGCTACTGGGACGACGATCAGCCCGAATGGGGCGACGACGAACGCGCCTTCGCCTCAGCGTGGCGCCGCCAGCCGAAGTGGGTCGTTTCTCGCTCCTTGACATCCGTCGGCCCCAACGCCACGCTCGTTGGGAATGATCTCGAGGGCGCGATCCGGCATCTCAAGGCCGAGCACGAGGGGGAGATCGAGGTTGCCGGCCCGAACCTGGCGCGGAGCCTCACCGACCTTGGCCTGATCGACGAGTATCGCATCTACCTGCACCCCGTCGTGCTGGGTCACGGCACGCCGTACTTCGCCGGACCCCGGCCCCGGCTCCGCCTCGCGGCGCATGACCGCATTGCCGAGGATGTGATCCGGTTGACCTACGTTCCCGCGTGAACTCACGAACCGCCTGACCAGCGCGCCAGCCGAACACCGCGACCGCGAACGGGATGCCGATAACAGTCCGACGATTCGCGCCCGACGAATGGCGCGCCTATCGCGAGCTCCGTCTCCGCGCGTTGGTTGAATCGCCGGAGTCGTTTGGAAGCACGCACGCACGCGAAGTGAGTCGCAGCGACCAGGAGTGGGAAGCCCGCCTCCGCGAGGGCGTAAAGGCCGAAGCACAGTTGCCCCTCGTGGCGCTGAGCGATGACGTCCCCGTCGGCCTGGCCTGGGGGCGGCAGGACGCGAACGACGCCAGCGTCGCGCACCTCTTCCAGGTCTGGGTTGCGCCGGAAGCCCGGGCGCGCGGGATCGGCCGGCTGTTGCTGGATGCGGTGATCGGGTGGGCGAAGACGCGGAGCGTCCGCGCGATACGACTCGGCGTCACGCCAAGCCACCCCGCGGCGCTTCGCCTGTACCGCCGGGCAGGAT
>DATMXS010000117.1:0-19445 GCA_035561355.1 Bryobacteraceae bacterium | reverse complement strand
AGTCCGCGCTCTTCAGATGTGCGTCGCGTTGCGCGTCGCGCGTGTCGATCGAAGCCGCGTCAATCGAGGCCTCCACCCGTGAGTTGGCCAGGTCGTTTTCATCCAGCGTCATCGTGCCGGTCAGGGACGCGAATTGCCCCTTCACATTCGAGATCATCATGTGCTTGACCTTGAACTCGGCAACCGAGTGAACCGGGTCGATGTTCCAGGTGGTACGGGTCTGTGGGTTCAATGCTGTCGATACTGTACTCATCCTATTTTCTCCTTTTACGATGTAGATTCGTTAGACCGATAATCGTTACAACAAATATGTTGTAAAAAAATCAGCCTGCGTGCTCCCGGCAGGCAGCCAGGAGTTCAGCCAAAGTTCGCAGCCGCTCGCGTCCCAGGTGCCCTAACTGCTTCCGGTGCGCTTCCTGCACCGGCTTGTCCAGCCTGGACAGCACGTCGAGCCCCGCGGGCGTGATCCGCGTCAGGACCATTCGCCGGTCTTTCGTTTCACGGCACCGCGAGATCAGCCCCCGCTTTTCCAGGCGGTCCAGCAGACGCGTGATATCGGGATCGCGCGTGATCATCCGATTTCCGATCTCGCCGCACGCGAGCCCGTCCGGCGCGCCACGCAGGATCCGGAGCACGTTGTACTGCGTCTGCGACAGATCCTCGGCCTTCAGTACCTGTGTGAGATGGCGGGAAAGCACGTCCGTAGTACGCAGAAGGCTCACGAACGCGGCTTCCTCCGGAGAGGAACTGCGCCGGGACTTGCTCTCCGATATGGCCGAATCGATCATCTGTTTCCAGTTTAATTGTTGCAACGAATATTGTCAACACAGATAGTATTGCGGTTTGAGTGCCGCGGCGGTCCTGCTCGCTCCGTGCCGCCGCCCATGCCCGGCCCCATGGCCGCCTGCGCCAAGGACAGGACGAAAATGGTGGATGAGGGGACCGGGAGGGCTGTTATGTCCACGAAGGGGCGCGAAACACGTTCCGTATCGCGAGGGCTCATTGCCGGCAGTTGCGGGGGACTGGCCGGCGCATGGTGCATGAACCAGTTTCAGAGCGCATGGAGCCGCGTATCGAAGGCGGTCCGTTCGCAGAAAGATGAGCAATCATCCGAATTCGCCGGCGGCCAGTCGTCTCAGCGCCAGAGCGATCCGGCGACCGTCCAGGCGGCTGCCCGGCTGGTGCACGGCGTCTTCGGCCGGGATCTGACGCCGAAGGAGAAGAAGGTCGCCGATCCCGTGATGCACTATAGCTTCGGCACAGTCACCGGGGCGGCCTATGGGATCGCCGCCGAGGTCGTGCCCGAGGCTGCGGCGGGCGCGGGCCTGCCATTCGGCGCCGCTGTCTGGCTCGGGGCGGACGAGATCGCCGTGCCCGCGCTCGGCCTGTCCAAACCTGCGTGGGAGAGTCCGCTATCGACGCACGTCTACGCCTTGGCCTCTCACTTCGTGTACGGGCTGACGGCGGAACTGACCCGGCGATCGGTTCGATAGCTGCTCGACCGGGACCGTTCATCATCACGCGTACAGGCGATGAAAAGTGATGAATGGGCTCGTCCGGGAAAAGCTTGGACTGCGCCCCAAAAATGAGACAGTGCTAGTTTCAACACTTTTCATCGAATGGAGGAGAGGTGTCGAAACGAGTGGGGAAACGGCGCTATCCGCCGGGATTGAAGCAGCAGGCGTTGGATCTGCTTCAGGTGACTGGGAACGTGACCGCCATCGCGGCTCAAATCGGGGTGCACCGCACCACGGTGCATTACTGGGTGGAAGCCGGGGACGGACGGGACGCGTGTTCGCCATCAAGAACGGCGACGAACGAGGCTCAAGCAAAATTGAGCGCTCGCGCGGCAGCCGCTTCAATCGTGTCAAAGCGACGGCTCCTTGCGGATCTCCCCGGTCTCCCCGCATCGCTTCTTTCCTTGTGCAGACCCGGGCGACTCCGTGCGATTAGCGACAGGGGACGATCTCAGATAAGAGGGCGGCGCTGGCGTGCCGCCCTGTTGATCGCCTATCAGGCCGCTGCCGCTTTCTTCAGGAACTTTACTCCCTCCCACGCGATTACTTCCGGCGTGGGTGCGATGTCTCGCCAGATGCAGGCTGCTGCGGCTATGGCTTCGATTGCGAAGCCGAAGCTTTCAATTACTACCCAGTCGTCATAGCCGATCTGTTTCAATGCGGCGAAAACGCAGGGCCATTCGATATGGCCTGTGCCCGGAATGCCGCGGTCGTTCTCGCACGTGTGTACGTGTTTGATGTGGCGTCCGAGCGTCACGATCGCGCGGCCCAGGTCTTTCTCTTCTATGTTGGCGTGGAAGGTGTCGAAGAGCACGCCGACGCGCGGATGGCCCACGTCCTCGCAGAGGCGTACCGCGTCCTCGGCGGTGTTCAGGAAGTACGCCTCGAAGCGATTCAGCGGCTCGATGGCGAGGTCCACGCCGTGTAGGTCGAGCACCTCGCCCATGCGCTGAAGCCCTTCGACAACGCGCTTCCATTCGTCGGAGGTTCGACGGCGACCCAGCAGTTGTCCCACCGGAGTGCAGTAGGGGCCGACGAACGTCTTTGCTCCGATCTGCGCCGCAGTAAATACGCCGCTCGCGACGAAATTGAACGCCTTCTTGCGGATGTCCGCATCCTCGCTCGCCATGCTCAGGTTGCCCGTGAGCGCGGAGCAGAAGATGGTCTCGAGGCCGATCGACTCGGCCGCCCGGCCGATCATCGCCGCAGGGAAGCCGTCGAATGAGAAGCGCGCGACCTCGATGCCGTCGAAGCCGCGCTGCTTCACCTCGTCGAGCAGCGGCAGATGCTCCAGACCGAACGCATCGGTCCAGATCAGGGTATTCGCGCCGAATTTCATTTCACGAATCCCGCTGCGTCCGGGTTGCCCGGGCCGAAGTGCTTCAGCATGACGAGAGGCTCGGTCTCGCTGGCATTCGTGACCGTAACGCCGGCCTTGGCTGCGGAGGCGGAGACGAACAACTCGTCCTTGGTCATCTGGCCGAAGCGGATCAGGGAGGGCGTTTCGACCTCGAGCTCGCCGAGACTGCCGTAGCCCTGGACCACGATCATGCCGTAGGCCGCGGCGTCCTTGATGATTGCGGTGCGGCCCGGCAGAACGGTCAGCTCCTTCGCGGAATAGAAGCCCGTGCCGTAGCACACCCATTTGTCGCTGTAGCCGCACTCGGCCATCTCGGCCTCGTCGCGGACCGGCTTCGGATGCAGTAGGCGGTTCTTGGCGAATTCGGGATCGATGTTCTTGTCCCAGTCGAGCATGCCGATGATGTAGTCGAAGTCGTGGTGGAATCCTTTCGGCACGTCCTTCACGAGCAGGTCATAGGGGACCGGGCGGCCTTCCACCAAGGACTGGAACATGCCGAACACATCCGAGTTGACCTGCGGCTCGTAGGTGACGAGCGAGCCAGGAGCGTGCAGGATGCCGGCGTCGATCTGCCAGCCGGTTCCAGGCTGGAGCTTGAATGCCCGGGAGTGGTTCAGGATGCCGTTATCGCCGTCGTTCCAGCGCTCCAGGCACTTCCGCACGTCGTCCTTCGTGGTGCCGGGGTTCAGGCCCATGAAGGTGTACGGGAAGTTGTTGCCCGTGAAGTTGTATTGCGGCGGGAAGTAGTAGGCCTCGGGCTTGCCCTTCGCGCCGACCTTTGCGGCGTGCTCGTCCATCTGGTGCATGTGGTGCGGGATGGGGCCGAGGTTATCGAAGAACTTGCAGAGCACATTCCAGCCGCCGTACTTCTGCATTACGTCCGCGCCGAGGATGTCGTCGCCGGCGATCTCGATGGCTTCCCTGAGCAGGATGCGCTTTCCATTGAGCGCGACGTAGCTCAGGCCTTCATCTTCGGGAGTGCCCGGGCCGTTGTCGGCGCGCGTCGTCGAGGAGAACCAGCGCTCGTCGATACCGCCGCGGTTCGCGCCGAGCGCGTAGAGATCCCGCGGATCGAGCTTCAGCCGGCCGCCCGGCATCAGGAAGGAACGGGGCACCCAGCAGGGCGCCAGGCGCAGAATGCCGTCTCCGGCGGCAAGCGCGTCACGGACGATCTGAGCGTTAGACATTAGTGGCAATCTCCTTCGGCTTCAACATGAAATGAATGGCTTCTTCGAGCGTCTCCCGCTCGTAAACCTTGCGCCAGTCGGGGCGGATGATCTCCTTCATACCCCATTCGACCGCCATCTGGGCGGCATCGGAGAACGGCGACTTCTCCGCTCCGAAGACGATGGCGAGCGCGATCTGCGCGTGCCCGGCCATGAAAGCCTCAGCGGCCTCGCGCGGCACGCCTTTCTCGATGGCGGCGTCCATGGACTGTTTGCTGAGCGTGGCGGCGGTCGCGGTGATCAGCTCCGCCATGGAGGGCTCGAGGAATGCGAACTGTTCCGGCGTGACCCGGTGCGCCTTCCCCACAGGCGAGAAGATCGCCCTACAGAGTTCGGTGCCTTCGGCGAACGTCTCCTCGGATCCCTGGATGAGCGAGACCAGGATGTCCTGCTTCGCGATGCCGCCGAAGTAGTCGGCGCGCGCCTCGGGCGTTGGCTGTTCGGTGAAGAATGGCGGATGACACGGATGCGTAATCATCATTCCGATGTCCGTCCGCTGCGGTAGTTCGCCGATATAAGCGGCCGCGGCGTCCAGCATGACGAGCATGCCGCCGGATTTCATTTTCGGAGCGGCGGCTTCGGAGATTTTGCCGATTATGGCGTCAGGTACGGCGAGGATGATGAAGTCGGCCTCGGCAACCGCCTCGTCGAACGGCGTGACGGTGAAGCCCGCGTCCACCAGTCCGGCGGCGTGCTCCGGGTTGCTTTCGCACATCAGCACATTGAACTGCGAGTGCGTCCCGATCTTGCCGGCTGCGCGGATTCCCATTTTGCCGCCGGCGCCTACGATGACTACGGTTTTTGCCATTTCGTTTGCCTCGTTCAGTCCGGTCTGAGCCGCCGCTCGCGGCCGCCACCGCGCGGCGCGGGTTAGTCGCGGCACGGTTATGCGTCGATGTATTTCCGCAAGTATTGTATGCTCTCTGCCGCCCAGGCGTGCTCCAGCGCGATTGTCTGTTCCAATGTTTGCTGCTGCGGGGGCCACAGCTCGAGGATTGCGTTCGGGGCCGCGCCGGCTTTTTGCAGCATCTCCAATAACCAGGGGACGTTCAACTGCCCTTTGCCCGCTGGGCGGCCTTCCACTGTAAACCCCATCATGTGCCAGATGCGGGCCACCTGGAAATCCTTCACGTGGAGGCAGATCGTGTAGGGCGCGAGCGTGCGCGCCACGCGCTCCGTGTCCTCGGGAATCGCGAGCGAGTTGACGGTGTCGAGCGCCACTCCCACCCACGGGCTCCCGACGGCATCGAGCGCGCGCGCCAGGTCCTCGGCCGGGGTCAGCGAATGGTTTTCCAGGGCGAGGCGCACGCCCGCAGCCCGCAACTCCGGCTCAATGCACTTCAGCTTGGCGACAAGCTCCGCGTCCACGCACTCGGGCAACGAACGCAGCAGCGTAGAGCCCGCCCGCTTCGCGACGCCGATCCACTTGCGTAGATGATCCGGCTCGATGCCCTTGGTCCCGATCTCCAGTTCTATGCCCCACTCGCGCGCCCGCTCGATGATCGCGTCTAGCTCGGGTTCGTAATTGTAATTGGGACCGAATTGCACCACGCGCACGCCCAACTCGCGAGCCTTCGCGAGGAGGTCGAGTCCGGTCATGGGCCGTTCGGGCATCGCCCCGGGCAGGCCCATAGACCACGTGTACGCGTACGTGCCGATCCCCAGCTTCACTTCGGTCCCCAGACGTTGATGACGGTCGCTGCGGTGATCAGCAGGCCGATGCCGGCGAGCGAGTAGCTGTACGCCTTTTTGGGCGCGCCCTTCCACTCACCCGTTAGCAGGCCGAGGACGTTCGATGTGATCAGGGCGAGCGCCATGAACACCGGCCAGCCGATGATGGTCCCGAGTTCGCCGAGGAACGTCGCGCCGGTGCCGTACACCATGAAGCCCGCGAAGCAGATGAATCCCATGAGGCTGCCCCAGCCCCAGTAGTTCGCGGGTGCTTTCGAGGTGGAGAGCAAGTTCCAGGTGCGGTTCTTCTGCATCAGCAGCATCGCGTATCCGGCATTGGCAAGGCACCCCGCCGTGAGCGCCAGCGCAAGGATTGCGTTCGATGCAACGAATGGGCTCGCGCCTTCGGCCAGCGCCCGGCGTTCCAGTTCTTTGCCGAACGTCATCGCGAAGTTGAATGAGGGCGAGAGGATGCCCGAGACAACGCAGATCACCACGCCGGCCGCGAAGCCCGATTTTACGCCGCCGGTCGAGCCCGCGCCCGGAGCGTCCTTCTCGCGTACATTGCCGGCAATCGCGAGGACGACGATGCCCGCCATCACGATCGCGGTCCCGAGAACGAGCACCAGGCCGCGCTGGGTCCATAGCTCTTCAGGATGATTGACGAGCAGCGGCAGAAACGTCCCGAGCGGCGTGATGATGCCGAGGATCAGGCCGTACCCGACGGCAAGCCCCATGCGCGCCACGCCCAACCCGAACAGAACCGAGCCGACGCCCCAGAGGAAGCCGAACAGCAGCGCCATCGTGATCGCCGAAAGTGGCGCGCCGCCGATCACAGCGGCCAGGTTCGGCACCGCGAACAGGGCGACGATCCATGGAATGATCAGCAAGCCGGTGATCGAGTACACGAACCAAGAGTTTTCCCACCTCCACAGCTTCATCTTCTTCATGGGGGCGACGAAGCTGCCGTTCAGAATGCCGCCAATAATGACGCCGGCGATTCCGAGCCCGATGTTCTGGTTCATGAGTTCTCCTTGTTATCAATGCGGAAAATGGCGTACGGACGCAAGGTGATTTCGATTTCGTGGCCGGTGATCTCCAGGGGAGTTGCCGGCTCAGCGCGGAAGGACTCGGGCTGCTTCATCGCACGCTCAGCATTGGTCTCGTCGAGAGATTTCAGCAGCAGCGTTCTTCCCATGTCCGTGACATCCACGCGCACCGATTGCGGCTCAGGAGAAAAACTGGCGAGCAGGATGCGCGTGCGCCGCCCCTTCTTCAGCACCAGCGCATCAAATTCAAGCGGCAGCGTGGAGGTGCATGTCACGACACCGCCGCCCGCGAACTCGGCTACATCGGCGAAGACGTGGTACATCGGGAAGACCGAGCCGCCTTCCATCAGGCCCGTGGGTCCGGCGATGGTGTAGTAAGTGAGCGACGCAGCGCCGCCCGGGCCGGGATGTCTCGCCGGGTGTTCGGAAAGGTACTTGATGCTGCCCACCGTCCACGCCGCCCCGAAGAGCGACTTCTGCCGGGGATCGGAAGAATCAGGCTGGCTGCCTGGAACTGTAGGGTCAGAGTTGGCCCGCATCCGGAGAGTGACTGGTGTTACGTGTACGGGCTTGCCCGCGAGAAACGCACGCGCGCTGTGAACCACGTCCGCCTGAGCCGCGAGGTTCTCTACGAGCGAATCGTTATCGAAGGCGTGTACCTGTGGGTTCAATGAGAAGCATGCGCCGTCGATGATGGAGGGATCCGGCCGCCCACGGTTCAACTCGGTGAAGAACGCGTTCGTGCCGGCGACGATGTGTGCGCCTTTGAGCTGTTGCCGCGCGGCTTTGATCGTGTCGGCCGCAGTCGATTTCCCGTTCGGGTCGAACACCAGCCAGCGCGCCACCCGCTGTTTGATGGCGGGCCAATCAGGCGCAGTCACCTCAACCTCGAGCGGACAGCCGTAATCACGCGCCAGCGCCGGCGTGCAGCGGATGTGGGCCGGCTTCAAGGCCTGTAGCCGCTTCAGCTCGGTTTCGTCAACAGGCGAAGCGCCGAAGCCGATCGGAGGCAGCGGCGACTGGCTGGCAGACCGGATCAGTCGCGAGCCGGACTCGCGGCTTGCGAAGAGCGCCGCTGCCCGCGGATTGACGCGCACCGATTGCCGGATCTTCGTCCCGGCCTTCACCTCTGCGGGAAACGGCAAAGCGAGCGGCGTGCAGTACGTCTTATAGGAGGCGTCACTCCAGTTGCGCTGATCCTCCATCTCAAAGACATCACCCTCGAAGCGGATCTGCGAGAGAGGGGACGTAATGCCGCGGATGTCTTTGAACGGCTGGTGGGGAGCGATCAGTTCCGGGAACGTGCCGCGCTCCACGGCGCCGTCCACCTTCTCGATCGTGCATGGCTGGCCCGCGCAGCTCTCGGTGGGATGCAGCACGCAGAAGCCGATCCGATTGCGCAGGAACGTGGACTTCGCCTCGCCGTCCATTTCGAACAGAATGGTCCCGTCCTTCTCGCCCGTGATGCTTCCGCGCCACTCGAAATGGATATCGCCGCGCTTGTGAACGGCGAGATAAGTGATGGTGAGCTCCTCGGCGCCGCACTCGATCTCGACATCGCGCAGCACCGGCGTTACGGTTCCCCAGTTGCGGTCCCGCACGGAAACGTAGATGCGGCGGACTGCTTCACGTTCGACGTGGCCGGAGCGGAACGTGATCCAGCGCAGGTCGCCTTCGGTGAACACTGCGGTGAACGGTCCGGCGCGAACCTCCACCTTCTCGGGAAGAGGCTCGTCCTTGCCGTAGTAGAGGACCCGCTTCGGGATCATATCCGCCTCGATTTCGCTAGAACCGGATTTCTTTGCCGCTCGCGGCCGAATCGTATGAACTGAAAACCAGCCGTACAGTCTCGAGATTGTCGTCGCCGGTCGTCTCGGGTTTGGCTTCGCCCGTCAGACCCTTCAGGATGTTGGCTTGGGCAGGAACGATGGACGAGTGTACGACGTCGTAGGCAGGGTCGGCCCACGTGTAGCGCGGCGGCGGATAGCGCTTGATGTGCGTACCTTCCGCAGTGGTGGTGCGGATCCAGTAATCGAGCGTCAGTTCGAGCGAGCCTTTATCACCCTCGATGAAGATGGCGGTCTCCGGGAAGCGGTCGCGTTCCAGGTAGTTCCCGGCGTAGGCCATCTGGACGACCACCGAGGTGGCGGCCGGCCCCATGCGCATCAGGATGGTGGCGACGTCCTCACCCTTGATGTTCGAATGGACGCGCTGCGTGTGGCAGTAGAGCGTCTTCGCCTCGCCGAAAAGGAAGCGCGCGACGTCCAGCGTGTGGCTGCCGAGGTCGGTCACTATGAACTGATCGAGTTCGGCCAGGAACGGCTGGTTCTTGAAGACCGGGAATCCGGAGATCATGTCGATGCGCGCACGGAAGGGCGTCCCGATGATGCCACTGCGCAGGACGCGGGCAAGTTCGCGGATGGGCGTCTGCCATCGCCAGTTTTCATTGATATAGAGCTGCACGCCAGCGTGCTGGCACCTGTGCAGCATGTCCTCTGCGATGGCGAGCGTCGGGGCGAACGGCTTTTGGCACACAACAGGTTTCTTGTGCTGCGCGGCCAGATCGACGAACAGCGGATGCGTATCGACATCCGTGATGATGTCCAGGAAATCTACCTGCTCGTTGCGCATCAGCTCTTCAGGGTTGTCGTACACCCTGGGAATGCCGAACTGTTGCGCTATCCGTTCCGCCTTCGACTTTGTGCGATTGTAAATCGCGACGCATTCCGTGCCACCGATTTCCTTCCAGCCGGCGAGCTGAAAATTCGCCCAGAAACCCGCCCCGAATGCTGCGAACCGAAGATTGGCCATCAGGAGTCCTTCAGTGATGTATCGCCGCGATTGACGGCAGTCGGAAGGTGCGGGTGCGCTCCGTGTTTAGGGCACAATCCACAGCTTCCTTGGGGAATCGTGCATCTCACTGCCACCGTGAACAGCCAGAGCGTCCGGCGCATCCGCACCAGTATAGTTCGTAGGATAGAAGCATGGAGATTCCTCTCGGAGCGAGGCGCGAAGAGCGCGTCCTGGTCACCCCTGAGAACGCGATCAACTTCCTCGGCATGGAGGGAGCGAGGGTACTCTCGACGCCGCACATGATCGGTTACTTAGAGATGACGGTGCGCAACCTTATCAAGCAGCACGTGCCGGCGGGCGAGGACAGTGTGGGAACCGTCGTGAACGTGAAGCACATCGCCGCCACCCCCATCGGAATGTCCGTGCGGCTGACGGCAGAAGTAACCGCTGTCGAGGGCCGGAGGGTCACCTGCCGCGTGGAAGCCTGGGACGAGAGCGAGAAGGTGGGTGAAGGCGACCACGAGCGCTTTGTTATCGATGTTGCCCGGTTCGCGGCACGCGTACAGGCGAAGGCGGCGGCCCGGGCCTGATTTCAGAGAGATACCCTCAAATTTCTCTTGACGTACCCCCTCCTGGTGGGGATAACTGGAACCACTACGGAGGTTGGGTATGAAGCTGCGAGGGGTAGCACCAATTGTCTGCCTGCTTCTCCTTCCCGTGTACCTGGAAGGGCAGGTAACCACTGGCACGATTCTGGGCACCGTCACGGATTCGAGCGGTGCAGTCGTCGCCGGAGCCAAAGTCACGATTACCGAAACCAGCAAAGGAACGTCCCAGGATTACACCACGGACGACACCGGCTTCTATAATGCCCCCTTTTTGGCGCCGGGAACGTACCAGGTCGCGGTCGAAAGGCCGGGATTCAAGCGCGAGGTCCGCAGCGGAATCACGCTGCAGGTGGACCAGAGAGCGCGCGTCGAGGTGGCGCTCTCCCCTGGCCCCGTTACCGACACCGTCGAGGTCTCGGCCGCCGCGCCGCTGGTGCGGTCGGAAAGCGCGGAGCTTGGCGAGGTCATCACGGAGAAGGCCATCCGCGAACTGCCGCTCAACGGCCGCAATTTCGCACAGCTCGTCTACCTCGTCCCGGGCGTCACGCCGGGCCAGCAGGGCGAGAACCTCTCAGGCGCGAGCACGTTCAACCCCCGCGCCGCATCGAATTTCAACGCGCTCGGAAGTCAGGCGAATGCGAACGCCTGGCTTGTAGACGGTATCGACAACAACGAGTACACGTTTAACACGGTGATCATGCAGCCATCCGTCGAGTCAGTTCGCGAGTTCAAGGCGCTGACGGGTGTGTTCTCCGCGGAGTTCGGCCGTGGAGCCGGCGTCGTCTCCGTCTCGACCAAGTCGGGGTCTAACGACCTGCATATGACGCTGTTCGAGTTTTTCCGAAACGAGAAGCTGGACGCGCGGAACTATTTCCAACAGAAAACGAATGCCGCGGGTGTTGAGGTTCCCAAACCGGCGTACCGCCGGAACCAGTACGGCGCGGCTTTCAGTGGACCAATCGTGTTGCCGAAGATCTACAACGGGCGAAACCGCACGTTCTTCTTCGGTGACTACTACGGCGCGCGCGAGCGGCGGGGTCTAACCTTCATCAATACGGTGCCGACGGCGGAACAGCGGCTCGGAGACTTCAGCAACTACACGAACACCCGTGGCGAGCTGATCAAGATTTACGATCCGCTGACCACGAGGCTCAACCCGAGCTTCGACGCCACTGCGCCCGTCAGCACAACAAATCCGCAATTCCTGCGCGATCAGTTCCCAAACAACGTCATCCCGCCGGAGCGGATTAATGCGGTGGCGCGCAATGTTGCGAGCGTTTACCCGTTGCCGAACCGTCCGGGCAACGCCGACAACTTCACGATCGCAGTGCCGCGGTCGATCGACGACGACGGATTCACCACACGCGTCGATCACCAGATCGGGCAGAACGACTCGCTGTTCGTCCGCTACGGCTATCAGTACTTCAGGCTGAATGCGCCGCAGGGACAGGCGAACTGCTGTCTGCCGACGCCCGCTGACGCCGCCCAGCGGTTCGACCTCGGTCCGTACGTGGCCGGCATTCAGAACACGCGGCTGCGCACATCGGGGCTGGCGATCAACGAGTCGCACGTTTTCAAGCCGAACCTGGTAAATGAGTTCCGGACGGGATACGCGCGGACGATACCGCGGACCACGCAGTCCGACTTCGGACACGCGGCCGCGGAGTCGCTTGGCATTCAGGGCGTCAACGTCACGGAAAACACGAGCGGCATCCCGAACATCGACGTCACGAACTACACGGGCTTGAGCGGCGGGCCGGGCTTCCTGCCGGCCAATCCGCGCGAGACTCACTTTCAGATCGAGGACGGCATGGCCTGGACGGTGGATCGGCACACGATGAAGTTCGGGTATCGCTACATCCGCCGGCTCGTGTCCCCTTTTACAGGACCTCCGGGAAGTGCGAATACGCGAGGTATTCTCGGGTTCAATACCAATTTCACGCGCGACCCGGTGACGAATACCGGCGGAACGGGTATGGCGACGCTGCTTCTGGGCTACCTCACGAATGGCGGACGTGGCTTCCTGCGGGACGTGTACTACACCACGAACACCGACCACGGAGCGTATTTCCAGGACGACTGGCGCATCTCGCGGCGGCTGACGGTAAACCTTGGGATGCGGTACGACGTGTGGACACCCGATGTCGAGATTCGCGACCGCCTGGTCAATTTCGACCAGACGAATCTACGCCTCGCTTACGCAGGTGAAAACGGCGTTTCGCGAACCGCTGGAAAGCAGACCGATTGGAACAACTTCGGCCCGCGTGTCGGCATGGCGTGGGACGTTACCGGCGACGGTAAGACGGTGGTGCGCAGTGGTTTCGGCCTGAGCTATTTTCCGCTCCAGCCGTCCGCTTCGAACCTGCTCGGGCAGCAGATCCCGTGGGTCATCTCGCAAGACCTCGGCAACATCCCTGTCAACCCGACGAACTGGTCTGCGATCCCGACTATCGACAACCCCTTCCCGCCGGTGACGCCGCTGAAGCCGACCACGACGGAGGAATTGAACGCGACGCGTCCTACTCCGGTCGTCATCGGCCACGCGTGGCGGAATGAGACGCCGTACATGGAAACGTGGACGTTCAATATCGAGCGCCAGTTGAGCGAGAGTCTGCTTGCGGAGGTCGGTTACGCGGGCAGCCGCGGCATCCACCTGCAACTGGGCTTGAACGTCAACGAGGTGCAGCCTGGGATCGGCAGCCTCGCCTCGCGGCGTCTGATTCAGCCTCTGAACAACATCGGCAATATCACGATGTTCGAGCCGCGCAACATGTCGAACTATCATGGCCTTCAGGCCAAGCTGGTCAAGCGGTATGCGAACGGATTGCAGTTCCTGCTGTCGTACACATTCGCGAAGTCGCTCGATTACGGCGGTTCATCGGCGAGCGGGGGCGGTTCGGCGGGCGGACCGCAAACGGTGACCAACATCAAGGCGGCATACGGCGCATCCGGCTTCGACGTGAAGCACCGGTTCATCGGCAGCTACGTCTATGACCTGCCGTTCGGAAGAGGCAAACGCTGGGCTACCGAGGGCGTTTCGGAGAAAATTCTGGGCGGCTGGGGCCTGTACGGGATCACCACCATTCAGACCGGCCGTCCTTTCAGTCTTGGTTTGCAGAATGGTGTTAACAACGGCGCGCCGAGTTGGCCGAACCGCATCGGGCCCGGAACCAAAGACAATCCCGACCCGTTCGAGTGGTACAACCCGAGGGACTTCGCGGCGCCCCCGCCGAATACCTACGGCAACGTGGCACGGAGCGTCCTTTACGCGCCAGGCCAGACCAATTTCGACCTGTCATTCGTAAAGAACACGAACATCGGGGAGACGTGGCGGGTGCAGTTCCGGCTCGACGGCTTCAATATCTTCAACACCCCGTATTTCGGGTTCCCGAACACGACGATCGGCAGCCTGACTGCGGGGCGTATCACTTCGACAAACGGCGACAACCGTGACCTGCAATTGGGTTTGAAATTAGAGTTTTAGCTTGTCCAGGACGGGGCCGGGGACTTCCCCTGTGAAACGCTCCGGCCCTTCTGAGCGCGGCGCGCGTGCGTTGTCCGGGTGGCTGTTGTACACTAAAGTATTGTCACCTTCGGTGTGCACCCATCAGGTGCGCCTGCACGTAAGGTCGGCCTCCGGACGAGTCAAATTCGCGAAACAGGGAAGGTTCTGGTATGTACGCAGTGATTGAGACCGGCGGTAAGCAGTACCGCGTCACCCCCGGCGATACGATCGAGATCGAGAAGTTGCCGTGGGATGTGGGTGCCGAGTTGGAGTTGAACAGCATTCTCGCCGTGAGCCGTGAGGAAGGCCAGATGCTTACGGGCGGCGATCTCGGCTCCGCCAAGGTCCTGGCAACCATCGTCGGGCATGGCCGGGGCGAGAAGATTCGCGTGTTCAAGTTCAAGCGCAAGAAGCAGTACCGCAGAACCATCGGCCACCGGCAGGATTTCACCCGCCTGAAGGTCACGGATATCGTTGTTTAGGAGTTCGCCATGGCGCATAAAAAAGGATTAGGAAGCTCTAGAAACGGCCGCGACTCGAACGCGCAGCGCCTCGGCGTGAAGGTTTTCGACGGGCAGCTCGTCACAGGCGGTTCGATCATCGTGCGCCAGCGTGGCACGAAGATCAAGCCCGGGCTGAACGTCGGCAAGGGGAGCGATGACACGCTCTTCGCCAAGATCCCTGGCACCGTGAAATTCCGCGACCGGGGCAGCATCGGCAAGTTTGTTAACATCGAAGCCCTCGCCGCCACCGAATAATTCCCGCCTTCCGCTGCTCGTGGCTTGTAGCTCGTAGCTTGTGGAAAGGTCCACAATCCACGAGCTACAAGCTATAAGGCTGTCCCATGTTTATCGACGAAGTCGTCATCCAGGTCAAGGCAGGCGACGGTGGCAATGGCTGTCTCGCGTTCCGTAGGGAGAAGTTTATCCCGCGAGGCGGACCCAGCGGTGGTGATGGCGGGCGCGGCGGAGACGTCGTGCTGGTCGCCAGCGAGCATTACAACACCCTCCTGCATTTCCGCTACAATCCCGAGCACAAGGCCGAACGTGGCCGGCACGGCGAGGGAAGTAACCGCACAGGCCGCGAGGGCGTGGGGATCGATCTTCCCGTTCCTGTCGGCACAGTGGTTTATGACGCCGAAACGGGCGAACTGATTCACGACTTCACTGTGCCCGGAGAACGCTTTGAGGTCGCCAAGGGCGGGCGGGGCGGACGTGGCAATGCCCGTTTTACCACCTCGACTCACCAGGCGCCCACCGAGCACGAGCCCGGGCGTCCGGGCGAGATGAAGCGCCTGCGCCTCGAATTGAAGCTGCTGGCGGACGTGGGCCTGGTCGGGTTCCCGAACGCCGGCAAATCCACACTGATCTCGCGTATCTCGGCAGCGCAGCCGAAGATCGCCGATTACCCCTTCACGACGCTCGAGCCGCACCTTGGCGTGGTCCGCATGGACGACCTGCGGGCGTATGTGGTGGCGGACATCCCCGGCATCATCGAAGGCGCACATGAGGGGCACGGCCTCGGCACGCGCTTCCTGCGGCATGTCGAGCGCACCCGACTCCTGGCGCATCTCGTCGACGTATCGGAAGCGACCGGACGGGACCCCGTTCAGGACTTCAATATAATCATGCGGGAGCTTGCTAACTTCAGTGAGGATCTCGCCTCGAAGCCCATGATGCTGGTGGCGACCAAGCTCGACGCCGCGCAAGACCCGGAGCGCATCGCAGCCCTGCGGCAACTGGCCGCCGAACATGAGATGCCGTTTTTCGAGATTTCGGCGGTTACCGGGCAGGGGATTGACGACCTCAAGTTCGCCATGGGCGAGCGCATCCTTAACGGTTCACCGGCGGAATAGGCTACCCGAAAAACAAAAAGGGCGCCCCTTCCGGAGCGCCCTTCTGAATCTGCTGCGATTCTCTCTAGCGCGGTACCAGGATCGCCGGCGAGAGCACCGGCCGTTGCCTGAAGTATCCTTCGTCGATCAGCTTGCGGTAAATGTTGCCGCTGATCTGCGCGGCCGTCGGGCCGCTCACACCGTGGCCGCCGGTGAGCAGCACCACGACAACCAGTTTGCGGTCGCCGAAGTCGCTGAATGAACCAAACCAACCAAGGTGGGTTGTTCCGCCCGTGCAGGTGCCGGTTTTGCCGCACACCGGAGCTTCCGGATCGAAAACCGCCCGGCGCGCCGTACCGAACTCCACCGCGCCCGACATCCCTGGGCGAACCTGAGCGATCAGCTGTTTGATATCCAGCTGACGCTTCACCCGGGGAACGAATGCCTCCAGGTCCGCTTGGCTTTGCGGATACTGGAGGTAATACAGGGTCCCGTCGTTCGCAATCGAGGAGAGCAGCGCAGCCAGTTGCAGAGGCGTGAACGTGATGCCCTCGCCGAAGCTCGTCATCATCCCCATGCCGCCGTTTTTCGGAGGAGCTTCAGGGTAGATGCCCGCCTCTTCACCGGGAATGTTCAGGCCGGCCTTCTCGCCCAACCCGAACAGGCGCGCGTAGTAGGTGAACTTATCGTAACCTAGCTTGATCCCGAGGTTCGCGAAGTACGGATTGTTAGACTTCGCCAGCGCCTGGGTCAGCGTCATCGAGGTCCGCCCGTACAGCCGCACCGGCGTGTTCCTGTCGATAAGGCCTTCGGAGAGTGCGGCCAGTGCTACGGGCACCTTGATTGTGGAGCACGGCTGGAAGCCGCTCGTGAGGGCGACCCGTTGATTCACCATCGTCAGCACGCGGCCAGTATCCGGATCGACCGCCACGACAGTGCCGTTATACGGTCCCAGGGACTCCACTGCGGCACGCCGGACGGTCAGATCCTCACCGTCAATACGGTCGCCGGTCGTCGAATCCGCATAAGTCGGAACGGTCCACGGATTGTAGCGAACGCGGCGGGCTCGCCTGCGGGACACGCGCGACGTTAATGCCGCCGGGGTCGAGCGCTTGGAGATAACGGATTTTTTCTGCCGTTTGACCGCTGTGGTCTTGGTCCGCTTAACCGCTGTGGTTTTGCGGGTGGGTTTTTTTACAGTGCTCTTCCGGCTGGTACTTGCGGAAGCCACCCCGGTGCCGACGGCCAGGGCGAGAAGCATTGACAGGACGCGGAGGGTTGTCTGTCGGTGCATTGTTCGCTGAAGTTTCGCCTTAACAACATGAACTCGGCGCAATGTTTCACACGCCAACGGTCACAAAACTAGTACTAGAACTGGTCGGACAAGACAATTGTCAAGGATAAAGCCAAATCCGTCAAGCTGAAGTCCACCCGCCATCGATACTAATTACCGACCCGTGCGTAAAATCTGCTTCGTCGGAGGCCAGATAGAGCGCCAGGTGCCCAATCTCCTCCGGTCTGCCGAGCCGTCCCACCGGTTGCCGCTGGTTCAGTTCGGCCCGAACCTTCTCTTTCTCATGCTTGTGGTACTTCTCCAGGTAGGCTTCGACAAAAGGCGTGTCCACCGTACCTGGACAGATGCAGTTAACGCGCAAGGCGGACGGGTAATCGACGGCCAATTGCCTCGTCATCGCGACAACCGCGCCCTTAGTGGCACAGTACGCGAAACGTTTCTTAACCCCTACCAGCCCCGCGACTGATCCTATATTGATTATTTTACCGGGGTTTGCCGCCAGGAGCAAAGGCAGGGCGTTTTTCGTCGCCAGGAACGTGCCTTCAACATTGACCCGGAAGAGCCTCTGGAAATCGGCGAGCTCGGTCTCGAGAATGCCGCCGACCAGACCGATACCGGCGTTGTTCACGAGGATTTCCAGGCCCGGCAGCGAGGCGAATGCGGCCCGGACCTGCGCCTCGTCCGTGAGGTCGCAGATCAACGGCGCGGCGGATGGAAGCTCCGCCGCGAGCGCTTCGGCTCGGGCGCGGTCCAGGTCCAGGATATGGACCGTGGCGCCAGCGGCCGCGAATGCACGGACCGTAGCCTCTCCAATCCCGCTCGCGCCGCCGGTGACGAGCGCACGTTTTCCATCCAGACGAAAGGGCATGCCTGTAGTGTCTCCGGGTAAGTCAAGATTGTACGCCTTCTTGAGAATGCAGAATGCAGAAGGCTAGGAGGTAGGAGCTAGAAGCAAGAAGCAAGGTGAACTGAGCATTGCTCTGAACCCCTGAGATGCCCTAAAAGGAAGCCCACCGGGCCTCGTGGGCGCCGGTGGGCTCTCAAACAGCCTTACTGACTGCTTCGTCTAGAACACGAACCGCAGGCTGACCTGAGCGCGGCGGGCGTTGGTGCCATCCGGGAAGCCCCCGGACGCCTTGCCGACGCCGTAGGTGGCATACGGCCTGATCACGCCGTTGGTGGCGGTGAAGGCGCGCGCCTCCAGCACTGTGTTCGACACGTGATTGAAGACGTTGAACGCCTCGAAGTTGAGGTAAAGCTTCACCTGCTCCGTGAACGGCAGGATCTTACTGAGGCGCGCGTCCGTCCTGAATACCTGGTCGACGTCGAGGCTCGAAATCGGCCAGAATGGCACGCGGTTGGTGCCGCCGAAGCCGTTCAGGCTACCGTTGAAGGCGTAGCCGGCGAACGGCGTTCCGGAGATGTAGATATACGGCGTGTCCGGCTGCGCCGAAGCCACCGTCGTGATCTGCGAAAGCTGCCAGCCGTTGAACAGGAAGCGTCCGACCGCGTCGGTGCGCGTGCTGAGTTCCGGGGCCCAGACGCTGTTGAAGACCAACCGATGCCGCTGATCCAGCGAGCCCGAGCCTTTCTCTCCGCGGTAGTCGCCATTGAACATCGTGGTCGGCGCGCCGGAGAAGAAGATGTTGGAATCGCCGCCGCGCTGCCCGTAGTCGATCGAGTGCGCCCACGTGTAGCTCACGCTAGCCTGGAGTCCCTTCGCCATGCGCTTCCGGAACTGGAGTGCGAGGGCATTGTAGTAGGTGTTGTTGTTCGACTCGATCACGTTCACCCTGCCGTACCGCTTGTCGATGCGGTTGGCGTAGAGATACGTCGGCGTGGTGTAGGTTCCCACCTCGCTGCCGGCCTCATCCATGATTTTGTAGGAGACATCGGGACCGAGCGGGCCAATGTTCGAGTCCCGCACGCCGTACAGGTGCAGGCCGCGGCTCCAAATATAGGATGCCGTCACGCCCATGCTGTTCGAAAGCTGGTGCTCGATACCGAGGGAGCCTTGCTGCGTGTACGGGTTGCGCATGTCGTCCGAGGCGAACGTCAGGTCGCCCGACGCGGCCTTCATGTTCATGCTCGGCAGCCGGAACGGAAAGACCGGCCCTGCCGCTTTCTCATCGGCGCGGGAGGCGCTGAGCGAAAGATTTTGCTGGTACACGCCATTCTTCGTGAACAGCGTGTTCAAAAGGCCACCCTGGAAGCGTGCGTAATAAACGCCGTAGCCGGCGCGGATCACCGTGCGGTCCTTGTTGAAGCTGTATGCGATACCGACGCGCGGGCCGAAGTTCTTGTTTGCGGTCGGGATGCGGCCGGTCTGGGCGTAGTCCGGATTGGAGATCTCAGGTTGCGGCAGGTCGGCATACTCGTAGCGCACGCCGTAGTTCACCGTGAGGGCGGGCGTGATGCGGAACTGATCCTGCGCGTAGAAGTTGTAGTCGCGGATGGTGGTGTCCACGATCGGGTTGCCGGCGCCCTGCGAGAAGGTGGTCCAGTTCTTCGCGCCCGCCGTGTTGCCGCTGAAGTCGAGGGCAAACGCGTCGAACGTGCTGTAGCTGTACGTGCCCCACTGGTTGTAG
>DATMXS010000116.1:0-12593 GCA_035561355.1 Bryobacteraceae bacterium | reverse complement strand
TTCACATTATCGATCCCGCCGAGCGGAAAGTGATCCGCAGCATCGATACACCCGGGAAGTTGCCGCACATGATCGCGGTGAGCGAAGACGAGACGCGAGCTTACCTGGCCAACGCGGGTTCTGGCACCGTGGCGGTGGTGGATCTGAAATCCGGCGGTACGGCCCAGACGAAAGTGGGCGGCGTGCCGATGGGCCTCGCACTATCCTCGGACGGGTACCGCCTGTACGTCACGACGCGCGGCGCCAACCTCATCGCGCTGATCTCGACGGACATGATGAACGTGGTGCACCGGATCGAGTTGAAGGGCCAACCGGCCCGTGCGCACCTGGTCAATAGCGGCAGGCACCTCCTGGTGAGCCTGATCGGTTCGGGCGAACTCGCGCTGGTGGACACGCAGGCGCTCGGCGAAGTGAAGCGCATCCCGGTCGGGAAGAGTGCCGAGGGACTCGGCGTGGGGCCTGGGGAGCGGTTCGTCTACGTCTCGGCACAAGCGGAGAACCGTGTTCTCAAGTTCTCGCTAAAGGATTGGAAGCAGGTGGGCGAGTTCAAGACCGGTGAGCGCCCGGACCCGATCCTCGTGCTTCCCGAAGCGCAGTAGACGCCTGCGCGTGGCGTGCTGTGGCAGACTGAAGATATCCCCATGCCTGAACGCGACATCCGCCGCAAGAGCCTTATCGAAGCCCTGGAGAGCCGCATCCTCGTGATGGACGGAGCCATGGGGACCATGCTCCAGCAGGCGAACCTCACGGCAGAGGACTTCGGCGGCGCTGCGCTCGAAGGCTGCAACGAAAACCTGAATCGCACGCGTCCGGACGTCGTGTCGGGTGTGCATCGCGCGTACTTCGAAGCCGGCTCCGACATCGTTGAGACCAACACGTTCGGGTCCACCGGGATCGTTCTGGCCGAGTACGGGCTCGCAAAGGACGCCTACGAGCTGAGCCGCCGCGCGGCGGAACTTGCGGCGCAGGCGGCAGCGGAGTTCGCCACCTCCGGGCGGCCCCGTTTCGTCGCGGGCTCGATGGGGCCGACGACAAAGGCGATTACCGTCACGGGCGGCGTCACGTTTTCGGATCTCCGCGACACCTATGCCGAACAGGCTCGCGGCCTGCTGGATGGCGGGGCGGACATACTGCTTGTGGAAACCGCGCAGGACACGCGCAATGTGAAGGCGGCGCTGCTCGGGATTCGCAGCATTGCGCCGGATGTGCCGGTGATGCTCTCCTGCACCATCGAACCGATGGGCACCATGCTCGGCGGCCAGACCGCTGATGCCTTCTACGTTTCGATGGAGCACGCGAAGCCGCTCTCGATCGGCCTGAACTGCGCCACCGGGCCGGAGTTCATGACGGACCACATCCGCACGCTCGCCGCTATCGCAACCGCGCGAATTTCCTGCTATCCGAACGCCGGGCTGCCCAACGAAGACGGGCTGTACCTGGAGACACCCGATTCGCTCGCCGCGCAGCTTGCGCGCTTCGCCGACCACGGCTGGCTGAACATCGTCGGCGGCTGCTGCGGCACAACGCCTGCGCACGTGGCCGCGATGGCCCGCGCCGTGGCAGGAAAAGCGCCGCGCGCCGTACCGCCGCCTACGGGGCGGGTGTTCTATTCCGGAGTCGAACTGGTAGAGGCCGAGGAGGCGAACCGGCCGCTGCTGGTCGGCGAACGCACGAACGTTATCGGCTCGCGCGCGTTCAAGAACCTCGTTGCAGAGGAGATGTGGGAGGAGGCCTCGGAGATCGCCCGCCGCCAGGTGCGCAACGGCGCCCAGGTGACTGACGTGTGCCTTCAGTCCAGCGATCGGGACGAGATGAACGACATCCCGCCGTTCTACGACCGCCTCATCCGCAAGATCAAGGCGCCGGTGATGATCGATACCACGGACCCGGCCGCCATCGAACTTGCGCTCACGTACTGTCAAGGGAAGAGCATCATCAATTCGATCAACCTGGAAGACGGCGAGGAGAAGCTCGAGCGCGTGTGCCCGCTGGCGCGAGCCTACGGGGCCGCGCTAATCGCGGGGACCATCGACGAGGACAAGCTGCAGGCGCAGGCGTTCACGCGCGAGCGCAAGCTTGCAGTGGCGGAGCGCACGTTCGGTCTCCTCACGGAGAAGTACAGTATCCCCGCCACGAACATCATCATCGATCCGCTGGTGTTCCCCTGCGCGACGGGCGATGAGAACTACATCGGCGGTGCGGTCGAGACGATTGAAGCGGTGCGGCTGATCAAGGAGAAGCTGCCCGTCAAGACCGTCCTCGGCGTCTCGAATATCTCGTTCGGATTGCCGCCGGCGGCCCGCGAGGTGGTCAACTCCGTATTCCTGTATCACGCGACGAAGGCGGGGCTCGATCTTGCCATCGTGAACTCGGAGAAGCTGGAACGGTTCGCCTCGATTCCCGTCGAGGAGCGCCGGCTGGCCGAGGACCTTCTCTTCAATAAGCCGCCCGCGGATGTCCCCGCGGATCATCCGCAGTACGACCTTCTCCGCACAGCGCCGGACGACTGGCGCGAGCAGGCGCGCGAGCAGCGAGCCGCTATCAACCAGTTCCACATCGCAGCCATTGCCGATCACTTCCGCAAGCGTGCGCCGAAACAGCAGATAGCCAAGGCTCAACTGCCGCTCGATGAGCGCCTCGCGCGGTACATCGTCGAGGGCACGAAGGATGGACTGATCGCCGATCTCGATTTGAAGTTGAAGGAAGGCGTTTCGGCACTCGACGTGATCAACGGGCCGCTGATGGCCGGAATGTCCGAAGTGGGCCGCCTCTTCGCGAACAACGAACTGATCGTCGCCGAGGTCCTGCAATCCGCCGAGGCTATGAAGGCCGCGGTGAGCCACCTCGAGCAGTTCATGTCGAAGGCGGACTCGGCGGCGCGGGCGAAACTGCTGCTCGCGACCGTGAAGGGCGATGTCCACGACATCGGCAAGAACCTGGTCGAGATCATCCTCGCCAATAACGGATTCGAAGTCGTGAACCTCGGGATTAAGGTGCCGCCGGAGGACCTGATCCGCGCGTATCACCAGCACAAGCCGGATGCGATCGGCCTTTCGGGCCTGCTCGTAAAGAGCGCGCAGCAGATGATTGTGACCGCCGCGGATCTCCGCGACGCCGGCATCAGCGTGCCGCTGCTGGTGGGCGGGGCGGCGCTCTCCGCGCGGTTCACGCAATCGAGAATCGCGCCAGCGTATGGAGAAGCGGTCTGCTACTGCAAGGACGCCATGACGGGGCTCCAGACGATGAACGAGCTGGTGGACCCGGCAACGCGCCCGCGCGTGCTCGCAGCAAGCACGCACCGGGAGACTCCGCCGGTTGCCGTTGTCGCGGCCGCGGCCGCACCGGCCGGTGAAGCGCGCAGCGCGAAGGTCAGGACAGACGTTCCGATCCCGCCCGCGCCGTACCTGGACCGTAAAGTTCGCGACGTGCCGCAACTTGCGGAGGTCTGGAGCTACATCAACCCGTTCATGCTGTACGGCAAGCACCTCGGCTACAAGGGAAATTTTGAAAAGGCGTTGGCGGAACGCGAACCGAAGGCGCTCGAACTGTTCCACAATGTCGAGCGCGTGAAGCATGATGTTGCTCAGTGGATGAAGATCCGGGCCGTATGGCAATTCTTTGAGGCCGAGCGCGACGGCAACGCCATTCATCTGTTCGCGCCGGGCGCCGCCGAGCCCCTGCACACCTTCCAGTTCGGCAGACAGCCGCGAGAGAACGGGCTGTGCCTGAGCGACTATGTGCTGGATCCGGAAGACGGGCGGCGGGATCACATCGCGCTAATCGTTGCGACCGCAGGCGAGGGGATTCGCGAAAAAGCCGAGGAAGCCAAGGCCGCGGGCGAGTTCTTCAAGATGCACGCGACTCAGGCGCTCGGGCTGGAGACGGCCGAAGCCACAGCCGAGTGGCTGCACCGCCGCATCCGCGAGGATTGGGGGTTCCTCGACCCTCCCTCACTGACCATGCACGAACGCTTCACGTCACGCTACCGCGGAAAACGCTACAGCTTCGGGTATCCCGCCTGCCCGAACCTGGATGACCAGGCAGGCATCTGGAAGCTGTTGCAGCCGGAGGACATCGGCGTGCGGCTGACCGACGGCTTCATGATGGACCCCGAAGCCAGCGTGAGCGCGCTGGTCTTCCACCACCCGGATTGCGCGTACTTCAGCGCAGCGGACGTCATCGAAACAGTGAATGCCTGAACTGCCAAAGAGCCTTCACCGCAGAGGGCGCAGAGACGCAGAGAAAAGCGGGAAGCGAAAAAAGGTAACGCCTTCGCCCGACTGGCGCACCCTTTCGTGCTGGTGCTCCTCTCTCTTGCATTTCTCCGCGTCTCTGCGTTGAATTTCCTTTACCTCACGCGCGTGTATTCGAACTTCTCGGTTCCCGCCACCTTGCCGGCCTTGGTGAAACTCCAATCGCTGGCAAAGCGTGTTTTGTCGCTGCCGAGGTGGAACACTGCGCCGCTGATGTAGCCGTCATCGGGACCCGAGAGATTCGTGACGTCCAGGAATTCGAATGCGATCTCACCCTTCTCGGAGTCGTAGCTCTTGGCCACCAGGCGGGGCTGGTTCTTCGCCAGGCAGTAATGCGTCATCATCAGCCGGTTGCCGTCCAGGTGGTAGACGCTCACCATATTGCCGCCCTCGGGCATGCCGTTGCCCCAGGAGCGCTCGAGGATGGCTGAGCCCCCGGAGATCACCTCGTAGCTGACCTTCCCCGTCACTCCATCTTTCAGCTTGCCCTCCCACTCGCCTGCCAGGGTCTTGAGCCGCTCAAATGCGGCCTTGCCGTCGGGTTCGGAGGCGAATGCGGCTGATACCGTCAGTGCCGCCGCAATCAGTAACGCGCCCAGTTTCATGTGCTGATCCTCCCCGCGCTGTCGTCAGTAGATGCCGGAAGCGGCCGTGTGGTTCGCCGCCAGTTCACAATTTACCGAAGCCGGGCTCCCGCCCGCTCGGACTTTCGGAGTTAAAGCCATGGAAGTGCGCCGCTGGTAGAATCTGGGGTGTGAAGCGCATACCCACTGCCATTCCTCTTTGCGTGCTGCTGCTTAGCGCGGCCGTCCAGCTTTCGTTCGGTCAGGCGCGCACCATCACTTTCGACGGTTCGAAAGCCTCGTCCGTCACCAGGATCGATCTTAAGGACCTCGGATCCGGACTTCCCTCGGATTGGTCCGGCTATGAGGCGCTCGTCCTCGAGCTGCGAGCCTCCAGCCCGCAGCGTTTCAGCCTGAAGATCTATACCGGTGCGGGCGAACAGACGTTCAGCCGGGTTCTCATGCAGCCGTATCCCGGCGCGTGGATCCGGGCCGCAATTCCCGTTTCGATGCTGTCGGCGCCCCCGACAAGCGGCCATGATATGGCAGCCGTAGGCAATCGCTCGAGGCCTGGCTATTTCATTGGCCTGTGGGGGCCGTTCGTACCGCTGAAGGCCGTTACGTCCATCGGTTTCGAGATGGAGGCGCCGATCGGCTCGCCGAAGGTTGAGATACGCTCGGTAAGCGTTGCAGAGAAATCCCCCGGCGATGCGGTACTCGAACCCCTTCCGCTCATGGACGAATTCGGCCAGTGGATCCCCGCCGAGTGGCCGGGGAAAGCGATATCCCTGGACGCTCTGAAGAAGGCCTGGGACGAGGAGGCGCGCACCCTCAAATCCGGCGGCTTCGGGTACGGCCGTTATGGCGGGTACGCGAAGACGAAGGCCAAGGCGACGGGCTTCTTTCGCGTGGAGGAGATCGACGCCAAGTGGTGGTTCGTAGACCCTGACGGCCACCTGTTCCTCTCGGTCGGATCGGACGTCATCCAGCCGGAAATGGTGACCCGCACCGCCGGCCGTGAGGCATTCTTCCGGGCGATGCCTCCGGCTTCGCTCCGCAGTGACGGGCCGCAGCGCGACGAGGATCCCGGGGCGTCGTTCTTCACTTGGAACCTTGCCCGCCGCTTTGGCGATGACTGGCGCTCGCGGTGGGTGGATTTCACCATCCGGCGCATGGACGCGTGGGGACTGAACACCGTCGCAAACTGGAGCACGCCGGAACTGTGGCGCGCCGCACGCAAGCCCTACGTCATTCCGCTGGGGCGGTGGGAGACGAAAGCCAGCTATCTGGGTTTACCAGACGTCTACTCCCCCGAGTTCACCGCGAACGTGAACGCCGCGGCGAAGCTGCAGTGCGAACCGCGGAAGAACGACCCGTGGCTGATCGGCTACTTCCTCGCCAACGAACCGCCGTTCCCGCAGAAGGAACTCCAGACCGTGGACCTGATCCTCGCGGGGTCGGACACGGCAACCCGCCGTGAGTTGCAGAAGTGGCTTGCGGCCGAAGACACGCCCGAGCGCCGCAAGAAGTTCATCGAGGACGCGTTTGACCGCTATATCCAGGTCACAAGTCAGGCGGTCAAGAAGTACGATCCGAACCATCTGAACCTGGGCATGCGCTCCGGCGGACACCCGACGGAAGCTGAGATACGCGTCTCGCGCCCGTTCGATGTCTACAGCGTGAACGTGTATGACTACCAGGTCAGCGCGGAACGCCTGGAGCAGATTACGCGGCTCACCGGCAAGCCCGTGATCATCGGCGAGTTTCACTTCGGCGTTCCCGGCCGCGGACTCGCAGCGAGCCTCGTCCAGGTGAAGGACCAAAAGCAGCGCGGCGCGGCGTATCGCTACTACGTCGAGCAGGCGTTCGCGATGCCGGGACTGATCGGCACGCATTGGTTCCAGTGGGCGGACCAGCCCGCCACCGGACGCTTCGACGGCGAGAACTACAACATCGGACTCGTGGACGTGACAGATCGGCCGTACGACGAACTCGTCGAAGCCCTCCAGGTTACGCACAAGAGGCTGTACGACGTGCACTCACAACGCCAGCAGCCGTTTTCGACGAAAGCCGTGGTCCACTAAACCTCCGGCTGTGCGCGCCGGCGGCGACCCGGTTACCGGCGCGCTCTCCTCCTGCTCGCGTTACCATGTTGTGCAAAGGGGAATGCTGAGCATGGCTCAAGAACTCAAAGGGAAGAAAGTAGCAATTCTGGTTACAAACGGCTTCGAGCAGGTGGAACTAATCGAGCCCCGCAAAGCTCTCGATGTGGCCGGTGCGGACACCAAGGTCATCTCGCCCGAGAAGGGTAAGGTCCGCGGCTGGGATCACAAAGAATGGGGGCTCGAGATCCCGGTAGACGTTGAACTGAATTCCGCTAACCCTGACGACTACGACGCGTTGCTGCTGCCGGGCGGCGTCATGAATCCCGATCGCCTGCGCATGGACCAGAAGGCCGTGCGCTTCGTGAAATCGTTCTTCGAGGCCGGCAAGCCTGTCGCCTCCATTTGCCACGGGCCGTGGATGCTTGTGGAAGCCGGTGTCGTGCGCGGCCGCAAGCTGACCTCCTATCCATCCATCAAGACCGATATCAAGAACGCGGGTGGCGACTGGCGTGACGAGGAGGTCATCGTAGATCGCGGCCTCGTCACCAGCCGGAAACCCGACGACATTCCCGCATTTAACGACAAAATGATCGAGGAGTTCCAAGAGGGCAAACACCAGGCCGCTGTCTGAGCGGGGCAACGCGGTGCGCGCGCGCCGCCGGGCGCACCGCTACAATCGTTCTTTGGCGGCCGTCCTCGTACAAAACGTCTCGAAAGTGTTCCGCCTCTACCGGCAGCCCGCGGATCGCATCCGTGAGATGATCCCCCTCCTCGGGCGCCCGTCACACACCGAATTCTGGGCGCTGCGGGACGTGTCTCTCGCGGTGGAACGTGGCGAGATCCTCGCGATCGTAGGCCCGAACGGGTCCGGCAAGAGCACGCTGCTCCAGATCGTGAGCGGCATCCTGAAGCCGACCGCGGGACGCGTCCTCACTCGCGGGCGCGTTGCTGCGCTGCTTGAACTGGGCGCCGGGTTCAACCCTGAGTTCACTGGCCGCGAAAACGTGTTCATCAACGGCGAGATCATGGGCCTCGCACGCGATTACGTGGAGCGCGCCTTCCCGAGCATCGAGGCCTTCGCCGGCATCGGCGAGTTCATGGACCGCCCCGTCAAGGAATACTCGAGCGGCATGTACGTCCGCCTCGCCTTCGCCACCGCAATCCACGTCGAGCCTGAGATTCTGATCGTCGATGAAGCGCTGGCTGTAGGCGATGCCATGTTCGCTAACCGCTGCGTCCGGAAGTTCGAGGAACTGCGAGAGCGGGGTGTCACGATACTGTTCGTCTCGCACGATCTCGGGCTGGTAAAGCGCCTGGCGCACCGCGCGGTTCTCATGCTGAACGGCAAGGTGGAAACGGAGGGATCGCCGCGTGACGTTGTGAACCGGTATGTCGGGATGGTCAGCGAACGCGAAAAGAGCGAGCGGGCATCCGAGCGCGGCGCGGCCAGCTTCCGGCACGGTGATGGCGCAAGCGAGATTCTCTGCGTCGAGGTGAGGCCGCAGGTAGTCGCGACGGGCGAGCCGGTTTGCGTCCGCGTCACGGCGCGGTTTCACAAGCACGCGTCCGATCCCATCGCCGGCATCATGATCCGGAACCGGCTCGGCATCGACGTCTTCGGAACAAACACGCGCCTGGAGCAGCTCGAACTGGGCGAGGTGGACGCCGGGGAGAGCGTCGAAGTGGACTTTCGCTTTGAGTGCCGGCTCGCGTCGGGCGAGTACAGCGTCACGGCCGCCACCCAGCACTGGGACGGCGCGAGCCAGGATTGGCTTGATGACGTCGCGGCATTCACAGTGGCCGATCCACGTGGAGCAGCCGGCGTGGCCAGCTTGGCCACTTCAGTACAATGGCGGAAAGTCTGACTCTCTCATGATTTATATCATCGTCGTAGCCGCAGTCGTGGTGGTCCTCTCGGGCGTCACCATCTGGAAGGCGTTCAGTGTTCACAAGCAGTCGGATTTTCTTGTCGCCGGCCGCACGCTGCCGTGGCCCGTATTGGTGTTTACTCTGCTTTCATCCTGGATCGGCGCGGGGAGCCTGTTCGCCGGGGGCGAGAACGCTTACCGGAACGGCTTCTTCGCGCTCTGGCAGCCCGCCGGAGGGTGGCTCGGGCTCATCGTTATATGGAGAATCGCCGGGCGTGCCAGGCACTTTGCGCAGTTCACGGTCCCGGACCTGCTCGAGACGCGCTACAACGCTTGGGCGCGCGTGCTGGCAACCATCGCCATCGTCATCTCCTACACCACAATTACGAGCTACCAGATGATCGCAGGCGGGGACATACTCCACCTGATCATCCCGGAACTCGACCGCACGCTCGGCATGTATCTGATCGCCGCGTTCGTCATCGCATTCACGGCGGGCGCGGGCATGGCGTCGGTCGCGTACCTCGACCTCGTCATCGGTTCGCTCGTCTCCGGCATCGTCATCATCGCGTTCCCCTTGCTGCTCGCGAACGTCGGCGGATGGAGCGCAGTCCGCGCCGCGCTGCCCGCCACGCACTTCCAGCCACTCGGGGATCACACGCTCGTGCAGGCGCTCGGCTACACCATCCCGTCCCTGCTGCTGCTCGTCGGTAACCAGGGCATGTACCAGAAGTTCTTCTCGGCTCGTTCGGAGCGCGACGCAAAGGTGTCGGTAGCCGGTTGGATCATCGGAGCCCTGATTCTCGAGACTTTGATCGTTTCGATAGCGGTGGTCGGCAGTTCCCAGTTCCACACCGAGAACCCGCGCGAGATCATTCCGCTCACCGCGCGCATGGGTCTGCCGACGGTCGCCGGCGCGTTGCTGCTCGGCGGTGTATTCGCCAAGCTCATCTCTACCGCAAACAATTTCCTGTTCTCGCCCGCGACGAACATTATCCACGACGTCTATTCGCGCTTCATCAATCCGAAAGCTTCGGACCGGCGCCGGCTGGTGATCTCGCGCCTGATTGTGGTTGCGCTCGGGATGTATGCGGTGTTCCAGGCGACCACGCTGACATCGGTTCTGGAGGCCGCCGTTTACGCGTACACCGTATACGGCGCGGCGGTCACGCCCGTCATCATGGCCGTTTTCTTCTGGAAGCGCGCCACCACCGCGGGCGCCATCGCTTCGATTGCGCTGGGTACGCTGGTGACGGTGGTTTGGCGTCTTGCGGGGCAGCCTGCCGATCTCGGCATTTATCCGGGGCTAGCCGCCTCGGTCGCCGCTCTCGTAATCGTCAGCTTGCTCACGCCGCCGCCTTCGCGCGAGCAGTTGGCGCCGTTTGAGGAGGAGGCCAAGCATGCCTGAACGTTTCGGGAGCATCCAGGACAAGCTGCGCGAGGAATGCCTCGACGGCTGGCTCTTTTTTGACCATCATCAGCGCGATCCGCTCGCGTACCGCATACTCGGCTTCCAGCCACCGCGCACGCCAACCCGGCGCTGGTATTACTTCATCCCGGCGCAAGGCGCGCCGCGGGGCCTGGTGCATCGCATCGAGGCCGGCATGCTGGATGCCCTCCCCGGTGAGAAGAGCGCATACGCAAGCTGGCAGCATCAGGTGGACGGTCTCCGGGCGCTGCTCGGCGGGGCTCGCCGGGTCGCCATGCAGTACTCGCCGAACTGCGCCATTCCGTACGTTGCCATGGTGGACGCCGGGACAGTCGAGCTGATTCGCGGCTTCGGGACCGAAGTCGTCTCCGCGGCCGATCTGGTTCAGTTCTTCGAGGCCCGCTGGACCGCGGCGAACTTGGAGAATCACCTCGCGGCAGGGCGTCTGGTGGACGGCATCCGGCGGGATGCGTTCACCTTCGCTTTCGACCGGCTTGGCGCCGGCGCGCCGGTCAACGAGTACGACGTGAAGCAGTTCATTCTCGATCGGTTCCGCGAGGCCGGGCTCTTCACGGACCACGGCCCGATCGTCGCCGTCAACGACAACGCGTCCAATCCGCATTACGAACCGACTCCGGAGCTTCACAAGGAGATCCGCAAGGGCGACCTGCTGCTCATCGACCTCTGGGCGAAGATGGATAAGCCGGACGGCGTCTACTACGACATCACCTGGACCGGCTACTGCGGGCCGCAACCGCCCGCGGCGATGGCCAAGGTTTTCGACGTCGTCAGCGGGGCGCGCGACGCGGCCGTACGCGTCGTGAAAGAGAGCTTCCGCGAAGGCGGAACCCTGCGCGGCTTTCAGGTGGATGACGCCGCGCGTGGCTACATCCGCGATGCGGGCTACGAGCAGTATTTCATTCACCGAACCGGCCACTCGATTGGCGCGGACGTTCACGGCGCCGGCGCCAACATGGACAATCTCGAGACTCACGACGTCCGCAGCGTCATCCCGTGGACCTGTTTTTCGGTGGAGCCCGGCATCTACCTGCCCGAGTTCGGCATACGTTCCGAGTTGAACGTGTTCGTCGGCGACGACGGCGCGCGCGTCACCGGTGAGACACAGGAGCGGCTGGTTACTCCGTGAAGCTTATCGCCATCTTGCTCCTCTTTGCCGCGGCAGGTCCGGTGCGGCGCGGCAACGTGTTTGAGATGCTGCTCGACGACGGGCGCGCCGAGTTGGAATGGGTTTCCGCAGTGTCGTTCCGTCTCACGCGCCTCGAACGGTTTGACCGCTCCCGCGTCCCCGCTTCCACGGATCTGGTCAAGGTCGCGTGCTCGCATGAGCCCACATTGGTCCGCTGCCGCACCGAGCACATCGAAATCGAGATCGACCGGCGCGGCCGCGGCCTGCGTGTCCGCCGTGTGAACGGGCAGCCCGTTCTCGAGTCACACGGCACGAGTGCCGCGGTCCAACCTGGCGAACGCTTCTACGGGCTGGGCGTGCGCTCGACGGCGAACCTTGACCTGAGCGGTTCACACGTCGAAGCCGACGGCGGCCTGCTCATCTCCAGCGCGGGATACGGCGAGTACCGGCCGGGCCACTGCGCGTACGACCTTACGGAGCCCCGGCGCACAGCGTCCTGCGGGAATGAGCTGTACTTTTATTACGGCCCCACGCCCAAAGAGATCCTGGAGGAGCATGCCGCAATCGGCGGCACTGAAGGCAAGACCGCGTGGGTCGTCGCTCCGGGGGCTGGGAGCCGTTCCTGGAAGGATCTTCGGGAGAGCCTGTACGCGCTCCAGCACGCTGCGCTGTCCGGGGTTCCGCTGCCGCCGCTCGACATCAACGGGTACGAAGGCGAGGCCGCCGCACGCGCTTCGCAGATCGCCGCGCTGGTCCCGGTGGTGCACGCTGCGACGCCCCATATTCCTCAGTTCCGGGAGCGCCTGCTGCCGTACCTCGAAACGTACGCGTGGGAAGCGCGCGATCGCGGCATCCCGACCATCCGCCCGCTTGCGATTCAGTTCCCCGAAGACGCAACCGCGGTCGCCCGCACGGACGAGTTCATGTCCGGCGATGAGATGCTCGTCGCCCCGCTGCTGGAGCCCGGCGGCAAGCGCTCCGTCTACCTGCCGCGAGGCATCTGGACCGATCTGCGCACCGGCGCAGTCCACAAGGGCCGCCAGGAAATCACGATCGAAGCGCCGCCCGATTGGACGCCGGTTTTCGTTCGGAACGGTATGCTGCTGCCGCTCAGCGGAAAACCGCTGGAACTCCACTACTTCCCCCGCCTGGGTGCGGAGTTCTTCCTATGGGAGCCGGATCTGGATTACATCTCGCAGTTCCACGCGAGCCCCACGGTAGACCTGCT
>DATMXS010000115.1:0-52195 GCA_035561355.1 Bryobacteraceae bacterium | reverse complement strand
AGAGTTTCAGGACGTCGTCTACCGTACCGAGGATGAGAAGTTCCGGAACGCGGCGAAGGAAATCAAGGAGCTCAACGAGAAGGGCCAGCCGGTGCTGGTCGGCACCATCTCGGTGGAGAAATCCGAGCGGCTCTCGGGCATTCTGAAGCGGATGGGCGTGAAGCACGAGGTTCTGAACGCCAAGAATCACGAGCGCGAAGCGGTGATCATCGCCCAGGCCGGACGCAAAGGCGGCGTTACCGTCTCGACCAACATGGCCGGCCGCGGTACCGACATTTTGCTGGGCGGCAACCCCGAGTTCATGGCGCGCGAAGCGTGCCTGAAGGAAAAGATCGCCGAGAGCCTGCCTGCGGGCCAGGAGGTCTTCGTTAGCGACGAGCATTACTTCTATTTCCACCACCTCGGGCAGTTTTACAGGGTTGCGCGCGGAAAATGGGACGAGATTTTCGCCCGCTTCAAGGCGCAGACCGACGCGGAGCACGACGACGTCGCCGGGGTTGGAGGTCTGCACATTGTAGCTACCGAACGGCACGAAGCACGGCGAATCGATAACCAGCTTCGTGGACGCGCAGGACGCCAGGGCGATCCCGGCAGTTCGCGCTTCTATCTTTCGCTTCAGGACGACCTGCTTCGAATCTTCGGCGGCGACCGCATCCAGGGTCTGATGCTACGGCTCGGGATGGAAGAGGATGTGCCGATCGAATCGAGGCTGATCACGCGGCGGATCGCGGCGGCGCAGAAGGCTGTGGAAGCTCAGAACTTCGCAGCCCGAAAGCACCTGCTCGAGTACGACGACGTGATGAACAAGCAGCGCGAGGCCATCTACGGCTGGCGTCACCAGTTGCTCGAGAAAGAGTCCCAACGCGAGAAGATCCTCGACATCGTGCAGGGGATCGTGACCGAGTTTGTCCAACGGCGGGCGCCCGAGCGGACGCACCCGACCGAGTGGGACCTCACGGGCCTTCAGACCGATGTGAATAGCCAGTTCGGCGTGCGCATCAACCCAGCTGACTTGGAGGGCCAGAGCCGCGAAGCGATCGGGGGGATCATCGTCGAGCAGCTTACGAAGAGATACGAACAGAAGGAACAGCTTATCGGCGCCGACGTCATGCGTGAGACCGAGCGCATGATCATGCTGCACGTCATCGATACGCAGTGGAAGGACAACCTGCTCTCGATGGACTACCTGAAGGAGGGCATCGGCCTTCGTGGGTACGGGCAGAAGGATCCGCTGGTCGAGTACAAAAAAGAGTCCTTCGCGATGTTCCAGGACATGATGGACCGGATCGAGGACGAGACCGTCCGGTACCTGTTCTTCCTGGAATCGGTCGAGCAGGCTCCCTCGCCTTTCAACGAAGCGGAGCCCGAGCAGGAGCTGCTGGACGAGGAGCATGAGCTGGAGAATGGCAACGGAGCATCCTCAAATGCGGCGCGGGTGGCGGCCCAGCAATCCATCGAGGACTTCACGCGAAACGTCCAGCGCAAGAAGGACCGCGAGATGGAGCAACTGCAATTTGTCGGCGGCGAAACGGGAACCGGGGACAACCAAACTGTCGTCAAAGGGGTTAAGGTGGGCCGTAACGACCCATGCCCCTGCGGAAGCGGAAAGAAGTACAAGAAATGTTGCGGAGCGTAATATTATTGGCGGCCGTCATCGCGGCCGCAGCCCCCTCGCCGGCCGCTATCTGGCCGGATCAGGCCGGCGAGTACCGCAAGCTATCGTCCAAGCCAGTCCCGGTTGTCCAGAAGCCGATCCTTGACGAGTACGGGTTCCAGGAGGCCGAACAGGCCGAGTACAGCGGGCCGCACCAGTTCCAGGCCGTCGCGTATCGTTTCAAGGATTCGACGGGCGGGTTTGCAGCGTTCCAGGCGCTACGTCCGCCGGCTGCCGTTGCCTCCGATTTGGCGGATTATGCCGTTCGGGCTGACGGAACGGCCATCGCCGCGGTCGGCAACTACGTGCTCGAGTTCCGCGGCCTGACTCCCGACGCCACACTCTTCGAGGCGATCACGAGCCAACTGCCGCAGGTGGACCGGACCCCGCTTCCTACGCTCGCGAATTATTTGCCGGCAAAACGGCGGGTTCCCAACTCGGAACGGTTCATTGTAGGCCCCGGCAGCCTCGCCAAATTCGAGAACCGCGTGCCCCCTGCCGTGGCCAACTTCGACCTGAGCACCGAAGCACAGACCGCGCAATACCGGCTGCCGGGCGGCACCGTCAACCTGACGGTGTTCTCATATCCGACGCCGCAAATCGCACTCAAGCAGTTGCCGGAATTCCAGAAGTTGCCGGGCGCAATGGCGAAACGAACCGGATCGCTCGTGGCCGTGCTGTTCTCGCCGCCAAGCCCCGATGATGGCGAACGCCTGCTCGCGGCCGTCCGCTACGGCGCTGAGGTCACCTGGAACGAGCGCCTGCCAAACCCGCGCGACAACGTAGCGGATCTGCTGGTGAACATCTTCATGCTGACCGGCATCCTGATCGTGCTTTTCCTGGCCGCGGGCATAGTGGTGGGCTTCCTTCGCCGTGCGGGATTGGGAAAGTCCCGCGAGGAAATGATCGTTCTGCGGTTGGACGAGTAGCATATGTGGATCGGCGGATTCGTCCTGGCGCTGCTTCTCGCGGCGCCCTCTCAGCAGCACGGCATCTGGCCTGAATATCTGGGTGAGTGGACACGCACGTCCGTGCAACCGGCCGAGTTTCCACAGCCGGCGGCCTTCGGGGAGTACGGGCTCGAGGCCGCGGAGCGTGCCGAATTTACGGTCGGGCCCCGCATACGCATGGTCGCGACCGGGTACCGCTTCCGAGACGCCATCGGCGGCTACGCGGGGTACCTGGCCCTGCGGCCCGCGGACGCTAAGCCGTCGAAGTTCGACGAGATCGCGTCGGAATCCGGCGATTCGGTGTTCGTCCTCTTCGGCAATTACGTGTTCCGGTTCGACGGCGGCTTGCCGGATTACCCGGTGTACGAACAGTTACTCGCCTACGTCCCCAGGCTGGACCAGGCGGCACTACCCGAAGTCAGGCTCATCGTGCCCAATGGCGCTATTCCGAACTCCGAGCGCTGGATCGCTGGGCCGGAGACGCTGGCCAGTTTCGCCCCTGGGCTTCCGCCTTCGATAGCGGCGTTCCGGATGGGCGCCCAGGGCATCTCGACCGAGTATGCCGGCGACGGCGGCCCCTTCCGCCTCGCCATAATGTCTTACGAAACGCCGGCAACCGCCGCGAACCGCTGCGCCGCCTTCCAGCAATTGCCGGGAGCGAAAGTGCGCTGCTTCGATTCCTACGTGGCCGTAACGTTCTCGAAGGACGCTAAAGCTGCAAGTGTCCTGGACCGCGTGCGTCCCTATGTACCGCCGCCCCCACCGCCTCCGCCGAAACAGCCGGAAGGTGTCGGTCTATTCTCGGCTCTGGTCGTACTGGGAGTGATCGCAGTGGGCATAGGCATGGGAATCCTACTGCGCAAGAAGCCGCAAGCGGGTGTACCGGAAGAGCAGATCCGGCTGGAGCTGAACCGGTAAGCCAGCGGCCAGGCTTAATGTTCTTCTTACACACGCTCCGGCCCGGGCAAAGTTGGTGGGGCCTGTGTGAATCGAGTGCCCGGGAGCACCGGGCAGCCCACCTCTGGCACAATCGACTGTGCTGCATCGAAAGCTGCGCCTTTCAGAACCCGTCAAAACCTTACTCCTCATTCTCCTGCTGACCTGCTCCGTCGCAGGCGAGGACCTCCTGACCGGCTTCCGGCAGCAGCCGATTGAATACCAGGGACCTGGCGAGTGGCGAACGTCGGTCGAGCCGGTCTGGGTGTACGCATACGACACGCTGCGTCTTACGTACCGCGCCTCGGGGTTGCCGCAGAGTGACGCGCCGATCCTCACGCTTCGCCCCGGCAGCGTCGGTCCGGTAACACCGGGCGCCACGAATCCCGAGAACCCGTTCGTCGCGGGCATGCCTGTGGTCGTCGTAGCAGCGCAAGACCTCATCCCGGATGGCGCGCGTCACACGCTCGAAGTCAGGTTGAAGGGGAAGATGCACACCCCGCAGATCGACCAACTGCGTTATACGCTGCCGTCAGGCGCGCGGTTTGCGGTCGATGGCCTGGAGTTTCGCGGCAGCAAGAGTGTTCTGCCGTGCGAGGGCGGCCCGGCGCTGCCGGTGAGCGCTGCAACCCTGAAGATTGCCGGACCAGCGGAGTGCTCAGGTTTCCCCGCGACCTCCATGCGGGGCAGGGAGAGCATTCGCATTGCGGGCAATGGTCAAAAAGGCCGAACGTTGTATCTCAGCCTTTACCCGCATTTCGCCAGCGTGGGCATGTTCGCCGCAAACCAGCTTCCCGAAAAGATGCGCGTGAAGGAGAGCAGCGAAACCGCCGAAGCATGCGTACGGCTGAAGTACACGGACGGCGAAGAGGCAGAGCAGTTTCCGTTGCTCGTGGACGAGCGGCGGCACGCACTGTTGAACCGGGCCGCCCGGATCTACGCGCTTGAGTTGGATCCGCAGAAGACGCTCGCAAGTGCGGAGATCATGGATCGCAGCGCGCACGTGCAGTTACTCCTGTTCGCGGCTGGCATCTCGACGGAGGCGTCGCCGCAGCCGCAAGACGAACTCCCTGTCTTCACTTTGGCGCCGAAGGATCGGACTGCCGCGCGACCGGACCTCTCGGCATCCGCCTGGTTTCGGATTTCCGCAGTGCCGGGTAAGAACGCTCCCGGGGCGGCCCTGCGCACGAAGCTGACCGACAGAGAGGAAATGGACGGTCGACGGCTCTCGCTCGAAATCAAGAACGTGAGCGCCGGGCCGCAGGAGTTCACGGTCGCCTTTCCATCTGTGACAGTGCGGCCAAGCGCCGTTGCGGACGATGTTTGGTACGTGTTTCCCCGGCAAGGCGCGGTGATCTCGCGCGCGGAGAGGACGCTCGAGGCTGCCTATAACGCGGCATTCCCGCTGCAGTTCGTAGACGTGTTCGCGCCGGTCGCGAACACCGGCGCGAGTGTGATCGTGCGTGACACTGAAGGGCGCGGGAAGAAGTTCCGCATTCGCAAGATCGGGGTGTCGGTCGAAGTTGAAGTAGAGTACCTGGTGCGGCTCGCGCCCGGGGGAGTCTACCGGCCGCCCGACGCGCAACTGACAGAACACGGCGGCGACTGGCATCAGGGCTTCGCGACATATCAGAAGTGGCTTGCGAGCTGGTACAAACCAAAGGGACCGCGCCCGAAGTGGCTGCAACGGGCGTTCTGGGCGCGGCGTGATTACCCGATCGGTGGAACCAATCTCCTGTACGACACACGGCGAAACCGGTACACGTTCGATGAGTTCATTCGGGACGGTGAGGCTTTCGGCGGCATAGACTTCATCGACATCTCCGGATGGGCGCTCTCTGACTCGGCCGGGCGCGTCGGAGATTACCCCATCGAACTCGGCGGCAGTGAAGACCTGAGGAAGAACGTTGCCGCCGGCCTTGAGGCGAACATCCCGACCGGACTGTACTTCGAAGGCTATCTGATCGACAAGAACTCGAAGGTGGGGCGCCGGAACGGACCGGAGTGGCAACTGATCGACGAGAAGGGCCAGGGCGAGTGGTGGAACGGTGGGAGTCCGGAACTGTTCGTGTGCCCGTATGTCCGGGGATGGCGGCAGTACCTGTCTCAACGAGTGGCTGTCATCGCGCGCGAGTCGGGAGCCGGGGGTGTGTATCTCGACGAGTTCGGCTTCGGGCGCATGCGGTGTTACTCGCGTTCGCATGGGCATCCGCCCGGAGTGGAAACGCTGCCCGGCGAGACCGGCATGGCGAAGGAAGTCCGCCGGGCGCTGGACGCGGCAGGCGCAAAGGACACGATGCTGTACATCGAAGAGACTCCGCCGGATGCGGCGGCCCCCTACTACGATGCCGCCTTCTGCTACAACCTGCCTTATGCGGACCAGCGGCTCTCGCCACTGAAGTTGAACCTGTCGCGCTTCGCGTTCCCGGATATCCGTCTGTGGGACATGCTGTCCATCGGCATCGACCCGCGCATTCTACCGGCAGAGGACTTCCGGCTCTCGCTATGGCACGGCAACGGGCTGTGGCTGAAGGGCCATTCGGACACGTGGTACGGAGAGGATCTGCTGAAGTTCATCCGGAGCTCACACGCGCTCCTCCAGAAGAATGCGGACGCGTTCAACGGTACTGCTGAACCGCTTGTGGAATCACCGCACCCCTCGGTCTTCATCAACCGGTTCACCGGGGGAGGGAAGACCGTGCACACGCTGTTCAACGCCTCCTATCGGACCGTGCGTTTCTCGTTCCAGGGTGAGGGGCGGACGCTGGCGCCGCGCGATGTGGCCGTGATCGGCGCGCTGAGATAGGGCCGTTATGCTAGCCTGCTCGACACCGATGCAGATGAGAAGGCAGGGAGCGGCCGTCGCCGCCATCGCGATGCTGTGTGCGGCTTCGTGGATGGCCCTGAACGTCGCAGGCAACTATGGCGGCCACGTCAGCGGACTCTTTTACACGGGTTCCAAGTCCCCGTTGCCGGCGGAAGTGGCCGCGCACACGTATCGCGTCAGGGACGATGCGGGCTACGACGCCCAGTTCTATCACCTGGTCGCGCACGACCCGTTGATGCGGCGCGGCTTCGCTGCCTTCGTGGACAACCCGCCGCTCCGATGGCGGCGCATCGGCGTACCCGGACTGGCTGCGATCGTCGCATTCGGGAGTGATCGCGCAGTGGACCACATTTACATCGCGATTCAGCTAGTGTTCGTTTTCCTGGGCGCCTTCTGGCTTGCGCAATATGCGCAATCTGAGAAACGCCGCGCCGTTTGGGGCCTTGCGTTTCTGTTCATCCCAGCGGTCGCCGTCTCGATCGACAGGATGACCGTTGATCTGGCCCTGGCCGCGCTGACGATCGGCTTGGTGTACTACAGCGCCTTCGACCGGCTCCGCTGGCAGGTGTATCCCATCCTCTGCGCCGCCCCGCTGGTGCGCGAGACCGGGATGGTACTGATCGCAGCCTGGTGTATTCGATCGGCACTGAAGCGGAACTGGCGGGCAGCAGCACTCGGGGCAGCGTGTGCCTTTCCAGCCCTGGGCTGGTGGGTTTACATAAGCCGCCACACGGCGCCTGACGGGACAGCCTGGCTTTCGAGCTATCCCTTCAGCGGACTCATCGAGCGGACGGTCCAGGGTATTGACGCTCCCGTCTCGACCCTGTGGCTCCGCGCCGCGTGGCTCTTCGAAAATCTGGCACTTGCGGGCATCTGGCTGGCACTGACGCTCTCGTTTTACCTGGTATGGCGGCGCCGTTTCGGGTTCATGGAGCTGTCGGCCATCGCCTTCACTGCGTTCGCCTCCACGCTGGGCAAGTTCGACATTTGGGAATCCGCATACGCGACTGGCCGAACCATGTCGCCGCTGCTCATCGTTCTGGGGCTGATCTCTGTGCGGGACCGCAAGCCCGTGTTCGCCATCCCATTGCTGTTAATCATTCCGCGAATCGCGTTGCAATACGAGGCGCAGCTCATGGGAGCGCTGCGACGAATCCTGTAGATTCGCTCACCAATGGCGGCGCCTGTGCCATAATTCGGCACATGACGATCGGCAGCTGCCGAATCTGCGGCAGCGGGCAACCGCAAGGTGCTGATAACGCGGAGCAAGTTTTTGGCCAATCATTTGCCCCTCCATCAGTGATCGCACTAACATCAGAGCTGGGCCAAGTCCGCTCCATGCCAATATCCAGAAGAACATCAATTCGCCTTGCGCTTCCCGTGGCATTCGCCGCTTTGCTGACCGGATGCGCTAACTCCCACGCCACCGCTCCGACTTCAGATAAGGCGCAAGTGTCGCCCCCGGTGGTCACAGCGGCCAGGGTTGTGGAACGCGACATCCCGGGCTACCTGGAAGCGACAGGGAGTTTCGAAGCCCTGGAAGCATCGGACGTAGGCTCCGAGATAGAAGGTCGCGTCATTCAGACGCCGGTGGATGTCGGGGCATTCGTGCGGCAGGGGCAAGTCATTTTACGCCTCGATGACCGCGATGCTACGCTACGGCTCCGCCAGGCCGAGGCCACGCAGCGGCAGGCTCTCGCGGCATTGCGGCAGGCGCAGGAGAGGGTCGGCGTCACGGCTGACGCTACCTTCAACGCGAATACCGTGCCGGAGGTTGCAGCCGCCCACGCCGCCTATGAATCCGCGCTTGCACAGGCGCGGCTGGCGGAAGCGGATGCGCAGCGTTACGCAAACCTGGTTCGCTCCGGGGACGTCGCACGCAGCGCGTTCGAAGCGCAGCAGACACGCTGGGACAGCGCCCGCGCACAGTCCAATGCCGCGCGGCAGCAGTACGAGGCCGCACTGAACGGGGCGCGCCAGAGCAACCGCGCCGTCGAAGGGGCCGAAGCCTCACTTGCGGGCGTAAGCGCACAGTTGGGCCTGGCGCAGAAGGTGCTCGCCGATACCGTGGTTAAGGCTCCCTTCGATGGTTACGTTTCGGAACGCCCCGTCGCGGTTGGTCAGAACGTCACCAAGAGCACGAAGCTGGTTCGGATTCTGAAGATTAACCCCGTGAAGCTTCGGTTGCAGGTTCCCGAGATGGACGCCAGCCGCGCTCGCACCGGCATGGCGATCTCCGTTTCCGTGCAGGCGTACCCGGATCGCAAGTTCCCGGGGAAAGTAGTTGCCATCAATCCGGCTGTCGACGCGGCGACGCGCAGCATGACGGTCGAAGCGCACGTTGACAACGGCGCCAAGCTCCTGCTGCCTGGCATGTTTGCTTCCGGCCGGATCGTCCAGGACATTCCGGAGCGCGTGCTGTTTGTCCCGCGCCAGGCGGTCAGGAGCGATCCGAATACCGATTCGCTGCAATTGTACGTAGTCCAGGGCGGGCGCGCCCGGCTGCGCGTAGTGCAGTTGGGCAAGGAGGTGGACGGCAATCTGGTGAGCGTTGCAACGGGGATTTCCGGCGGCGAGCTGGTCGCGACAGGAGATCTCAACAGGCTGTACGACGGGGCGAACGTCAAGACTCGCTAGGCGGAGAACAGATATGCAGAAGTTGGCAGAGATTTGCGTCCGCCGCCCGGTCTTCGCGACTATGTTGATCCTCGCGCTGACGATCATCGGCGCGTTCGCGTTCATGACGCTCGGCGTTGACCGTTTCCCCCGCATCGAGTTTCCGATGGTCTCGGTGGTGACCTACAATCCGGGGTCAACGCCGGAGCAGATTGAAACCGAGATCACCGACATCATCGAAGGCAGCGTAAACACCGTCGCCGGCATCGACGAACTTCGTTCCACCTCCGTGGAAGGCATGTCCCAGGTGGCCATCATGTTCGACCTCTCGAAGGACGTGGATGTGGCGACCCAGGAAGTGAGGCAGAAGGTCGACCTCATTCTTAGAAGATTGCCGGACACCGCCGATCCGCCGATCATTCAGAAACTCGATCCCGATTCGGCGCCGATCCTGATGTATGCGATCAGCTCCCCTCTCCCGGTCGTGAAGCTGACAGACATCGTCGATAAGCGCATCAAGGATCGAATCGAGTCGGTGAACGGCGTCGGCGAGGCGGTCATCTTCGGCGGGCGTCTGCGCGAGGTCCAGATATCCGTGGATCCCGAGCGTTTGCGCGCCTACAACATGTCGATTCTGGAAGTCGCGACGGCGCTCCAGGCGCAGAACCTGGAACTTCCAGGAGGCCGCGTCGACGAAGGAGCCCGCGAACTCACGGTAAGGGCGCTGGGGCGTATCGGATCTCCTGAGGAGTTCAATGATCTCGTCATTCGCGGATCGGGGCGGCAGCCAGTCCGGATCCGCGATGTGGGATACGCGGTGGACGGGGGCGCCGAGCCTCGCTCGTCGGGCCGGCTGGATGGCGCCGGCTCGGTAGTGCTCGCGATCCGCAAGCAGTCCGGCACGAATACGGTTGCCGTCTCCGACGCGGTGAAAGAGCGCATGGATGAGATCCGCAAGTCTCTGCCGCCGGACTTCAAGCTGCAACTCATGAGGGACGATTCCGAGTTCATCAACGCGGCGCTGGGTTCGATCGAGGAGCACCTCATCCTTGGCAGCATTCTTGCCGCAATTGTTGTCTTCCTGTTCCTTTGGAACTTCCGGTCCACCATCATTGCGGCGATCGCGATTCCGACTTCCATCATCGCGGCGTTCGGGCTGATGGCTGCGTTCAACTTCACGCTGAACCAGATGACCATGTTGTCCCTCACGCTGATGGTCGGGATCGTGATCGACGACGCGATTGTGGTGCTCGAAAACATTTACCGCTTTGTCGAAGAGAAAGGTATGAACCCGTTCGAGGCGGCGATTGAGGGCACCCGGGAAATCGGGCTGGCGGTGATGGCGACCACGCTGTCTCTCCTCGCTGTGTTCGTGCCGATTGGATTCATGGGAGGCATGGTCGGCCGGTTCATGTCGTCTTTCGGCCTCACCTCTGCGGCGGCCATCGCCGTCAGCCTGCTCGTGTCGTTCACGTTGACTCCGATGCTGGCTGCGCGTTGGATCAAGCCCGTCCCGAAGGACGCGGCCGGTCACGCGCATACAGCGAAGGAGTCGCGGTTCTATCGCCCGATCGACAGAGCGTACACGCGAATGCTGCACTGGTCGATGGCGCACCGCTGGACCATTGTTTTCATCTGCCTTGGCGTCTCGCTCTCCACCGTTCCGCTCTTCATGCTGGCTGGAGTGAACTTCCTCCCCGAGGATGACGACTCGCAATTCGAAGTGACGGTTCGCGCGCCCGAAGGCACCAGCCTTGCATCGACCCAATCCGTTCTGGAGCGTATGGCCCGCGACATTCGCGAGCAGGTGCCGGCCGTCCGGAACACGCTGACGATTGCGGGTTTCGGGGCACAACAGGTGGTGAACAACGGCACTATCTTTGTCAGGCTTCGCCCCGCCGGCGAACGCGACGAGAATCAATCCGAACTGATCGCTCGCGCCCGTCAACTGATGAAGAGCTACCCGAAGGAGATCACGGTCTCGGTTCAGGCGGTCCCGGCCATTCGCAGTGGTGGACGCAGCGCCGCCATTCAATACGTCATCACTGGTCCGGATTTGCAGAAACTTGGCGAGTACTCCGGCCGCCTGCTCGAACATATGAAGCAGGATCCGAACATCGCCGATGCCGACCGGTCCTTTCTCCCCGGCAAGCCTGAGGTTCGCCTTTCAATCGATCGTAAGCGCGCCGGCGACCTGGGAGTGAGCGTCTCCAGCATCGCTCAATCCCTGAACCTGCTGATGGCCGGGAACGACGTCACCAAGTACAACGAAGGCAAAGATCAATACGACGTCGTGCTGCGGGCCCACAAAGAGTTCCGCCGCGACCCGTCCGATCTTCTTCGGATGACGGTTCCCTCGACTAGCGGAATGCCCGTGCTGCTGAGCAACGTAGTCACAATGACTGAGAGTGCGGGTCCGGCGTCCATTGATCGGCTCCGGCGCGAACGGCAGGTGACGATGTATGCGAACGTGCCGCCTGGGGGATCCCAGACTGAGGCCCTCGCATCCATGCAGGCGTTCGTCGCAAACATGGGAATGGAGACGGGCTACCAGGGCGTTCTGACCGGACAATCCAAGGAACTCGCACGGACCGGCTACTACTTTGGGCTTGCCTTCCTGCTGTCGTTCATTTTCATGTACATGATTCTGGCGGCTCAGTTCGAGTCCTTCATCCATCCAGTGACGATCCTGCTGACGCTGCCGCTGGCAATTCCGTTTGCGCTGCTGTCCACGTTTCTGGCCGGCCAGAAGCTGAACGTGTTTTCCGCACTCGGTATTCTGCTGCTGTTCGGGGTGGTGAAGAAGAACGCCATTCTCCAGGTGGACCATACTAACGAACTGCGTTCGCAGGGGCTATCGCGGTATGACGCCATCATCCTCGGGAACAGGAACCGGCTGCGGCCCATCCTGATGACCACCATCGCCCTTGTGGCGGGCATGTTGCCCCTGTGTCTGGGCAGCGGCGCCGGGGCGGCGACAAATCGTTCCATCGGGATCCTGGTTGTCGGCGGACAGAGCATGTGCCTGCTGCTGACGCTGCTGGCCGTTCCCGTTTTCTACTCGTTGTTCGACGACATGGCGGAATCGACAATTTGGGGACGGCTGGGTGAGCGCCTGACGACGATGAGGGGCGCCGTGACACGGAGGTTTGTGCGCACGGGAGCGGCATCTTGAGCGGCCCGGATTTCAATCTTGGTCCCCGCGAGCAGCTCAAGCGGCGCCTGTTGGGCAAAGTAGCCCTGGCATGCGCCGCAGGGCTGATCATCGCGGTTCTGGCTGCTGGAGCGCCTCGATGGGCTCGTCTCGCCGTATTCGTTCCGCTCTGGTTGGCCGCGCTGGGCTTCAAGCAATCCAAGGAGAGGGTCTGCATTGCGCTCGCGGCCCGCGGCGCATGCAATTTCGATCAGAAAGAAGCTTTGATTCCCGACGCGGCGCGCGCGGCGCGCATTCGTGCGAAGGCCAAGTCGATTCACCGTGGCGCCTTAGCGACCGCTTCGTTGGGGACACTCGCGTTCTTTGCCTGTCCTCCTTACTAGTTCGAGAGATACATAATGCCGTTATCATCCGTAATCCGTGTTGCGGCGGCCGGGTTCCTTCTCGCCGCCGGCCTTGCCGCACAGTCCGCCTCCGAGCCGTCCCGTGTCGGCGTAGGGCTAGTGCAGCGAAAACTCACTCTGGGTGAAGCCATTGAGATGGCCATTGCCAACAACCTCGACGTGGCGATTGAGCGTACCAATACCGCCGCGGCCGAGCGAGGGATTCAAGCCGCCAAAGGGGCCTTCGATCCGATTCTGACGTTTCGGCCCAGCATCGACTCGCGGACCACACCCACCAGTTCGATGCTTCAGGGTCCGGGCGGAAGCCTGACCGACCACGCCTTCAACAACCGGCTCGGGCTTCAGCAAAAGCTCCCCTGGACCGGCACGCTACTGTCGTTCAACCTCAACACCAATCGTCAGTCCACATCCAGTCCCTTCGTCTCCCTGAATCCGTATGTCACCTCCGGGCTGGGTGTGACGTTCACGCAGCCGCTGCTGCGCAACAGCACCATCGACCGCGACCGCGCCGAGTTGCAGATCCGGCGCAAACAGAACGATCTCTCCATCACAGGGCTGCGGATGCGCCTGATCGACATCGTCACCCAGGTGCAGGGCGGGTACTGGTCGCTAGTGGCTGCGCGGCAGGACGTTCGGGTGAAGGCCGACGCGGAACGCCTGGCCTCGGAACAACGGGACAGAAGCGAGCGGATGATCAAGAGCGGTGTGCTCGCCGAAGTTGAATTGGCAGCCGCGGATGCGGAGCTGGAACGGCGGCGGGATACCTATTTCGCGAGCGTCGCCGGACTCACCGAGGCAGAAAACGCGCTGAAGATGCTGTTGGCGCCGAACCGCGGAGCCGAGCTCTGGGGCGACCAGATCCTGCCAGCGGAAGAACGTACTGCCGAGCCCGCTCCGATTTACGACCTGGGTGAGAGCATTACGACGGCAATGGCGCTCAGGCCCGAACTCCAATCGGTGGACCTTCAGAAAGACATCAACGCGGTCGAGAAGCGGCTTAATGCGAGTTACACAAAGCCGGGCCTGGACCTGGTCGCCTCATACGGCACCAGCGGGCTGGGCGGGACCTCGCTGACCCAGTCAAATCCGTTTACCTCGAGCACGGCGGTGCTCACCGAACGCGTGAACGCGCTGTCGACGGCCGCGGGCCTGACGCCATTGCCTGTCGCAAGCGCCGGGGGGATGCCGCCGTTCCTCGTGGGCGGGTATGACACATCCTTATCGAACCTGTTTAGCACCCGCTACCAAACGTTTCAGGTTGGAATCAACTTCGACCTGAATCTTCGGAACCGGACCGCTGGGGCTGCGTTAGCGCAGTCGGCAATAGCGGAAAAGCGCTTGGGTCTTCAGAGGGACCAAATGGAGCAGGCGATTCAGGTGCAGGTGCGGAACGCGATTCAAGCGATCGAAACTTCGAGGCAGCGGGTCCGTGCGGCCGAGGCTTCAGTCCGCGCGGCGAAAGAGAAGCTGGACAGCGAAACACGCCTGTTCGAGAACGGGGAAACAACGAACTTCCTGGTCCTGACCCGGCAAAACGAGTATCTGGATTCGCAATTGCGCCTGATCGTGGGGCGGCTGGACCTGAACCGGGCAGTGGCGCGATATGAGCAGGCAGTCGGCTCCACGCTGCAGAGCAGGAATATCGCGGTGAAATGACGTCGGCACTTTCGGCGATTGCCGACAGCCCTTGTCGGCACTCCCGGCTTTTGCGCAGCATGATTGGCCTATGATGGTGAAGGTGAGCGCTTCCACTTCGGAGATCTATAGAGCTGTCCTGGCGCTCTCGCGATCCATCGCCGGCCACACTGATCTCGACAGCCTCCTGTCTGGCGTGGCGCAATCTCTCCGTCAGGTCGTCGATTTCGAGTACTTGGGCTTAATGCTCCACGAGCGGGATGGGAACGTGATGCAGGTCTACGTTCTCAACGCCTTGGGACCTGTGTGCGTCAGGGAGCCGCGTGATTTTCCTATTGAGCAGGACCCAAATGGTTGGGTCTGGGCCAACCAGCAGCCGTTAGTGATCGCTTCTGTCGCGGAGGAGACCCGATGGCCAGAGTTCATGGCGCGAGTGCTCGCCGGCGGCGTCCATGCACTCACGCTGGTGCCGCTAACGGCTGGTGAGAGCCGCCTGGGAACCCTCGGCTTCGGCTGCCTGGCGCCGTTCGAACCCAGTCCCACGGAGCTCGCGTTCCTGGAACGGGTGGCCAGCGAGTTCGCCGTCGCAGTCGATGCGCACCTCGCCAAGCAGCAGCTGGTCCGCGAACGCGACCGGCTGCGGGCGCTATTCGACATCACGAATGCCCTTGTCTCGAAGCTGTCGCCGGATGAGCTGTTTTCGGCGATTTCCGCGCAACTCTCGCAGGTGGTCAGCCACGACTTCGCCATGCTCACGCTACTGAACAAGAGCAATGGCCGCCTGGATCTGTATGCGCTGCACTTTCCCGGCGCGGAGCTCTTCGATCCGGAGAAGATACCGGACCGGATCTCTATCGATCCTAAGGGCATGCCTTCGGCGGAAGCTCTCGCGTCCGGAACGCCGGTGATCGTGAACAATAACGAGTTTGACCGATTCCCGTCTCCGGACTACCACCGTTTCCTCTCGGTTGGATTCAAGTCAGCATGCTCCATTCCGCTCATAACCCCGAACCGCACCGTGGGCACTTTGGAACTGGCGAGAATCAACGGCGGGCCCTGGAGCGAGTACGATGTCGATCTCCTCGTGCAGGTCTCCCGGCAGATCGCCGTAGCGGTCGAGAATTCGCTTTCGTTCCGGGAACTTGCAGAGATCAAGGAGAAGCTGGCTACTGAGAAGCTTTATCTCGAGGATGAGATCCGTCTCGATCACAATGTCGGGAATATGGTCGGAGAGGGCCCCGCGTTCCAATCCGTGATGAAGAGTCTCCAGATCGTTGCGCCGACGGACGCGACGGTACTGATCCTGGGTGAAACCGGCACGGGAAAGGAACTCGTGGCCCGTGCGATTCATGAGCTAAGCGGTCGAAAACAAGGAACTTTCGTCAAGATCAACTGCGCCGCCATTCCGGCGAACCTGCTGGAAAGTGAGTTGTTCGGCCACGAAAAAGGCGCGTTCACGGGAGCGCTGGCACAGAAGCCCGGACGCTTTGAATTGGCACATCAGGGCACTCTGTTTCTGGATGAGATCGGAGAAATGCCGCTCGAATTGCAGCCGAAGCTGCTACGTGCCATACAGGACCAGGAATTCGAGAGATTGGGCGGCAGCCGCACCATTCGGGTGGATGTGCGGTTCGTGGTCGCAACGAATCGCGACCTGAAGGGTATGGTGGACGACGGCAGGTTTCGCGCGGATCTGTACTACCGCCTCCACGTTTTCCCCCTGAACGTGCCTCCGCTACGGGAACGCCGCGAAGATATCCCGCTCCTCGCCCGCTACTTCGTCCAGAAGTACGCGCAGCGCATGAAGCGGCAAATCGATACGATCCCTTCGGCTGCGCTGGACGCTCTCACGCGTTATGACTGGCCGGGCAATATACGGGAACTGCAGAACGTAATCGAGCGCTCGGTCATTCTCACACTGGGGCCGGTGCTGAGGATCGCGTTACCGGAGACTCTGGCCGGAAACCAGGTGGCGGCAACGAGAGTGTCGGCGTCCGCCCTCGATGGGGAGCGGGATCGGATCCTGCGCGCCCTCAAGGAAGCGCACGGCATCGTCGGCGGGCCGGACGGGGCCGCGGCGCGTCTAGGGCTGAGGAGAACCACTCTGCAGTCCCGCATGAAGAAGCTGCGGATCAGCCGGCTGTACCAGTAAAATTCCAGCTTTACAGCGGGGCGGGAAGCGGGCGCTCAGTTCGTGAAGGGCTGCAATTGCGCACCTGACAAGCGCCGATCAGCTCGGGACGGCCGGCTCGGCCCCCTGACTTGGGGGATCGCGCCAGCCGGGAATTTCCCTGTTTTCTGTCCCTTACACCGCAACCGAAGAGCTTGTCGGCGGTCGGATCCACAGGTTTCCCACAGGTGGGGTTTGCGGCTGCGCGAGGTAAGTACCTTAGGGGTCAATGGCCTAGAGCGATATCTCCACGTTGAGGTTTTTTTCTTGATTTGCCGTCCGTGGTGCAATAAGATCCAATCACTACGGTTTTGGCGGTTGCGAATCCGTCGAATCCGATTCTCCCATTGAACATCACCCTGTTAAAACAGGGGGAATACGAAGCCCGTCCTCGGGGCGGGCTTTCGTGTTTTGTGTGACCTGAGCGTCCCCGTTCGCATCTAGACTAGTGGTTTCCCATTCAGGTTCTTGAACTTTCGCCTGATACGCCATCCGATGATTCAATCTTGACTGAAGAGTACAGATTGAGTAATCTTGATACGGAGTACAGCCCTAAAAGGATACGAATGAGTACTGCCGCAAACGAGATCCGCGCCTTTACCGAGCGGGAATACAAGTACGGCTTCGTCACCGATGTCGAAACCGACACGGTGCCAGCCGGGTTAAACGAGGACGTCATACGCCTGATCTCTGCCAAGAAGGGCGAGCCTGACTTCCTCCTCCAGTGGCGGTTGAAGGCGTTTCGGCACTGGCTGACGATGAAGGAACCCACATGGGCGCACGTCCACTACGATCCCATCGACTACCAGTCCATCGTGTACTACTCGGCCCCGAAAGCCTACAAAGAAGGGCCGCAGAGCCTTGAGGACGTTGACCCCGAGATTCTCCGCACCTATGAAAAATTGGGTATCCCGCTGAAGGAGCAGGAGATGCTGGCGGGCGTCGCGGTAGACGCGGTGTTCGACAGCGTCTCCGTCGCGACGACTTTTCGCAAGAAATTGGCCGATCTCGGTGTCCTGTTCTGCTCGTTCTCCGAGGCAGTAAAGGAATACCCGGAACTGGTCGAGCGCTACCTGGGTTCTGTAGTACCGTACTCTGACAACTACTTCGCGGCCCTGAACTCCGCGGTCTTCAGCGACGGCTCCTTCTGCTACGTGCCGAAGGGCGTCCGATGCCCGATGGAGCTCTCGACCTACTTCCGCATCAACGCCCAGAACACAGGCCAGTTCGAGCGCACGCTGATCATTGCGGACGACGACGCGCACGTGAGCTATCTGGAGGGCTGCACCGCGCCGGTGCGCGACACCAACCAGTTGCACGCTGCCGTTGTCGAACTCATCGCCCACGACCGCGCCACCATCAAGTATTCGACCGTGCAGAACTGGTATCCGGGCGACAAGCAGGGCAAGGGCGGCATCTACAATTTCGTCACGAAGCGCGGCGCGTGCCGGGGCGTGAAGTCCAAGATTTCGTGGACTCAGCTCGAGACCGGCTCAGCGATCACTTGGAAATATCCGAGCTGCATTTTGATGGGCGAAGGCTCGACGGGCGAGTTCTACTCGGTGGCGGTAGCCAACAACTATCAGCAGGCCGACACCGGCACCAAAATGATCCACATCGGGAAGAACACCCGTTCCACGATCGTCTCCAAGGGCATCTCGGCCGGGCATGGCCAGAACGCCTATCGCGGCATGGTAAAGATTCTTCCGGGTGCGGAGAACGCCCGCAACTACTCGCAGTGTGACTCGATGCTGATCGGCAGCGAATGCGGCGCACACACGTTCCCTTACCTCGAAGTGAAGAACAACACCGCGCAGGTCGAGCATGAGGCGAGCGTCTCGCGCATCGGCGAGGACCAGATCTTCTACTGCCGGCAGCGCGGGATATCGAGTGAGGACGCCGTGTCGATGATCGTCAACGGGTTCTGCAAGGAAGTGTTCCGCGAGCTTCCGATGGAGTTCGCGGTTGAGGCGCAGCGATTGTTGAACGTCAGCCTCGAAGGTTCGGTGGGTTGAGCAACTGCTTTCCAGGAGCGAAAAGAATTGCTTGAAATCAGGAACTTACACGCTAAAGTTGAAGACAAAGATATTCTGAAGGGCATTCATCTCGCGGTGAAAGCCGGCGAGGTTCACGCCATCATGGGGCCGAACGGCAGCGGCAAGAGCACGCTCGCCCGCGTCCTCGCAGGCCACGAAGCCTATGAAGTGACCGCCGGCGAAGTGCTGCTCGACGGCAAAGACCTTCTGGAGATGGCCCCTGAGGACCGCGCCCGTGAAGGCGTCTTTATGGCGTTCCAGTACCCCGTCGAGATCCCGGGCGTCAGCAACCTCTATTTCATGCGGACAGCCGTGAACGCAGTGCGAAAACACCGCGGTCTTGAAGAGCTTGACGCGATGGACTTCATGCAGATCATCAAGGGGAAGGCGCAGTTGCTTGGATTGGATGATCTTCTTCTATCGCGCCCCGTGAATGAAGGCTTCTCAGGCGGCGAGAAGAAGCGAAACGAGATCGTCCAGATGGCCCTGCTCGATCCGCGCCTCTGCATCCTCGATGAGACCGACTCCGGTCTCGATATCGACGCGCTGAAGGCGGTCGCGAACGGCATCAATGCGATGCGCAGCGCGGAGCGCGCCATCATTTTGGTGACGCATTACCAGCGGCTGCTGAACTACATCGAGCCGGACTACGTTCACGTAATGGCGGCAGGCCGCATCGTGCGATCCGGCGACAAGACTCTGGCCCACGAACTGGAGCGGGAAGGCTACGCCTGGCTTACCGAGGAGCCGGCAGGCGCGAGGCAATAAGCGAATGGTCCTGACACCGGTAAATGCGAATCAGGAGGCCTACCTTGCGAGCTTCGGCGCGCGCGAGCGTGACTCGTTGCACGCGGTGCGCGAGACGGCGATGGAGCGGTTCGCCGTCCTGGGCTTCCCCACCACGAAGAACGAAGAGTGGAAGTACAGCAATCTCACGCCCTGGCTGAAGATGCCCTATGAGAAAGCGCCGCGAAGCGCGGGCTTCGATCCGGGCGTGAAGGTAGGGCCGAATTCCCTGGTGTTCGTGAACGGCTGGTTTGCGCCGGAGTTCTCGCGCGTGCCGGCGGGGGTGAAGGCGGGCAGCCTCCGGGAGATCCCGCCGCAGCCTGTGGCCCCGTTTGCGGAGAACGCGATGCTCGCGTTGAACACCGCGCTCTTCGAGGACGGCGCGCACATCGAGATCGACGGTGTGCTTCAGGAGCCGCTATTCCTGATGTTCATCTCGGCCGGACGGTACGTCTCCTATCCCCGCAACCGCATCGTTGTTCGCGGCGAGGCGCGCATCGTCGAGCAGTACATCGGCGAGGGTCCGTACTTTACCAACGCGGTAACGGAACTGGAGGCGGCGGCGGGCGCCTCGGTGGAGCACTGTATTTTCCAGCGTCAGAGCGTGGAAGCCTTGCACTTCCATCATCTGGCAGTGCGGCAAAAACGCGATTCGAACGTGCGGCTGTATAACCTGGCGTTCGGCGGCGGCATGGTCCGGAACGAGGTGCTAGCCGTTCTGGATGGCGAGGGTGCGCACTGCGCGTTAAGCGGGCTGTACGTTACGCGGGGAACGGAGCACGTGGACAATCACACCACGCTCGACCACGCCAAACCGAACTCGACCAGCCACGAACTGTACAAGGGCGTGCTTGACGATCGTAGCCAGGGGGTTTTCCACGGGCGAATTATCGTCCGGCCGGAGGCGCAGAAGACGGACGCGATTCAAAGGAACCGGAACCTGCTGCTCTCCCGCGAGGCCGTCGTGAACACGAAGCCGCAGCTTGAAATTTACGCCGACGACGTGAGATGTACGCACGGAGCGACAGTTGGCCAGGTCGATGAGGACGCCGTGTTCTACCTCCGTTCGAGGGGCGTCGGCCGGGACGACGCACGAAAGCTGCTGACGAACGCATTCGCGAGTGAGATTCTGGACGATGTGAAAGTGGAGGCGGTTCGCGAGCAGGCTTCGGCCGCGCTGCTCGAGAGGCTTGGATAAATGACACCTACCCGCACGGGATTTGAAGTGGAGCGCATTCGGGAGGACTTCCCGGTACTCGGTCAATCAGTGCGGGGCAAGCCGCTCGTGTATCTCGACAACGCGGCGACATCACAGAAGCCGCGGGCGGTGTTGGATGCGCTGATCCGGTACTACACCGAGGACAACGCGAACGTTCACCGGGGGGTGCACCTTTTAAGCGAGCGGGCGACGCGCTGCTACGAAGAGGCGCGGATCAAGATCGCCCGGCACTTGAATGCCGCGGACTCCCGTGAAATCGTGTTCACGCGCGGAACGACCGAGTCGATCAACTTGGTCGCGCAATCCTGGGGGCGTGCCAACCTGCGCGCAGGTGACGAGATTCTCATCACCGGCCTGGAGCATCACTCGAATATTGTGCCTTGGCAACTGATCGCAGCGGAGAAGGGCGCGCGGCTGCGGGTTGCCCCCATCGACGACAGCGGCGAGGTGCAACTCGACGAATTCGAGCGGCTGCTGAACGAGCGTACCCGGATCGCGGCGATCAGCCACGTCTCCAACGCGCTGGGAACCGTCAACCCGGTTGGGGAGATGATCGCGATGGCGCACCGGCGTGGCACTCCGGTGCTCGTGGACGGCGCCCAGGCCGCGCCGCACATGGCAATTGACGTTCAGTCGCTCGATTGCGATTTCTACGCTCTCTCGGGGCACAAGCTATTCGGCCCGACTGGGATCGGCGTGCTGTATGGGAAGACGTCGCTTCTCGACGCGATGCCGCCGTGGCAGGGCGGCGGTGATATGATCCGGACCGTGACCTTCGAAGGGAGCACCTGGAACGAACTGCCGTACAAGTTCGAAGCCGGGACGCCGCACATCGCCGGCGCAACCGGGCTGGGCGCGGCGGTCGATTACGTGAACGCGGTGGGTCTGGAGGCGATTCGGGCGTACGAGCATGAGCTGCTGGTCTACGGGACCGAAGCGCTGGGGCGGGTTGAAGGCTTGCGCCTCATTGGGACGGCAAGGGACAAGGCCGCAGTTCTGTCTTTCATCCTGGAGGGCGTGCATCCGCACGATCTGGCGACGATCCTGGATTATGACGGCATCGCCATTCGCGCCGGGCACCATTGCGCGCAGCCGGTAATGGAACGCTACGGCGTTCCGGCGACCAGCCGCGCCTCGCTCGCGTTTTACAATACGAAGGGAGAGATCGACAGCTTGGTAAAGGGCCTTCAGAAGGCCAGGGAGATCTTTCAGTGAGCTCCGAATTGCAGGACTTGTACCAGCAGGTGATCGTCGATCACAGCAGGAAGCCGCGGAACTTCCGGCTGATCGAGCACGCAAGCAGGGTGGAGGGATACAACCCGCTTTGCGGCGACCGCGTGACCTTCTACGTCAAGATGGACGGCGGCAAGATCGCTGATATCAGCTTTCAGGGTTCCGGATGCGCCATCTCCACTGCATCGGCATCGCTGGCGACCGAGGCGCTGAAAGGCAAGACCCTCGAAGAGGCGGACGCGCTGTTTGGCGCGTTCCATGACCTTGTCACCGGCCTTGAAATGCACGCGGAGGAACGGCCACCGCTCGGCAAGCTGGAAGCGTTTTCGGGTGTCTGCGATTACCCGACACGAGTGAAATGCGCCACGCTGGCGTGGCATACGATCAAGGCGGCTCTGAAGGGCGAGCCGGATAAACCGGTCTCGACTGAGTAAGCCGGGCCGCGACGATAACGGGCGGCAGCGCCCGCCTGGCCTTGGCACACACTGACGTACGAACAATGCCTGAAGACTTGAAAACCCGAGTTATCGCCGCGCTCCGGACCGTCTATGACCCGGAGATTCCGGTGAACATTTACGACCTCGGCCTGATCTACGGCCTGGACATCCAGGAAGGCCTAGTCGCGATCACCATGACTCTGACTGCGCCGAACTGCCCGGTAGCGGAAATCCTGCCGGGGCAGGTGCAGGCAGTCGTGCGCAACGTGAAGGGCGTCTCGGACGCTACCGTGGAACTCACCTTCGATCCTCCGTGGGGCCGGGAACGCATGTCGCCCGAGATCCTGATGCAGTTGGGACTCATGTGAAGATTACGGCGCAGGAAGAATACGGCATCCGGTGCCTGATGCAACTCGGCCGCGGCAGGGAAGGCGCGAGCCTGACGATTGCCGAGATCAGCCGCGCGGAGGGCATCTCTAAGGAATATGTCGCCAAGCTGATGCGCGTGCTGCGTAAGGGTTCCCTGGTGCGGAGCGTGCGCGGACAGGCTGGTGGATACGTGCTGGCTCGTCCCCTCGACCAAATTGGGGTATCCGAGGCGCTGTCCGTTCTCGGGGGGCGGCTGTATGACCCCCAGTTTTGCGATCATCACTCGCTTGAAGGGACCTGTTCGCAGGGCGGGGAAGGGTGCTCCGTGCGGCACCTGTGGCGCTCCGTGCAGGACGTGGTGGACCAGGTCCTGGCGCGGATGACCTTGGCCGACCTGCTGAAGCCGCCGGCTCCGCCACCGCCCAGCAGTGTGCCCCAACTCACCACAATCCGGCTGAATTGATCCCTGCCACGCCCTCTCCGCGTTGGTGCCACAATGAATAGAGGCGCTTAACTCCGTTTTGTCGCCTGCCCGTACCTCTTCCAAACATGTCAGATCGCAAATTGCAGGTAATCCCGCTCGGGGGCCTGGGTGAGTTCGGAATGAACTCGATGGCCCTCCGCTACGGCGATGACATCATCGTCGTGGACGCAGGGATGATGTTCCCCGACGACGAGATGCTCGGCATCGACATCGTCACTCCCGATTTCGCCTACCTCCTCGAGAACCGCGAGCACGTCCGCGGGCTGATCATCACGCATGGTCACGAGGACCACATCGGCGGCATCCCATTTCTCCTCTCGAATTTGAACGTTCCCATCTACTCGACGAAGTTCACCCTCGCCCTCATCGAGCGTCGCCTCGAGGAGCACAACCTGCTCAAGGAAGCACGGCTGAACGCCGTTACCCCGGGGCAGAAGCTCGAACTCGGTCCGTTCAAGATCGAGTTCATCCACGTCACGCACTCCATCGTGAGCGCGATGTGCCTGGCGATCACGACGCCGATGGGCGTGGTGATCCACTCGGGCGATTTCAAAGTGGACCCGACGCCGACGGACAACAAGCTCTTCGACCTCCACACGCTGGCCGACTACGGCCGCCGCGGCGTCCTCCTGCTGCTCTCCGACTCCACCAACTCGGACCGGCCCGGCTTCACTGAAAGCGAACGCGCCGTGCGCCCGCGTCTCGAGGAGATCGTGATTCGCTCACCGAGGCGGCTGATCGTCTCGTGCTTCAGTTCGTCCATTCACCGGCTTCAGCAGATCATCGACCTGGCGGATGAGAATGGGCGCAAGGTCTGTTTCCTGGGCCGCAGCATGATGAGCACCACGGAGATCTCCCACTCGCTCGGGCTGCTCGATATCCCGAATGGGCTGCTGGTGCGTCCGCAGGACATCATGGACCTCGCGCCTGAGCGCATGCTGGCGGTGGTTTCGGGCAGCCAGGGAGAGCCGATGTCCGCGCTCTCGCGTATGGCGGTGGGGAACCACAAGAACCTTACGATCGAGCGGGGCGACACGGTAGCGCTCAGTTCGCGGATCATCCCGGGCAATGAGAAGGCGATCTTCAGGATGATGAACCACCTGGCCAAGCGCGGGGCGGACATCCTGTATGGCAGCATGAACCCACCGCTGCACGTTTCCGGGCACGCGAGCGCCGAAGAGTGCAAGCTGATGCTCAACCTGATCCGGCCGAAGTACTTCATGCCGATCCACGGTGAGTACCGCCAGCTCGCGAAGCACGCGTCACTCGGGCAGCACCTGAAGCACGCGGGACTGAAGGAGACGTTCATCCTGGAGACGGGACAGACGCTCGAGATCGACGACAACGGCGCGCGCAGGGGCGACCGGGTTAACGTCGGCCGCGTGTGCATCGATTCGGGCGCGCTCGACGACGTGATCGAGGAGATGGTCATCCGCGACCGGCGGCATCTTTCGGAGGAGGGTTTTCTCCTGCCGATCATCGCGATCGACAAGCTCACTGGCAAGGCTGAGGGCATGCCCGAGATCGTCAGCCGCGGCTTCATCTCCGAGCAGGACAGCTCGGAACTGATGCATCAGGCGAGTGAGGTGGTTGCGCGAACGCTCGCGACATCGAACCAGGACGAGCGCGGCGACTGGGGCGTCATGAAGGAGAAGATCCGCGTGGATCTGAAGCGCTTCCTGAACAAGGAAACCTCGCGCCACCCGCTGATCCTGCCCGTGATTCTGGAACTGTAACCGCAGACGCGGTATTGGTGCAGGGCGTCACACAAAGCTCACGAGCCCGTCCCTCGTCTTTTTGCGACGCTCCTCCCGCACCCAGTCGCCCGGTACCAGAACTAATCGTCGCCGTGGCGCGGGCACTATGGTTGAATGAAATACTATGGCTGAAACCGTCGCCGCGGCGCCTCCCGCCGTTGAACTCGAGCGGAACTATCTGCTCCAGAACTATGCCCGCCTGCCCATCGTGCTCACGAAGGGCAAGGGGAGTCACGTTTGGGATGCTGAGGGCAACCGCTACCTGGACCTGATCTCCGGCATTGGCGTGAACGCCCTCGGGCACGCGCACCCGCGCATCGTGAAGGTAATCCGCGACCAGGCGGCGCGGCTCATACATTCCTCGAACCTGTATTACCACGAGTTCCAGGGACCGCTGGCGCAGCGGTTGTGCGAGGCGAGCGGCTTGCAGCGGGCGTTCTTCGCGAACTCGGGCACCGAGGCGATGGAACTCGCGATGAAGATGATTCACTCGCACGGCCGCCGCACTTCGCCCGAGAAGTACGAGATCGTCGCGCTCGAGAATTCCTTCCACGGGCGCAGCATGGGCGCGCTCTCGCTGACGGGCCAGCCGAAGTACCGCGCTCCCTTCGAGCCTGTGGTTCCCGGTGTTAAGTTTGTGCCGGCCGGCGATGTTGCCGCACTTGAGGCGGCTGTGGGGCCGAACACCGCGGGCATCGTGCTCGAGTGGATCCAGGGCGAGGGCGGCGTCTGTCCGGTCGAACCCGGCTTCACGGCGCGTGCGAAGCAGCTTGCCGAGGAACACGATGCGCTCCTGGTGTTCGATGAGATCCAGTGCGGCTTGGGGCGCACGGGCCGGTGGTTTGCATATCAGCTTGCCGATCCTCCGCTTCTGCCGGACGTGATGGTGACTGCAAAGCCGCTCGCGGCCGGACTGCCGCTGGGCGCGGTGCTGATGAACGAGCGCGCGGCGGCGTCGATCGGTCCCGGCATGCACGGCACCACGTTCGGCGGCGGCGCGCTGGCGTGCCGAGTGGCTCTCGAGGCGATGGCGATCGTAGAAGAACTGCTGCCGGAGATCGAGCGGCTGGGCGAGCATTTCCGTCAGGAACTGCGGAACCTGACGCTCAAGCATCACATGATCCGTGAAGTGCGTGGCTACGGGCTTATGATCGGGATCGAACTGGACCGACCGGGCCGGCAGATCGTGCTCGATGCCATGGCGGCCGGCGCGCTCATCAACTGCACGCACGACAGCGTCATCCGCCTTCTGCCGCCCTACATCATCACCGAAGCGGAGATCGCGAAGGCCATCAAGATTCTCGATAAGGTCTTCAAGAAGGCGGCCGGGCCAGCGGCATGAACGGTTGCGCGGATTCCGGCACGTAGCGGCAGTCCCGGCCACGGAAACTGGGGACCATGTTCAACCTTCGCGTCATCGGCCACGTTGCAAGCGGCGTTGCGGACAGGAAAGCTCTTGGTCCGTTAGGTGTCCGCGCCGCCATCGAATTGCTGCCGGAGTACGCTTCGGGACTGTTGAAGTTCGAGCGGCACTCGCACGTTTGGGTGCTGGCGTGGCTGGATCGCGCCGAGCGTGACGTGCTTCAGGTGACTCCCCGGGGCGTTGCGGATCCCTCACCGGCCGGCTTACACGGCGTTTTCGCGGTGCGCTCCCCGGTGCGGCCGAACCCCATCGGCCTGACGCTGGCGCACGTGCTCGGGGTGAAAGGTACGCGCATCGAACTCGACCGCCTGGACCTCCTCGACGGCACTCCGGTGATCGACCTGAAGCCATACTTTGTCAATCGCGACATCGTCTTTTCCGCCGCTAACGTGCAGATCGGCAAACCGCTCTCCCGCGAGGCCCTGCACGATTCGCTGATGCTCCAGGCCGTCAACTTCCACGGCGAACAGTGCCCGGATGTTGAACTCGCCGTTACCCTCTACGAGCAGTTCCGCGCGGACGTGCTGGAGATGGAGGATCCCGTGGGGATCCTTGTCACGGCGCCGCTCGTGCGCCCGCACCTGATCGATGGGCTGATGGGCATGACACGGGCGACGCCGGGCCGCGGCAATCTCTGCTACGGCTCGGAGAACAAGGTCTGCTTCGAGGCGTTCCGAAAATCAGCGACATACGACCTCCCTCCTGCACGTTAGAATCTGTTCAGGAGGGGAGTCCTCATGAACGCAGCTATGAGATGGGCCAGTGCCGCTGGGCTCGGCGCGGGCTTTATGTACTTTTTGGATCCCGATCGCGGCAGGCGCCGCCGCGCTTTCGTCAGGGATAAGAGCACCAGCGCGTGGAGCCAGTCGAGCGAGACCGCCGGGAAAGCGTGGAGGGACGTCTCGAACCGTGCGCAGGGAATCGCAGCCAAAGGCCGGCACGTGATCGGGCGCGGTCAGGGGAACAGCGGCGATCAGGTCATCGAAAGCCGGGTGCGTTCCCGATTGGGCCGCGCGGTCAACCACCCCGGCGCGATTAACGTGACTGTGACGGACGGGCACGTTCAACTCAACGGTGCGGTACTCGAGCATGAACACAACGCGGTGATTGCGGCCGTACGGGCGGTGAGCGGCGTGACCGGCGTTGACGACCGCCTGATCCGCCACCAGACAGCGGAAGGCGTCCCCTCCCTGCAAGAGGGCCGGCGGATGCGGACGGGCGAGGGTTGGACTCCAGCGATGCGCGCGGTGGCGGGCGCCGCCGGGGCAGGGATGGTGACGTGGTTCCTGCGGTCGAGGAGCGTGCCGTCGCTCGCGGCGGGCGTAGCGGGCGCCGCGATGCTCACGCGCGCCGTTTCGAACCGCGAGGTGGCGCATGTGGCGGGCTTGCGCGATGGCCGCCACATGGTCGATATCCAGAAAACGATCCACATCGCCGCGCCGCGTGAAGACGTGTACCGGTTCTGGTCCAATTACGAGAATTTCCCGAAGTTCATGCGGCACATCCGCGAGGTGACGCTCCAGGGTACGAAGGACCGTTCGCACTGGGTGGCGAACGGGCCCGCGGGAGTGCCGGTAAGTTGGGATGCTGAGACGACAGAGATGGTGGAAAACCGTGTTCTTGCCTGGAAGAGCGTTCCGGGCTCGACGATCGAGAACGCCGGCGTTGTGCGCTTTGAGGATGCGCCGGACGGAACGACGCGCGTTACGTTGCGCGTCTCCTATCACCCGCCGGCCGGGCACGTGGGCCACGCAATCGCGTCACTCTTCAGGGCCGATCCTAAGACTGAGATGGACGAAGACCTGGCGCGGCTGAAGACCCTGCTCGAGGAGGGAAGGTCATCCGTTCGCGGGCGTCCGGTGGAGCGGGGCGGCGCGTTGCAGCAGTAGCAGTATGGCGCGGGTGGCGCGCAGGATGCGAAGCAGCGCGCCACTCGCCAACTTGTGCCGTTACGCCGGCTGCTGCATGGTGCCGCAGTGCAGCGTTCCGAGTCCCAGAACCAAGTCGAGAGCATGAATGCCGATGACCTCGCGATCCGGGAAGAGTTCGGCTAGCGTATTGAGCGCGACCCGATCCGCCGGGTCGTTGAACGTGGGCGCCAGCACCGTCCGGTTCGCGATGTAGAAATTCGCGTAGCTTGCCGGCAAGCGCTGCCCGTCGAAGATGACAGGCCGGGGCATGGGCAGGGTGCGAATCTCGAAGTCTTTCCGGGAACGCAGAAGTTCCAGGTTTTCCCGCAGTGGCTCGTAATTCTCCTCGGCCGGATCATCTTCGGAAACCAGAACGATCGTGCTGGGGCTCACAAACCGCGCAAGGTCGTCGATGTGCCCGTGCGTATCGTCGCCCGCAATGCCGCGCTTCAGCCACAGCACCCGTTCGATGCCCAGGTAATCGGACAGCGCCTGCTCTAGGCCCTCTCGCGACAGACCCGGGTTGCGGTCCTGCACGCTGCTGCACAGCAGGCATTCCTCGGTGGTCATCAGGACGCCGGCTCCGTTCACATCAATGGCGCCGCCTTCGAGCACGAGATCAGGCCGCCACATCCGCATGTTCAGATGCGGCGCAATGCAGTCCACCACGGCGTCATCAAGCTCGCAATCCGAGTACTTCGCCCACCCGTTAAAGCGCCACTTGGTGATGGCGATTTCGCCCGATGCGATCTTCACGAAGAGCGGGCAGTAATCGCGGGTCCAGCTACGGTTGGTGGGGCAGTGGAAGAACTCGACGGCGGCGAGATTCGCGCCGGACTTCTTCAACTGCATTCGTGCCTTGGCCTCCGCGGCCTCATCCTGAATCAAGATGCGTACGCGCTCGACTCGCGCGAGCTTCGCGACGATGTCGCAGTAGACCCAAGGCACGGGCGTGAACTTCCCCGGCCAGTCAGAGCGGTTGTGCGGCCAGGCAAGCCAGGTGGCCTCGTGCGGCTCCCATTCAGCGGGGATGCGGAACCCGAGGGAGCGGGGCGTCTCGTTCGTCATGCGAGCCACCGGGCCATCAACGGAGTGTAGGCGTCTATGCGGCGGTCGCGGAAAAACGGCCAGTTTCTGCGGACCTCGTCGATGCGGCGCGTATCGCACTCGGCGATGAGGATCTCTTCCTTGTCGGCGGACGCCTGCGCGATGACCTGCCCGAACGGATCGGCGATGAAAGAATTGCCCCAGAACTCGATGCCCGTGTCCGGAGGCCCTTCATAACCGCAGCGGTTCACCACGGCAACGTATACGCCGTTCGCAATGGCGTGCGCGCGCTGCATGGTGCGCCACGCGTCAAGCTGCGCCGCTCCGTACTGTTCCTTCTCCGAAGGGTGCCAGCCAATGGCGGTGGGGTAGCAGAGCACTGACGCGCCCTGGAGGCTGGTGACGCGGGCGGCTTCGGGGTACCACTGATCCCAGCAGACCAGCGTGCCCACGTGGCCGAAGGGCGTCTGGTATGAACGGAAGCCGAGATCGCCGGGCGTGAAGTAGAACTTCTCGTAATACAGGGGATCGTCCGGGATGTGCATCTTGCGGTACATCCCGATCTGGCCGCCGTCCGGCCCGAGGAGGACGGCGGTGTTGTGGTAAAGCCCCGGAGCGCGACGCTCGAACAGCGATGCGTTAATCACGATGCCGAGTTCCTGCGCCAGGTGCGACAGCGTGTCGGTTGTAGGTCCGGGAATCGGTTCGGCCAGTGCGAAGAGATCGGCGTTCTCTTCTCGGCAGAAATACTGCGTTCTGAACAATTCCTGGGTGCAGACGACCTGGGCGCCTCCCTTGGCCGCCTCGCGGATCTTCCACATGAGTTTCGCGAGGTTCTCGTTCGGGTCAACCGAACAGGCCATCTGGATCAGGCCGATTCTGAAACGCGTGTCCATCACGGGCATAATAGGTATTCTCCTAAGAATCCCATGCCTCGCACACTGGTTCGTTTTGGGATATTGTTCGCGGCGGCACTTGCCGCAGCCGCCCCGGTCCCGAATCCGAAGGAACACTTCGGGTTCATGCCCGGCGACGATTACAAGCTGGCCGACTACAAGCAGATCGCAGGGTGGTTCCAGAAGCTCGAGCAAGCGACGGACCGTGTGCGGCTGGTGGAGTTCGGGAGGACTTCAAACGGGAAGCCCATGTTCGCGGCCATCATCTCCGATGCGGCGAACTTGCGGGAGCTTGACAAGTACAAGGCAATCAACCGGCGGCTGGCGCTGGGAGAGGCCTCGCCCGAAGAAGCACGCCAGTTGGCGAACGAGGGCAAGGCAATCGTGTGGATCGATTCCGGCCTGCACGCGACGGAAGTGGCGCCCGCGCAGCACGCGCCGCTGCTCGCGTGGCGGCTCGTGACCGAGGAAACTGAGGAGGCGCAGCGCGTCCGCAAGAACGTCATCCTGGTGCAAGTGCCGGTGATCAACCCGGACGGGCTGGACATGGTCGCGGAATGGTACCGCAGGAACGTCGGCACGCCACACGAAACCGCAGGTCTGCCGTGGCTCTACGCGAAATACGCCGGGCACGATAATAACCGCGACTGGTTCATGATGAACCTGCCTGAGACGCGGCACGTCACACGGATGCTGTTCCGCGAGTGGTTCCCCGAGATCGTCTACAACCAGCACCAGACCGCGCCCTTTCCCGCGCGCATTTTCATCCCGCCCTACGCCGAGCCTCTGAACCCGAACATCCCGGCAGCCGTGATGGAGGGCATCGGCGAGATCGGCGCGGCCATGCGGGAGCGGTTCGCGCGCGAGAACAAACCGGGGGCCATCTCTTACACTTCGTTCGACGCCTGGTGGAACGGCGGCCTGCGCTCCGTGCCCGCTTTCCACAACATGCACGGCATCCTGACTGAAACGGCGGGCTATTACTACGCGACGCCGCGGGAATACAAACCGTCCGAGTTGCCCGAGCGCTTCCCCAACGGCGTGCTGGCGCGCGAGCCGAGTGTTTTCTACTCGCGCCCGTGGCTCGGCGGGCGCTGGGCGCTGCGCGACGCGGTGGAGTACATGCTGACCGCTGATTTCGCGATCCTCGACGCGGCGGCCACCCGACCAGCGCAATATCTCTACAAGGCTTGGCAGATGGCCCGGGGGCAGATGGAAGCGGGAGCGAAGGGCAAGCCGTACGCATACGTGGTTCCGCTCAATCAGCCCGACCGGTGGAGCGCGGTGGAAATGGTCCGGCGGCTTCAGATGGCTGGAATTGAAGTGAGGCGGGCGCGTCAGGCCTTTGGCAATCACGCAGCGGATTCGTACGTTCTGCTGGCTTCGCAACCGTTCCGCGGATACCTTGTCGATCTGATGGAGCCGCAGAGATACCCGGAACTCCGGGGCCAGACCGGCCCGACCAAGCGGCCTTACGACATCACCGGCTGGACGCTGCCGATGCAGATGGGTGTGCGCGTGGAGCGCATCGACGACCCAGTCTCGGCTGAACTGGAAGTGGTCGGCGAGGTAAAGCCGTTGGAACCCGTGCTCGACCATCGCGACAACTCGTCGTTCCTCGCCATGGCGGCGTTGCTCGAGAAAGGGAAGAAGGTCCGGTGGGCTGCCGACGGCGCGATCCTCACTGAGACCTCGGTGGCGTTCGGCAAGGCAGCGTGGGAGATTCGGAAGCCGCGCGTCGCGGTCTATGAGCCGTGGGGCGGCAACATGGATTCGGGCTGGACGCAGTGGCTGCTCGATGCGTTCAAAGTGCCGTACACGGTGGTCCGCAACGAGGACATGCGCCTGCCCGACCTGCGCCAGCGCTTCGATGCGATCATCCTGGCGTCGCAATCCGTCGCGTCGATCCTGCACGGTGTACGGTACGGTGAATCGGCCTCCGGCCGCGAGAACGAGATCAAGTTCCTCCAGCGGCCCGAGTACACCGGCGGTATCGGTCTCGAAGGGCTGGCGCGGCTGGAACGGTTCGTAGCAGAAGGCGGCACCCTGATGACCTTTGGCGACGCAACGGACCTGCCCGTTCAGAACTTTCCCCTGCCAGTGCGAAGCGTGCCGCGCGCGGGTGAGAGCGGCTTCTATTCGCCCGGCTCACTGCTGCGCGTATCCGTAGATAACACCAGCCCGGTCGCATTCGGGATGCCGGCGGAGGCGGTCGCGCTTTCCGATGGCGCCTCCGGCTTCGACGTGACGCTGCTCCCTGAGTTCAACAAAGGCGACCGGAAGACCACGACCGTCGTCAAGTACGCCAAGGAGAACCTGCTCGCGAGCGGTTGGGTGTCGGGCGAACGCGCAGTGCTCGGCAAGAGCATCCTTGTAGAGGCTCGCCACGGCAAGGGCAAGGTCATCCTCTACGGTTTTCGCCCGCAGTTCCGCGGCCAGCCCTTCGGAACGTTCAAGCTGGTGCTGAATCCGCTCTACCTTGCGTCGGCCAAGGCACTGGAGCCGCGATAACCGGGGAGCGGTCCGAGCCGCGAATGCAATGAGCGGGTTGCAAATGATCCGCTTTTTGCACTGCCCGGCAGCGGCATGCATTCGGCCCTAGTAGATGGGCGCATCCCCCGCCGGCCGGGTCTTCCAACGCCGGTGGATCCAAAGCCACTGATCGGGATACTCGCGGATCACCGATTCGAGTTGCGCCTGCAGGCGTCGAGTGTCCTCTTCGGCATCGCCGGTCATTTCGACCTCGGGGTAAAACCGCAGCACGTAACGCCTCTCCTGTTCGCTCCACAGCGCGAAGCCGGGAATCACGGCCGCGCCGCTCCGCGCCGCGATCTTTGCGAAGCCGGTTCCGGCGCATGCGGGAACGCCGAAGAAATCGACGAACGTGCCGTGCTCCGTGGCGGCGTTCTGATCGATCAGGATGCCCACTGCCTGATTCGCCGCGAGGGCCTTGAGCAGCGCGCGGGCGAAATCCCGTTTTTCGATGATGCTGTTGCCGGATAGCCTGCGGCGTTCGGTGACCAGTCTGTCGATCAGCGGGTTATCCAGCGGCCGCACGATCACGTGCATCGGGGCGGAGAGAATCGCGTGCGCGAATGCGCTGAACTCCCAATTACCAAGGTGCGCCGTTGCGAACAGCACGCCTCGCCCGCGCGCCAGCCCACGCTCGAAGTGCTCAAACCCTTCGTACCGGATCCAATCGCCTACGTTTGCCTTCGTGATGGAGGGGAACTTCGCGAATGCCACCAGCAGCCTTGCGATCGACTGAAAGATGCCATCGACAATCGCCGGGGCGTCCGCATCCGGAAGGGCGAAGGAGAGGTTTCGCAGCGCCACGCGCCGCAGACGGGGGATCGCACGATCGAGCAACCCCGCATAGAAGCGCGCCAGGCGCTCCGCCACAGGCCGCGGCGCGTACTCGAGCGATTTGAGCACAGTCAGGGCGGCGGCGTATTCGATCCTGTTGCGCAGCGGTGAGCGGGTCTTCAAGAGACTTAGGATATACCGATCGGCACGCAGCGCACGCTTTACGCGATCCAGCCGCCCCCGAGCACGAGGTCGCCCCGGTAGAACACGGCAGCCTGCCCCGGAGTCACGGCCCGCTGCGGCACGTCGAACACCGCCTCGCAGCCGTTGCGGACGTTGGCGGGCGCGGCGGCGTGCTTGTTGCGGATCTTCACCTCGGCGCGAAACTCAGCGGGCGGCGTTTCCCACGCAATCCAGTTGGCGTCCCGGACGCGCAACGAACTTCGGAGGAGATCCTCATTACGGCCGACGGTGACCCGCTGCGATGCGGAGTCCGTCGCGATCACGTAGAGCGGCTCGCCCACCGCAATGTTGAGCCCGCGCCGCTGCCCCACTGTATAGTGATGAATACCCTGATGGCCGCCGAGCACGCGCCCGCCAGTGTCCACAATCTCGCCGTGTGCCTTCGACGGCCCCGTGTATGCTTCGATGAATGCGGCATAGTCGCCGTTGGGAACAAAGCAGATCTCCTGGCTGTCGCCTTTCTCTGCAACCGGCAGGCCCCACTCGCGCGCCATCTCGCGTATCCGCGGCTTCACATACCCGCCCAGCGGAAAGAGCGTCGCGGCGAGTTGCGCCTGCGTCAGGCCGAAAAGAAAATAGGTCTGGTCGCGCGCCGGATCGGCCGCCCTGCGCAGCAGCCATCGGCCCGATTCCTCGTCGCGTTCGATGCGCGCATAGTGTCCGGTCGCAATGCGTTCCGCCCCGACCGAGGCCGCCATCTCCAGCAGTTGATCGAACTTCACGAAGTTGTTGCAGAGAGTACACGGAATCGGCGTGCGCCCCGCGAGGTAATCCTCGACAAACGGTTTCACCACATCCCGCTCGAAGCGGTCCTCGAAGTTCACCACGTAGTGAGGGATGCCCAGATGCTCCGCCACCCGTCGCGCGTCGTACACGTCATCGAGCGAGCAGCAGCGACCCACCGGCCCGCCTTCGGGATAAAGCTCCGGCATGCGCCGCTGGTTCCACAGCTGCATGGTCAGCCCGACCACGCGTGTCCCCTGGTGCGCCAGCAACGCCGCCACGACCGAGGAGTCCACGCCGCCGCTCATCGCTACGGCGATGAACGCGTCAGGCATGGGAGTACCTCGGAGACATGCGGCGCAGCCGGTCTACGCAGGAGTCGATCGCGTCGATCAATGCGGAGACCTGGGCTTCATCGTTGAGTCGGCCGAGCGAGAAGCGCATGCACGAACGCGCCCTCTCAGCCGGCAGCCCGAGCGCAACCAGTACGTGTGAAGGCTCCGTGGCGCCGCTCGAGCAGGCCGCACCTGCCGAGACCGCGAAACCACGCAAGTCGAGCGCGATTAGCAGCGCCTCGGAGGAGATGCCGTCGAACCACACGTTCGCCGTGTTCGGCGTCCTCGGGGCGCGCGCCGAGTTCACGCCGGAATCCGGAATGCGATCGAGCAGCGCTGCCTCCAGGTGATCCCGCAATGCCGCCACGCGCGCGTTCTCCGAGGCCATGTTGTCCTGGAGCCACGCGCACGCCGCGCCGAGTGCCACCGCTCCGGGTACGTTCACCGTCCCCGGCCGAAACCCATTCTCGTGATGTCCCCCGAACTGCACCGGGCCGAGCGGAACGCCCTTGCGGATGTACAGCGCGCCGCAGCCCTTCGGCGCATACACCTTATGCCCGGTGAGTGAATAGAGATCCACGCCCAGAGCCCCCACATCCACGGGAATCTTACCGAGCGCCTGCACGCCATCCGAGTGCATCAGCGCGCCGGCCTCATGCGCAATGCGCGCGATCTCCGCAACCGGCTGCACCGATCCGAGTTCGTTATTCGCGTGCATGACGGAGACGAGCACGGTCTCCGGACGCAGCGCACGCCGTACGTCATCGGGATCGACGGCGCCTTCGGGCGTCACCCCGACCGTCGTGACCTCGATGCCTTCCCGCTCCAGTTGCGCGCACGCGGCGAGCACCGCCGGATGCTCGATCGCAGTCGTGATGACGTGCTTCGTTGGGCGCGGGTCATTCCGCACGGTGCCGAAAACCGCGAGGTTATCCGATTCCGTCCCGCCGCTCGTGAACACCACGTCATTCGCGGGAGCCCCGATCAGCGCTGCAACGCGCCGTCGCGCCTCTTCGACGTGACTCTTCGCCTTACGGCCGTAATCGTGGATACTGGAAGCGTTGCCGAAATCTTCGCGCAACACCGGCAGGAGCGCTCCGAGCACTTCCTCGGAGACAGGTGTTGTCGCGTTGTGGTCAAAGTAGTAGCGGTTCACAGCAGATGGGGCCCGTTCCCTTTCATTCTAGCCGCATATGCCACGCTCGATCATCACTCTCACAACCGACTTCGGAGTCTCGGACCATTACGTCGGAACCATGAAAGGCGTCATCCTAAGCGTCCACCCGGATGCTCAACTGGTGGACATCAGCCATGACGTCAGCCCCTTCAATGTGGCTGAAGCCGCGTTCGTTCTGTCCCAGGCATACTGCCATTTCCCGAAAAGGACGGTACACCTCGTCGTCGTCGATCCCGGCGTAGGCACCTCACGCAGGCCCATCATCGCCGAAGCCGCCGGGCAGTTCTTCGTCGCGCCCGATAACGGCGTGCTGTCCATGATTTACTCGCGCGAGAAGCATAAAGTCCGCACCATCACCAGTGACAAAGTCTTTTTGAAGCCCGTCAGCGACACTTTTCATGGCCGCGATGTTTTCGCGCCCGTCGCGGCGCACCTGGCCAAGAGCCGCGCGCCCGGACGGTTCGGAAACGCCTGTAACGACTACCTGACGCTCGGTTTTGAGAAGCCGGTCCGCACCGGCAAGCGCATCTGGAACGGCGCGATTCTCAAAATCGATCGTTTCGGCAACCTCATCACGAATTTTCACATCTCCGAATTTCCCGTCGTCCAGACGCGTCCCTTCGTGATGCAGGCCGGCGGGCGGGAGATCACCGAACTCGTACGCACCTTCGGCGACCGGCGCCCCGGCGAACTGTTCCTGGTCACCGGCAGCTCCGGCTATCTGGAGGTGGTCATGAACCAGAGCTCGGCCGCTAAAGCGCTCGGGGTCGCAAGCGGCGCACCGGTGGACCTGAGCATCTACTGATGCCGGAACTGCCGGAGGTGGAAGCGCTCGTCTCTCGCGTGAAGCCGGACGTAACCGGACGCAAGATCACGCTGGTCGAAGTCCTTCGTGTGGGATCCGTAAAGCCGCAGACGCCGGCGGAAATTGCGCGGCTCGTCACAGGTCGCCGCATCACGGACGTCACGCGCCGCGGCAAGAACATCCTGATCGCAGTCGATCGCGGCCTGACCGTCCGCATTCACCTGCGCCTCACCGGGGAATTGCACACCGGCGAAGCGGGCAAGTTCACGCGCGTCCTGTTCCACCTCTCTGGAGCCCGGCAGCTCGTCTTCGACGACACGCGCGTCCTCGGCCGCGTCAACGTACTTACGGAAACTGAAACCGCCAAGGCACTCGAGGCGCTCGGCCCGGAGCCGCTCTCACGCGACTTCAAGCCCGAGCCGTTCCTGGCCGCCGCGAAGCGCTCGAAGCTACCGGCGAAGCTCTTTCTCATGAGTCAGAAGCACGTCGCGGGACTCGGCAACATCTACGCCGCCGAGGCCCTCTTTCATGCCGGCATCGATCCCCGCAAACCGATCGCCAAGGTATCCCGCGAGAAGGCAGAGAGCCTCCACGCCGCTATCAGGACCGTTCTGCGAGGTGCGGTCAAATCTGCTAAGATCGCTTACAACCGTCCCGGTAAGTATAAGGAAGCAGCAGGGTTTCGCCGTGCTGTCTACGGGCGGGAGGGAGAGCCCTGCCTCCGTTGCGCAGCGAAGATCCGCCGCATCGAACAGGCCGGCCGCTCCACCTACTTCTGTGCCCGTTGTCAACGTTAACGTGATGGCAAGTTCTCCAACCGTCATATCCCGCGCCGCCGAGTTTCGTGAACAGCTTGCCGGCCGTGTGCTCGTCGCTGACGGCGCGATGGGGACCATGCTGTATGCCAAGGGCGTCTTCATCAACCGCTGCTACGACGAGTTGAACGTCTCCGCACCCTCGCTCGTTCGCGAAGTGCATGAGGAGTACGTCCGCGCCGGCGCCGAAATCCTCGAGACGAACACGTTCGGCGCCAGCCGGCCGCATCTGGCTGGATTTGGCTTTGCCGAACAGTTAGGCGAAATCAACCGCGCCGGCGTTCGATTAGCCCGCGAAGCCGCCCGCGACCAGGCGTTCGTCGCCGGTTCCATCGGGCCGCTCGGCGTGCGCATCGAGCCGCTCGGCCCCACGTCGTTCGCCGAAGCGCGCGAGGCATTCCGGGAACAGATCGACGCCCTCCTCGACGCAGGCGTGGACCTGCTGATCCTCGAAACCTTCGCGAACCTCCAGGAACTGCGGGAGGCGGTCGCCGCCGCCCGTGAAGCCGCGGGTCCGGAGATGGTCATCGTCGCCCAAGTCACCATCGACGATTTCGGCAACATGCCCGACGGCACGGATACGGAGACGTTTACGCGGCAGATCGAAACGTGGCCGGTGGACGTGATCGGCCTGAACTGCTCGGCCGGACCGAAGGTGATGCTCGAAACCGCCGAGACCATGGCACGATTCACCACGAAGCCGCTCAGCGCCATGCCGAACGCCGGGCATCCCACGAACATCGAAGGACGCAACATCTATCTCGGCTCACCCGAGTACATGTCCCAGTACGCGCGCCGTTTCATCTGGGCCGGCGCGAAGATCGTGGGCGGCTGCTGCGGCACCACTCCTGAGCACATCCGGCTGATCCGCTCTGAAGCCCGGTCGCTGCAGCCTGCGATCACGAGCCTGCCGGCGATGGTGCAGGAAGCCGCTGCCAAGCCGCAAGCACTCGAGCCGGTGAATCTCGCGGCGAAGTCCTCGCTCGGGGAAAAAATCGCGGCCGGCAAGTTCGTCTCCTTCGTCGAGATTCTGCCGCCGCGTGGCGTGGACGCATCCCGGGAAGTCGCGGGCGCGAAGCTGTGCAAGGAAGCTGGTATCGACGCGATTAACGTGCCTGACGGCCCCCGCGCCAGCGCTCGGATGAGCGCACAGGTTACCTGCCAGATCCTCGAACGCGACGCGGGCATCGAATCCGTTCTCCACTTCTGCTGCCGTGACCGCAACATTCTGGGCATTCAGTCCGAACTGCTCGGCGCGCACGCGGTGGGAATCCGCAACCTGATCTGCATCACGGGCGATCCGCCGCGCATGGGCGCCTACCCTGCAGCGACCGCCGTGTTCGACGTGGACGCGATCGGCCTCGTCAACATCGTCAGCAACCTGAATCGCGGCCTGGACCTCGGCGGCAACCCCATGGGCTCCCAGACCTCGCTCGTCATCGGCGTGGGCGCAAATCCCGGAGCGCTCAACATGGACGAGGAGATTCGCCGCTTCGAATGGAAAGTGCAGGCAGGCGCCGAGTTCGTGGTCACGCAGCCCGTGTTCGATCTGGACCTCTTGGAACGGTTTCTCCGCCGGATCGAGCACGTCAAAATCCCCGTGATCGCGGGCATCTGGCCGCTCACCAGTTTCCGCAACGCGGAGTTCATGGTGAACGAGTTGCGCGTCCCCGTGCCGGACGAGTATCTGGAACGCATGCGGCGGGCGGATTGCGCCGAGCGCGCACGAGCGGAAGGTGTGACAATCGCACAGGAGATGGTCAGGCGTGTGCGGACGCTGGTGCGCGGCGTGCAGCTCAGTGCGCCGTTCGGGCGCTACGCCATGGCCATCGAAGTGGCTTCGGCTTTGGGACTGGACTGACGGCAAACTTCACTGATATGGCCACCGATCTTCTCGAAATTGACTCCGACCAACCCGCCGGCGAGGCGCTCGACCGCGCCGCGGCGGAGATCCGGCGTGGCCATGTGATCGCCGTTCCGACTGACGCATTGTACAGTCTGGTCGCCGATCCCTTCAATCTGAACGCCGTCGGCCGCGTCTTTGCGGCCAAGGGCCGCGAGGAGCACCGGTCTCTCCCGCTGCTCATCCCGGACCTGATGGCCGCGGAGGATCTGGCCAAAGAAATTCCACGCCGCTTCTACGTTCTCGCGCGCCACTTCTGGCCCGGCCCGCTCACCGTCATCGTGCCGGCCGCCGCCAAGGTGCCGCTGAAAGTGACGGGGAACACCGGGCGTCTCGCTCTGCGCCAGTCCAGGTCCGCTGTCGTGAACGGCCTTCTGGAACGGCTTGGCCACCCTCTTATTGCGACCAGCGCGAACATCTCGGGCCAGCCGACCTGCCGGACTGGAATCGACGTGTTCGGGATGATGGACGGCCGCGTCAGCCTGGTCCTGGACGCCGGCGCAGCCGCGGGTTCAGGCGCCACTACGGTAGACATCACGGAGCCGATGTGGAAGGTAATCCGCGAAGGCGACGTACAAGTCAAAGACATCGCCGAGTGTCTCACCTGACGCTGGCCGACCGCCCCGCGGGCGGCATGTAGGCGGCGGCATTGCCCACCTAGGGGCTGAAGCCCACCCTTTTTTACCCAAACGTTCGGCACGAGTAAACTCATACCCTGATACAAACCGATCGTTTCCGATGTGCTCATACTGTAGAAACGCCAGGAGCGTGTTCTTCAGCCCACGCGAGGCGGGCGTACGAAAATGCGTTGAAAAACGCCACTGCCGTGTTATCATTAGTTTGGAGCGTATTCGCCAGGCAATTGGTTCGGTTCTCCCATTAAATTGATCCGATATCAATGTCATGGGATCTTGCTCGCAGTTGCGCCGGTGAGCATGCTTGGGCCCGGTAACGGGTCATGAGAAGCCTGAAGGCGCACGGCGGATCCCCCCTTGTTGAGAACAGGGGTCAATGACTGGGCCCGGCTGATGCTCAGCGCTTGCGCTCCTTTTCCTCCTCCCGACCGGACACCACCTGAATGAGACTACTCTTCATCGGGGACATATTCGCGTCCCCGGGCCGCCGCATTGTTGCGGAAACGCTCTCCGGCATCATCTCTGCCGAGAGAATTGACCTCGTAATCGCGAACGCTGAAAACGCCGCCGGCGGCTTCGGCGTCACTCCCGCGATCGCCGAAGAACTCTTCGATATGGGGATCGATGTACTCACCACCGGCAACCACATCTGGGACAAGCGCGAGGTCTTTGACTATCTCGACCGCCAGCCGCGCCTGCTTCGTCCGGCGAATTACCCGGGCAACCTTCCCGGCCTGGGCATTCACGTCGGCCGGGGGCGCAATGGCGCGGACGTTGCGGTGATCAACCTCCAGGGCCGCACGCACATGCTGGCGATCGACGACCCTTTCCGCAAAGCCGACCAGATCCTTGCCGACCTCGACCCCGCCGTCAAGATCCGCTTCGTTGACTTTCACGCCGAGATCACGAGCGAGAAAATGGCCCTCGGCTGGTACCTCGACGGCCGTGTTACCGCCGTCGTCGGCACGCACACGCATGTCCCCACGGCGGACACTCGCGTCCTGCCGAACGGCACGGCATACCAGACCGATTGCGGCATGACCGGCCCCTACGACTCCGTGATTGGAGTGGACAAGGACATTATCCTGCGTCGATTTCTTACCGGTTTGCCTGTCCGTATGGAGGCCGCCAAGGGTAAAGTAGAATTGCATGCAGTGATCCTGGAAGCCGATGAGGCTACCGGTCGCGCGGTTTCGATCCGGCGCCACACGGTTTCGCGGGACTAAAGCGCGACCGGGTCAAAGGGAGACCGGGTTAGGGAAACATGCCCTCTTGGGTTTTGCCGCTGGCTGTTGAGCTGGTGCTGACGCTGGTGTTTGCCGGCGTCCTTCTCTCCCTCCGGCGTTCGCTCGAGAAGCGCACCGTCGTGTTGTGGGTTTTCGTGTGGGCCGCCGCAGGAATCGTGTTTACCGCCCAGTGGTTCGCCCGCTTGCCACTTCTTTATATCCCCGTCCAGATCGCCTTCGCGGTGGCACTCGTGTTCGTCGCCGTGCGCCTCGAGTCCCAGCGGGAGCAACTCCACGCTCTCCGCGATGAACTCGAGCGCCTGCGTGCCGAAACGCGCCAGTTCCTTGATGCCGACCCCCTCACGGGCCTGCTGAACCGTTCCGCGCTCGAGCGCTGGCTCGAGCAGGAGCGCGAGTTTACCGGCCTGATCGTCGTCTGCGACATGGACGATTTCAAGCAGTTGAATGACCGCTACGGCCACCTGGTAGGTGACGAGATCCTGCGCGGGGTAGGGAAGTTGGTCCGCGGTTCCATCCGTGAGCGCGACATGGCCTTTCGTTGGGGTGGCGACGAGTTCGTGATCTTCTTTCGCAGCCTCGATCCCGGAGTGGCCGAAGCCCGCATGCTTACCGTGGAAGAGCGCCTGTCGAACTTCCAGATCCGGAAGTACGGCAGGATGGCGATCCGCTTCAGTTGGGGCATAGCTCGCGCGGATGACAACGTCACAGTCCGTGAGGGACTGGCCGAAGCCGACCGCCAGATGTACGCCCGCAAGAAGGAAAAGCAGAAGACCACGGCGGGCTGATCGTCTGCGGTGTGCACTGCATTCCGGCGCAAGCCCTCATATGCCCCAAGGCTACTTTACTGTACAAAGTTAAGATTTAGTCGTATTATTAGATTGAGTTGGGTCTATTCACTCTCTCTTTGGGCTGCCTGAACTAAGTCAGACTACCTGGGCCTACTTTCTTAGCCAGGAGCCTCTGTAACTCTCGCCATCTCTCGCACAGACCTCCCGGGTCTGATGAACCGACGGAAGGTCACAATTAGGAGGGACAAAGATTGCCATTTCAGAACTGCCTGGTGCAAACTTTCAAGACCCGGCCGATCCAGCGAAGCGCGCCGGCATCCTCCGGAGTCTACGGTCTTTCGAACGCGCGGGAGTGGATCTATATAGGGGAGACGGACAACATTCAGGCGCGGCTGCTCGATCACCTCGCCGAAACGACCACGTTGCTCGCAGGGTGCCGCCCCACTGGATTCAGCTTTGAAGTGTGTGACCCTACGGACCGCGCTGCCCGGCGCCGCCGCCTGATTCTGGAACTCGCACCCGCCTGCGCCGGCGATCTCGCCGTCGCGCGATGACCACTTCGGCGTGAAGCGGGTCGCCGGAGGCCGGACAGGAGTGCCCGGCCCCGGTGCCACGAAGGCGGCCTCGGCTACAGGTTGTCGAAGTTCATCAGGGCATTAAAGACCAGGAAGAAGCTGCCCTGGGTCTGTTGGCGCCACATCGGGTTGTTCGCGAACAGGATGAAGTGACCCTTCCCAACGGGCACATCCACGACGGCCGGTCGTCCGGCGAGTTCGCTCGCTCCGGCCAGCATGCCCGAAACCAGCAGGTCCTTCTCCTCGGCGAAGCGCACCACCACCTTTGGCCGCTCCTCGGGTCGGGGCAGCAGGTGCCTGATGTCGTCCAGGTACTCCTGCGGGATCTCCGGCTCCTCCCACGCCTTCCGCTCCGGCTTCACTTCCGGCGTCGTAAGCGGGCGTCCCTGAACCACGTCCGGATCGGACGGCGCGCCCCGGCCTGAGACGCGCGACGGTTTCGCCTCGTCCGCGAAGCGCCACCCGTATCCCCCGGTCGTGCTCACCTGGAACACCGGCGCCTGGTTGAAGTAGATCGCCAGCTTTTCGCCGTAGCCGTACGCAATCGGGCTCGTCTTGTCCGCCACCGTCGCGTTCAGAACACTGCCGCGCACCTGAAGCTCCCGCGTGGGCGTGATGCTCACGCCGTCCAACAGCCCGTAGTCAATCGGAATCGCGGCGTTTGCCCCGATCGTCATGAACACTCCGCCCTGCTCGACGAAGCGCCGGATGTTCGCGAGCCCCTGGAGCCCTATGCCGCCGCGCGTGTCATCCGTCTGGTCGGGCGAGGTCCCAATGTTCGGCATCTCCTTTGTTGCTTTCCACGGAATCGCCGGACCGCGCATCGGCGTTCCGTTCACAATTCGCTGCGCTGAGCCGTACGTTGGCCCATATAGGATCACGTCATACTTCGCACTCAGGTCGACCGTGTCGCGCAGCGCGTGATCGGAGATGTACGCATACGGGATGTTCAGCGTATCGAGCGCGAGCCGCACCCAGCCCTCGTTCTGCGTGCTCTGCCAGTTGTGCACCAAAGCGAAGCGCGGAACGCGCAGCGGATGGGCCGCGACTTTCGGAGTTTCCGCCACTGCCTGTACCGTAAGCCCCAGTTCCTGCGCCGCCTGCGAGAGCCGCGCCCGATCGGCCTTTGGGATGATGAAGGACCCTGCGGCAAATTTCTTACCGGCGATCTCGAACGGCTGCTCCGCGGCGAGCATCTCAACGTCCTTCATCTGGAACCGCAAGGTCGCGAGCGTGTTATCGGCATTGTGGTTGATAACGTACGTGCCTCCGTCGCCCCGGATACCACCCTCGGCTTTGGCGGGGCCGTCGAGCATGTGCATGCCCGCTTTCAGAATCGCCGAGTCCGTGACGCGGACCGTCTTTACTCCCCGTAGCGCTCCCAGCGTCCAACCCGTGTCGTCGTACGGCCGCGTATCCTTGGCGTCGTAATACTGCGTGTCGAGCAGCATGTCGGCCTGGCGGCTGTACGGCTGATCCATGCGGATGACGTAGCTGCCCGCGGGCAACGTGCGCTTCTCAGTTTTGGCTTCCTTCGCCCCCGGCTTCGGCTTCTCGGTGATCTCGACAGCCGCGTCCAGCCGGTGGATCTCGAGGCCGTGTGTCCGCATCAGGTTCATGAGCTCGGCGACCTCTGCCGGTTTCGGATCGTCGCTCGGGATCACCCACGCAGCCGGACCTTCGTTCGCCGCCTTCGCGATCGAGCGCTGTCCCTTGAGGTAGAAGTTCTCGAGATACCGTTCTTTCTCCGCCGCCACCTTGCTGATGGCGAGCAGCAGCGCGCTCTGTTGGAGGTTGATGTTGTTCCGGATGGACCACTTCACTTTCGCAAGCGGCGGGCTCGGCCTGAACCAGGTCCGCGACGTCCAGTTCGATGGAACCTCGCGCTCGATCGTGTCCGCGCCGCGCCCTCCGAACGTTTCGTAGAACCGTCCGATCGCATTGTGTCCATTGGCGACGTAGAAGGCGTAGTTCGCCGCCCAGCCGTCGTAGAAGCCGTGAGTCCACACGCCGGGCACGCCGCGCTTGGTCATCTCGCTGACCTCGTGCCACGCCAGTTCCTGCCACTCGTTCGTGACGATCGGGTCCAGCCAGGCGTTGTACGGACCCATGCCCGTCGAAACATAGAGGAACGGAATCGACTCGTGCAGATCGTGCAGCACCTGGGGGTGCCACTCCAGGAACGTGCGCATCATGTTGCGGCTGAGCGCGAGCGACAGTGAGATGCCGTCGCGATTGTTATCGTGCGCGACGTACTTGCCCCAATACAGAGCCGATGAGACCGGCACGCCGGGGTTGGCCTTCTTGTAGAGGTACAGATCCACCACCTTGTCGTGACCGTCCACTTCGAGCAGCGGTGTGATCAGCACAATGGTGTTCTTGCGGATGTCACGGATGAACGGTGTCTCTTCGGCGGCGAGGCGGTACGCGAGTTCCATCAGCATCTCTGGCGAGCCGGTCTCGGTGGAGTGCATCGAACCCGTGGCCCAGTACATCGCGACACCTTCGGCTGCGAGCTTCTTCGCCTCCGCTGCCGGCGTCTTCCGGGGATCGGCGAGCTTGGCCGTGATCTCGCGGTGCCGGTCGAGCTTCGCCATGTTCGCCTCGTCGGAAACTGCCGCGACGATCATTTCCCGACCCTCTTCCGTCTTGCCCATCGAAAACACGCGCACGCGCGGCGTCGCCTTCTCGAGTGCCCGGAAGTAGGCGTATATGTCCTTCGAATAGGTGAGCTTGTTGGGCGTCCCCACCGGATACCCGATCACCTTGTCCGGGGACGGCACGCGGCCGCCTGCGGGCAGATGGTCTACGAGTTCGGTCAGGAAGAAGGGTTCGGTGGTGTACTCGCGAATTTTCGCGGTGTACGCTTCATCGACGCCTTGGCCATACAGCGCAGCGGAGAGAAGAAGAGCGGTGGAGAGTCGTTTCATCTGGTAACCCGTTAATCATACGGCAACGCGTCCTCCGCGCTGAAAACGCTTTGAGGTGCTCCGGCTCTGAGGTAAGCTATGGCTTCAGCGAATGCTCCTCCGTTCGGTTCAGAAAGGCGAGCACCGGCCCGGTCGCGCGCGGCGCTCGTTCGCTGGCAAGACCAGTCTCCGAATCGTCGTCCCGCTTGCCCTCATCCTGCTAACGATCGCCTTTTACTGGAAGCTCGGATTAACAAACCAGTACACCTGGCTCGAATCCGACGACCTCGCCTATCAGGTCCTGCCGTGGATAAAGTATCAGGCGGCAGAGTGGGGCCGCGGCCGCGTGCCGCTCTGGGATCCGAACCATTCCGGCGGGCAGTCCCTCATCGGCCAGGGGCAACCGGGCACGGCATACCCTCTCAACTGGGTGCTCTTCTCGATGCCGCTCGTGAGCGGCGATACCGTCCGGCTCGGCTTTCTGAACTGGTACTTCATTGCCGTGCACGCGATGGCGGTGCTCTTTTGTTACTGGTTGTGCCGCGACTTGAAGCGCACCCGCGTGGCTTCGGCGCTCGCGGGCACTGCGTTCGGGCTGGGGTCATTCCTCAACACGGTCAATTGGCCGCAGATGACGAACGGGACCGTGTGGATCCCTCTGGTGATCCTCTTCCTATTGCGTGCCGTGCGCGGACGCCGGCCGTGGAGCAGTGCCGCACTCTCCGGAACGTTTGCCGGCGTGGCCTGGTTGAGCGGCCATCATCAGATTCCGATCTTCACCGGCGTTACCGCCGCGGCTCTGTGGCTCTTCTACGCGTTCCGGAAGAGGCGTGCCGCTTGGAAGATTGCGCGGCTCGCAGCGGTCGCGCTGGTGTTCGCCGCCCTGGTTGGCGCCCTGCAAATTCTGCCTGCGTACGAATACGGCAACCTCGCCCTGCGCTGGGTCGGCGCCGAACACCCGGTCGGCTGGCAGGATCCGGTCCCTTACGCGGTGCATACGGAGTTGTCTCTAGTTCCTTCGGCGCTGCTCGGGCTGCTGGTTCCGATAGGACACGCCCAGGCTTTCATCGGCATGATCGTGGGGGCTTTGGCGCTGCTCGCGATCGCGGCACGGTGGCGGAACCGCTCAGTCCGCGTGTTCGTAGCGATCTCCGCGATAGGCCTGTCGCTGGCGCTGGGCGGGTTCAACGTGTTTCACGGCATGCTCTACGCCGTCGCCCCGATGTTCGAAAAGGCGCGGACCCCGTCGTTTGCAATTGTTCTATTTCAGTTCGGCGCGGCCGTGCTGGCGGCCTTCGGGCTCGATGCGCTGCCGGGGAGGCGGGCGCGCCGGTGGCCGCCTGGAGCAACCGCACTCATGAGGAAGCTAGCCGGCGGAATGGCCGTAATCGGGGCGCTCCTTTATGCCGGCAGTTTCGCGATTTTGCTCGCGAACAGAATGGAATTCCCGCTCGATGGGAAGGTTGTGCTTTCCGCTGCGATCGCACTCGCCGCCGCTGCCCTGATCGCGGCCGCCGCACGCGGCAGCCTTTCTCGAACCTCTCTTATCGCGTGCGCCGGCATGCTGATGCTGATCGAACTTTCCGCCGCCTCGGACTTCGTGTTCACGCCTCTCGCGAAAGCGGAGCGGTTCCAAAAGTTCACGTCGAACCAGGAGGTGGTGGACTTCCTGCGGCGCCAGCCCGGCCCGTTTCGCATCGATGTCGATGCCGACAGCGTGCCCTATAACTTCGGCGACTGGCACGAACTGGACCAGTACAACGGTTATATGGCGAGCCTCCCGGAGAACGTCGTGCGCGCTGGCCTCCTGGTGCCCAGCCAGACGCAACTGTACGGGGTAGCCTATACAATCACCCGCAAGCCCGAGGCGCCGGCCGGCGGTCAGCTTGTGTTCCAGGCAGGCAACGGCCTGAAGGTTTATCATCACTCGAATGCATTTCCGCGAGTCTGGGCGGTGCATCGCGTATCCCGAATGAAATCCCCCGAACCCGCGGGCGATCCGAAGGCCGAGGCATTCGTTCCCGGGCAGCCCCCCGCCGTCGAAGCCTGCTCCGGCGCCGACGATGTCCGGCTGATCGGGCGGAGTTCAGGCCGCTTGAACATCGTCGCGGACCTCGCATGCAAAGGGATGGTCGTAGTGAGCGACAACTACTTCCCGGGCTGGAAGGCGACCGTGGACGGTAAACCCGCTGAGATTCACGCAGCCTACCTCTCCCTCCGAGGCGTCGTCGTCCCCGCCGGCCATCACCGCATAGACATGCGCTACCGCCCCGCATCAGTCATAGCCGGCGCTATGCTGACCGCCCTCGGCCTGCTCCTGGCCGCAGCCCTAAGTCTCTGGGAAGCCCGCCGTCCCATTGCCGCGTGATCTCCGCCGGGCCCTTCTCCGTGTCTGCCATGCCACTGTGGTGAACTACGGGCGCGTTACCCTGAAGCCATGGGGTACCTTCCGATTGAGAACTATGGCGTCATTGGGAACCTCAGAACCGTAGCTTTGGTCGGGATCAACGGCTCCATCGATTGGTTCTGCTTCCCCAATTTCGATTCCCCCAGCGTCTTCGGGGCCATCCTCGACGACCGCAAGGGCGGCCGCTTCCGGATTGCTCCCGCTTCCGCAGATGGCGTCGCTCTCAAGCAGATGTATTGGCCCGACACGAACGTCCTCGTCACGCGTTTTCTTTCCGATCAAGGCGTCGCCGAAATCATCGACTATATGCCGGTCGGTGTGCCGAGAGGACCGGGCTTCCACGGCCTCATTCGCCACGTTCGTGTCGTCCGCGGCAGGGTGGCATTCCGTCTCGAATGCTATCCGGCGTTCAACTATGGGCGTGATCCCCACCGCACGGAACTGGTGAATGGTGGTGCGAAGTTCCTCTCCGGCAAACTCAGCCTGGCCCTCGCGTCCGATCGTCCCCTGACGCGGGATGGCGATGGCGTCGTGCTCGATTTCAGTCTCGGAGCAGAGGAGACTCTCAGCTTTGAGCTGCACGGGCTCGAGCCGAATTGTGGGGATCAGCCTGTTGGCGTTTCGGAACAGGAAGGCAACACACTCTTCGAGCAGACCGTCGATTACTGGCACGACTGGCTTAGCCATTGCACCTATACCGGGCGCTGGCGGGAGGAGGTGCAGCGGTCGGCCCTGGTGCTCAAGCTACTGGTGTTCGACCCTACCGGCGCGATCCTCGCCGCACCCACGTGCAGTTTGCCGGAAGCGATCGGAGGAACGCGAAACTGGGACTATCGCTACACTTGGCTCCGCGACGCCGCTTTCACCGTCTACAGCTTGATTCGGATCGGATTTACCGAAGAGGCCGCGCGCTTCATGGAGTGGGTGGATGCGCGCTGCCGGGAACTGGCTGACGACCGCGGGCTGCAGGTGCTTTATGGGATCGATGGGCGCCATGACGTCCCGGAGGAGACGCTGGATCATCTCGAAGGCTATCGCGGCTCCGCGCCCGTGCGGATCGGCAACGGCGCCTGTAACCAGCTTCAGCTTGATATCTACGGCGAGCTGATGGATTCGGTATATCTCTCCAACAAGTACGGAACGCCCATCTCTTACGAGATGTGGTCGAACTTGCGGCGCCTGATGAATTGGTTGTGCGACAACTGGAAACAGAAGGACGAGGCGATCTGGGAGGTCCGCAGCGGGCGTCAGAATTTCGTCTACTCCCGCGTGATGTGTTGGGTGGCTTTCGACCGTGCGTTGCGGCTTGCCGAGAAGAGATCCTTTCCGGCGGACCGCGAGCGATGGCTCAGCGCTCGCGATGAAATCTACGGCGAGATTCAGAAATGCGGCTGGTCTGAGGGCCGGAACGCGTTCATCCAGCACTACGGAAGCGAATCCCTCGATGCCTCGGCGCTGATCATGCCGCTGGTCTTTTTCATGTCACCGACCGATCCCCGGATGACCTCCACGATCGATGCCATCAGGAAGCCGCCGAGCCAACGGGGACTGGTCTCTGACAGTCTCGTCTATCGGTACAACGTGGAAGAATCTCCGGATGGCCTGAGAGGTAAGGAGGGAACATTCAATATGTGTACTTTCTGGCTGGTGGAGGCACTGACGCGAGCCGGGAAGGTAGACCGGTCCCGTCTTGCCGACGCTCGGTTAATCTTCGAGCGCATGCTGAGTTACGCCAACCACCTCGGCTTGTTTGCGGAACAAACGGGTCCGCGCGGTGAAGCCCTGGGCAACTTCCCGCAGGCGTTCACGCATCTCGCCCTGATCAGCGCCGCTTTTAATCTGAACCGGGCTTTGGGCGGTGAAAGCTGATTCAATCTGAAGCCGTTCGCTGTGCCCCGTCCGGGTCCTCCGTGCTTCCGTGGTGAAAGCGTTTTCCGCTCACTCTATGAACGTAAACCGAAAGACATCCTCGCCGAGGCGAACAGTTACACTGAACGGCGCGCTACGGTCGTGGCGCTGTTCGAATGTGCACAAAACTGTTCGTTCCTGCCGTGGCTGCAAGATTGTCGCGCCGGTCTGACCCATTGCCAGCAAGACACTGGCGAACGTGCTCTCCTGTTCCTGTAACTCAAGATGCCGCTTGGTTTGCTGGTCAACGGAGGAGCGGTCGTAAAGTGCTTCGCCTGTTTGCGGATGTTTCCCCGTTGGCACAGGCATAAACGGCCGGAGCGCGCCCGTGTGAATCTCCTCGGAAGCGCGTAGCGTCGGAGTGCGATGGATCGGACGGCCCGCCTGTTCCAGGCCGATGAAGTCGGCGGCAATCGTGAGCGCACGGTCGGCTTGACTCCGAATACCCACTTCCACGTAAATCCTCGCGGGATCCCCGTACGCAAGGCAGGAGACAAAGGCGTCCTTACTCGTCTGAGTCGGCGTGTCGAATCCATCGATCTTTGTGTACACGTAGCCCGGCTCGGCCGGCTTGAAAACCCGACGGCCGAATCGTGTCTTGGGGCTGTTAGAGGGGGGACTCACGGCGTTGTTGACGGGCACTGCCGCGGCTTCCCGCTCATACACCAGCGTGGACTCGGCTTCGCCATGCCGCCCGACAACCTGACGGCGGATGCGCAACGTGTTGCGATCGTTTGATAGCGTCCACCGCTCCATCCGCGTGTAGTTCCTTGGCCCGCTGACAATTGAATTGATCAGCAGGGCTCGTCCTTCCCACTTCGCCCTGCTGCTGATGCTGCCGCCCTCCCAGTCCGCTCTGGCCTCGGATCCGTCCGTCTTGTAAGCACAGCCATGCTCAGGCGTTTCCCCCGGCCCGACGGAGCAACGAATGGAAGTACCTTCGTGACGGATTTGAAGTACGGAAACGGGTGGAACTGGAAGCGTTCCAGACTGCCGTGCTTCGGCCTTTAGTCGCCAAGTACCAGTGAAGTTTCGGTCGGCATCCTGAGCGCACAGCGGCAGCATGAACACCCAAATCCAGTTGAGCGGCTTCACGGTAGCCTAATATATCGTAAAAGGACCCGTAAGTCAGACGAAATACCACCTGGAATCGCGTGAATGGTTTGGTCGGCGGATTGCCTCACCAACTCGTCGAATAGTCCGAGGGTGCCCGAATGCTCCCTCTTCGGCCGTCATTACCAATGGCGGTCGAGTATGCAGGGAGGGCAAAATCGGTGAAGACTCGGCTGTTAGCCCAATGGTTTTAAAGCCATGAGCTCAGGTGTCGCCAACTGGCAGTCACACCGGCCCCACCAAAATATAGCCCTGAAGCATCAATAACTTGCCTCCGGTCATTTCGGAGTAGAACCTCACCCTGTGCTACGCTCCAATCGGCTATAACCAAGCGGCACACCCGCCGCAATCCAGTACAGAAAGGCATCCCACCATGGCATCTCCGGCTCAAGTTACGGCTAATCGCGCCAACGCACAGTACTCTACAGGCCCCCGCACAGATGAGGGCAAAGCCCGCTCCTCACGCAACCGACTTACTCACGGTTTGTGCGGAGCCCACACCGTCCTCCCCGGCGAAGATCCCGAAGAATATGAGTACCTCCTAAATGCGCTGCTCGAAGAGCACGCGCCCGCCGGCCCCACCGAAACACTTCTCGTCGCCCACTCGCTCAGGCCCAGTGGAAACTCGACCGCATCGCCTGCATCGAAGCCGATCTACTCGCCAAACACATGCGACCGAACGAACCCAATCTCGCCGACGCCTTTGAACGCGCCTCCAAGAGCCTCGCCGCTCTCGCTCGCCACGAAGCCGCCGCACGCCGTGTGTTCGATAAGGCCCTCAGCAACCTCTGGAAACTCCAGGCCCCTCGCCGCCGCGACGACGTCGCACGCGCCGCCCAATCCGAACTCGAAGGCTTTATCGACGCCTACGTCAATGCACCCATGCCCGGAACCATCCGCCGGCCCGAACCGAACCGTGACCGTCACGGAGCGGCAGCGCCTTCTGACAATTCGAACCCAATCGGTGCGCGGCCGGCTGCTTTCCTCCCAAGTCCGCGCGATGCCAGTAGCGGCTCAAACGTGAGAGACCGCATCGAACGCCGGTGAAACCCACGCAATCGTGTGCAGCGTTTTTCCTGTTGACAACCAAAAGAACAGGGTGCATCCTTCTTGTAGGAAACCCAAAGAAGAACATGCCTGAAAAGGCGGACATCCTGCAAGGCACGCTGGACCTGATGGTCCTCAAGATGCTCGATACCCTTGGACCCATGCACGGTTGGGGGATCGCGCAACGGCTCGGCCAGGTGTCCGACAACGTCCTTCAAGTCAATCAGGGAACGCTGTACCCCGCGCTGCTCAAGCTCGAACAGCACGGTTACGTTCGCTCCGAGTGGGGCCGTTCGGAGAACAACCGCAGGGCACG
>DATMXS010000114.1:0-30810 GCA_035561355.1 Bryobacteraceae bacterium | reverse complement strand
TCGGCGACCGCGAGGCGTCGCTGCGAGAGGCCGTCGCACAGCTCGGGCCGGCGGGTATTCGTGTTTTGCGGGTATCGTCGCTGTATGAAACGGAGCCTCGCGACGTGCCGGATCAACCGTGGTTTCTGAACGCTGTTGTAGAGGCGGAGACGGAGCTTTCCCCAAAGATGCTACTCGCGCGGACGCAGGGCATCGAGCAGGTGATGGGCCGGAAGAAGACGCGCCCGAAGGGGCCGCGCGCGATCGACATCGATATTCTGCTCTACGGAAACACGGTGATCGATACTGAAACGCTCGTCATCCCGCATCCTCGAATGCACGAGCGCCGTTTCGTGTTGGAGCCGTTGACGGAACTGGCGCCGGAACTGCGGCACCCGGCGACGCGCAGGACCGTAAGGGAGATGCTCGCCGGCGTGCAGGATCAGGCTGTGAGGAGAGTAGGCGAGTTCGCAATTGGCGAAGGCGAACCCGCCCAGTAATCTACCGGATGCGGCCGGCGAGCGCGCCCGAGAGGGCCACCGGGTCGCCGCCTTCCTTCACTCCCGCGAAGCCCGAGATGTAGCGGCCCTTGCGGAAGAATGCGAGACGTCCCAGATACTTGTCGTTCACCTGGAACGCTTCATCGCCGATCCGCGCCGGCTGAACTTCGCCGAAGCGCGCCTTCAGCTTCGTCATCACGCCCGCTGCGGCTTCCGGCGAATCTTCCTTGACCAGAAAAGCCTTGCCGAAATTGTACTGCGCGACATAACCGCGCTTCAGGAGCCGAATGCCCAGGACGCTTTCGGGTACGAGGCGAATGGAACTCTTATCGAGCTTCTCTTCAGGGAACCAGCCGATGGCGTCCGGCAGTTCCGTACTGCCCGGAACGCGCTTCTCCATAGCGAGCATGAATGCGCGCAGATCGGCGTCGTTCGCGGGGTTGCCGGCAAGCTCGACGAAGTATTTATCCTTGGCGAAGATCGCGCGCCGTTCCAAGAGTTGGGCGACCATGCCCACTTTCTCCACAGGCTGCCGCGGATCGCGATTCGAAGCGAAGATTCCGTAGGCCATCTCGGGATCCGCCATCTCGGAAACGTCGAAGATGATGGTGTCGGCGCCCTTCTTGCAGGTGACGCCGTTCATCTTCACGAAGCGGTAGATGAGGTAGCCCTCGGAGTTGCCGTCCATGTATTCGAACAGCGTGTCGGCGGCATAGCTGCGCGCGGACCCGTCTTGCTTCCACCCGGGCACGAGCGAGCAATCAGGCGTTTGGGCGAGCGCCGCCGCGGCGGTCAGCGCCAGGCCAATGAGCGAAAGGGAACGAAATGCAAACTTCATGATTAGGCGAACCACTCCTGGGCGCGGGTTAGGCGCCGTGCGACTTTCACTCCGTTCGGGCATGTGACGGTGCAGGTGTCGCAACCCGGGCACCGCACTGCTCGCGCTTCTTCGGGCAGCGCAAGGAAGTTCTCGCGGCCCAGCCCGAACTGGCCGTAGCCTTCGGCGTACATGAGAAAACGCAGCACGTCTGCCACGGGGAGGCCCTTCGCGCACTGGCCTTCACACGAACCACACATGCGGCAATAGAGTGGCCGCATGTGCTCCAGGCGCGCTTGGAGAACCTGTGCATCCGCATCGCGGAACGGCTCGGCCATGGCCCGTATGTTCTCGTCCAACTGGTCCTGGTCCACGATGCCCGGAATGGTGGTGTGGACGTTCTTGTTCTTGAGCACCCACTTGAGCGCCGCGAGCGTCGCCCCGTCCTTGCCCATGCGCTGACGCAATCCGTCGGGGGTGGGATAGAACGCGGCAAATCTGGTTCCGCCCGCCATCACCTTCATCGCGACGATGCCCACGCCAGCCTTCGCGGCCGCCTCGATTGAGGCGTTCAGGCCCTCGTCCATGGCGAAGTTGTAGGACGTGAGGACGACGTCGAACGCGCGCTTCTTCACCGCGGCATCGATGATGGCAGCCTGGTTCATGTGGACGCTCACGCCGGCAAAGCGAATCTTGCCCTGCTTCTTCGCGATTGCCTGCGCTTCGATCAGGCCGTCCGTGATCTGTTCCGGCTTGGATTTGTTATGCAGGTACCAGATGTCGAGGTGGTCCGTCCCGATCTCCGCGAGGCTGGTGTCGAGATCCTTGAGAGCGGCTTCCTTTGTCGAGGCGACGCTCTTGCTCGAAATGTAGAGCTTGTTGCGCACACTCTTCAGCGTGGCGCCGACCATGCGCTCGTTGTTACCGCCCTGATAGACGCGGGCGGTGTCGAAGTAATTGATGCCGAGATCGACGGCTTTGGAAACCACACTCGGGTCGGAGGTGATCATGCAGCCGAAGCCGACGCTGGTCAGCTTGAGGCCGGTCCGGCCGAGCGTGCGGAAGTCGAGTTTGGGGGCGGCGGCGCGGGTGCGGCGGCAAGGAAGTCTCGGCGGGTATAAGCGCTATGGCTCATGAGAATAGCTCCTGGGCGCGCGTCAGGCGCTCGGCGACGCGCACGCCGTTGAGGCACTGGACCGCACAATCGCGGCAGTCGTTACAGCGGGCCGCTTTCACATCAGCGGGAAGCTCGAGGTACTGCTGCCGCGCGAAAGCAAAATCACCGTAGCTCTCGGCGTACATCAGAAATCGGAGGAGGTCGGCAACGGGCAATCGCTGCGTGCACTTGCCATCGCAGGCGCCGCACATGCGGCAGTACACCGGCCGCAATTCTTCGAGCCGCGCGGTAAGAACCCTGCCGTCATTGTCCCGGAACCGCTCGGACATGGCTCGCAGGTTCTCATCGAGTTGCTCCTGGTCCACCATGCTTGGGATGGCGCACGCGACGTTCTCGTTCTTGAGCGCCCACTTCAGCGCGGCGAGCGGCGCGCCTGGGCGGCCTACGCGGGCCCGCACCTCGTCCGGGGTCGGGTACCACGGAGCGTTGCGCACTCCGCCGGCCATCACCTTCATCGCAATGATGCCGATGCCCGCTTTGTGCGCCCGTTCGATCGCCGGGTTCAACCCTTCATCGATGGCAAAGTTGTAGGACGTGACCACGGCGTCGATGACCCCGAGTTTCACCGCTCGGGCGAGGACGTCGGCTTGATTTCCGTGCGTGGTCAGGCCTACGAAGCGCGTTTTACCCTGCTTCATGGCCTGGCTCAGGGCCTCCAGAAGCCCCTCTGAAGGGTCGTCCAACTCGGGCTTCCAGGCGTGGACATACCAGATGTCGAGGTAGTCCGTCCCCAGTTCCTTGAGGCTGGTTTCGAGGTCCTCGAGAGCGGCAGCGGGCGCTTGCGCGAGCGATTTGGTGCCCACCAGGACCTTCTTCCGGGTGCCCTTGAGAGCCGCGCCGAGCATGCGCTCGCTGTTGCCTCCCTGATACACGCGGGCAGTGTGGAAGTAATTGACGCCGAGATCGACGGCTTTCTCGATTACCGTCACATCGGAGGTCATCATGCAGCCGAAGCCGACCGTAGTGACTTTCAGGCCCGTCCGGCCGAGCGTGCGGTGCTGAAGCTTAGGGACGGGCGGGGCGGCGGTCGGGCCCGCGGTGGCGAACAGGCTCCTGCGTGTGATGCTCATAAGAGTCACTCCCGGCAGGTGAGGCGCCCGAAGCCTCTCATGCTGAGAGAACCGCCGGGCGCCTCATCAGGACTACGCGTAGAGCTCCTGCGCGCGCGTGAGCCGTGCGGCGACGTGTACGCCGTTGCGGCACTGGACGGCGCACTCGGAGCAATCCGAGCACCGCACGGCGCGCACTTCCTGTGGAAGCGCGAGGAAATTCTCGCGGCCGAGTGCGAACTGGCCGTAGCCGTCCGAGTACATCGCGAAGCGCACCAGCTCCGGAACGGGCAGACCCTTCGGGCACTGTCCCTCGCAGCCGCCACACGCGCGGCAGTACATCGGCGTGATGCCCCGAAGCTGCGCCGCGAGCACGCTGGTGTCCGCATCAGAGAACGGCACGGTCATTGCCTTCAGGTTCTCGTCGAGCTGATCCATGTCGGTCATGCTCGGGATGGTGGTGTCCACCTGCGAACCACTCCGCAGGCACCACTTGAGCGCCGCCAGGAAAGCGCCTTCGCGGTTCAGCTTCTCCCGCACCGGCGACCCCTCGCGGTTCGTCCGGAACCCGCCCGCCATCACCTTCATGGCGACGACGCCGATACCGGCAGCCTTCGCCGCCGCAATGTGCTTCTCCACCTGATCGGCGATCGCGAAATTGTACGAGGTGAGGATGACGTCGAAGTGCTTCTTGCCGATTGCGGCCGGGAAAACAGAGTCGAAACCGCCGTGCGTGCTTACGCCCGCGAAACGGATTTTGCCCTGCTGCTTGGCGATCCGCTGCGCTTCCATTAGTTCGTCGGTGATCTGCTCTGCTTTCGTCTTGGCGTGGAGATACCAGATGTCCACGTAGTCGGTGCCGATTTCCTTCAGGCTGGTGTCGAGATCCGCAAGCGCGGCTTCTTTAGTCCCGGCGTGGCTCTTGGTGGAAATCACAAGCTGCTTGCGCTTCGATTTCAGCGCGGCGCCGACCATTCGTTCGTTGTTCCCGCTCTGGTACCCGCGGGCTGTATCGAAGTAGTTGATGCCGAGGTCGGCGGCTTTCTCGATCACGCTCGCGTCGGAGGTGATCATGCAGCCGAAGGCCACGGGCGTGACCGATAAGCCGGTCTTGCCCAGCTTGCGGAGTGGCATGGCGCCGGCAGCGGGGGCGGGCGGTTCCATCCGGGCCGTCCCGGAAACATTGGCAAAGGTGGTGACAGCCGGCAGCGCTATGCCGGCAGCGAGGAAGTTACGGCGCGAGGATTTCACATTCGCCTCCACGGTTATCCGACAAGGCGGCTCGGGCCGCTCAGGTATAATCGGATACGAATAATTGATTTTAGGCCGGGAGATGCCGTTTATGCCAGGGGACCTTTCTCGCCGCAATTTTTTCCACCTTGCCAGCGCCGCCGGGGTCGTTCTGTCGCCCATCGCACAGAGCGCCCTGCTCGGGCAGGAAGCCGCCGCTCCATCGAAGCTTCCGGAGCCCGTTTTCCGATACGACAAGCGCGCAACCGTTTCGCTCATTAAGGGCGACAGCCGCCGCAAGATCGTCTACGACGCTCTGATGGCCGTCGACGAGCAGGTGAAGCCGCTGCTCAAGCGCAAGAAGTACGTCGTCATCAAGCCGAACAACGTCTCGACCGTCAATCAGTTGGCGGCCACACACGCCGATTGCCTGCACGGCATCCTGGATTATCTGGGGCCGCGCTTCAAGGGGCCGATCATATTCGCAGAGTCTTCGGCCGGCGACACCATGGAAGGCTTCCATAATTTCAAATACGACCAGGTCGCCGCGGAGCGGAAGTCCCAGAAGGTTTCGCTAATCGACTTGAACGCTGAAGCGAAGTACGAAATCCTGCCGCTGCTCAGCCCGGACCTGCACGTTCAGCCGGTCCGCCTCGCCGCCCGGCTGCTGGATCCGGACGCCTTCATCATCAATGCGGGTCCGTTGAAGACTCACAACGTGGTGATCGCGACGTTGTCGGTGAAAAACATGGTGCTGGGCGCGCCACTGCATCAGGCTCCCAAAGAGACGCCGCGCTGGAACGACAAGCGCAAATATCACGGCGGGGTCCGCCAGACGCACTACAACATGATGCTGACGGCGCAGAGGATGGCGCCGTTCTGGGGCGCTACCGTAATCGACGGCTTCGAAGGCATGGAGGGCAACGGCCCGGCTTCGGGCACGGCGGTTCCTTCGCGGGTCGCGATCGCCTCGACCGATTTCATCGCCGCAGATCGAATCGGTGTGGAGTGCATGGGCGTAAACCCGCTTTGGATCGCCTACCTCCAGTACTGCTGGCAGGTGGGTATCGGCCAGTATGACGTGCAGAAGATCGACGTTCGTGGCGAGACTGTCGCATCAGTTAAGAGGGAATACCGGCTGCACCGCGACCTCGAGCGTGAGTTGCAGTGGATCGGTCCGTTGAACGAGATTCCGGCGAAGCTCGGCTGATCGAGTTCCAGACTGCAAGTTCGCTCGAATCATACACAGGCCGCACGAGGCAGTTGCCTTTTGCGGCCTGTGCTGTTTCGAGCGGCCGGGCTGCGCGCGCTGAACTGTACTCCGGTCTTGAACAGGGCCGTCCCACAACCGGACACTTCGCTGGACCGTATAGCGCCCGCAGTTTAAAAGAATCAAAGGACTTAGAAAGCATGAACCGGTGGCCCCCGGCGTGCGTAAGGTATATTCGAACGCTATGGACATCCCACGGAAAGAAGCGGCAAGGAAGAAGAGGATCCGCCAGATCGCGGTGGCGGTGGTGGTCCTGGCTGCGATTCCGGCTATCACGTATGGGCTGTCGCGCTTAAAGCCCGCAGCGCCCGGAGTCCCCCGTGAAACCGTGTGGCTGGACACCGTCCGGCGCGGCCCGATGCTGCGGCAGGTGCGTGGTTTGGGGACGCTCGTCCCTGAACAGATCCTTTGGATTCCGGCGACCACCGACGGTCGCGTCGAGAAGCGATTAGCTCTCGCCGGCACTGTAGTGACGCCGGATACCGTTCTGGTTGTCCTGTCGAATCCGGAGCTCCAACAGGCTACCCTTGACGCGGAGTACAAGCTGCGCGCCGCGGAGGCCCAACTGCGTGAGCTCAGGGTGAAGCTCCAAAGCGATCGCCTGAACCAGGAATCGCAGGCTGCCACTGTTGCGGCGGAGGCGCGGAAAGCTGCGTTGACCGCGGGCCGCGATGCCGAACTGGGAAGGTTCGGGCTGAAGGCGCCCCATGAGGTCACAATTTCGCAGGCGAGCGCCGAAGACTGGAAGAATAAGGAACGGATCGAGAAGGAGCGCCTGAAGATCGGCGTCGATCAGATTGCCGCCCAGATCGCCGTTCAGGAAGCGAACCTCCAGCAGTTGCGGGCAATGTGGGATCTGAAAAAGAGCCAGTTGGCCGCACTTCAGGTGAAGGCCGGCGTCAAAGGCGTCTTGCAGCAGATCCCGGTGGAAGTGGGTGAGCAATTGATGGCGGGCGCCAAACTGGCGCGGATCGTCCAGCCTGAGCAGCTCAAAGCCGAGTTGAAGATTCCGGAGACGCAGGCCAAGGACGTGGCGATCGGGCAAAAGGCGGAGATCGATACCCGCAACGGCATCATTCAGGGAGAGGTATCGCGCATCGATCCGGCCGCCGTGAACGGCACCGTCACGGTTGATGTGAAGCTCGCAGGCGCACTGCCGCAGGGCGCGCGCCCCGACTTGAGCGTGGACGGCACCATCGAGATTGAAAAGCTGGATGACGTCCTGTTCGTCGGCCGCCCGACCTTCGGACAGCCCAACAGCACGATCACGCTGTTCCGGCTGGACGCGGACGGCAAGGGCGCCAATCGCACGCAGGTAAAGCTAGGCCGCGGCTCCGTGAATACGATCGAGATTCTCGAAGGTTTGAGGGTTGGCGACCAGGTTGTCCTCTCCGACATGTCGGCTTGGGACGCCTACGAAAGGATTCGGTTGAATTAGCGCCACCGGCGCGCGCAACTTGCCGGAGGGAGACCACGATGAGCTCCAATAATAATAAAGAAGTCCTGATCAAACTCGATGCCGTGACCAAGGTTTTCTACACAGACGAGATGGAGACGCACGCGCTCGACGGCATTCACCTCGAGATCAACCGTGGGGAGTACTTCTCGATCGCCGGCCCTTCCGGGTGCGGCAAATCGACGCTGCTTTCCATCCTGGGCCTGCTGGACACCCCGACGGGCGGCAGCTACATCCTGAACGGCAAACCGGTGGAGAACCTGAAGCTGTCGGAGCGGGCTCGCATCCGCAACCGCGAGATCGGCTTCGTATTCCAGGCCTTCAACCTGATCGGCGATCTTACGGTGTATGAGAACGTCGAGTTGCCGCTGACGTATCGCGGCATGAGCTCTGGTGAGCGCAAGCAGCGCGTGCTCAAGGCGCTTGAACGCGTTGGCATGGCACACCGGATGAAACATTATCCGGCCCAACTCTCCGGCGGCCAGCAGCAGCGCGTGGCCGTCGCGCGCGCTCTGGTGGGCGATCCCCTCATCCTGCTCGCTGACGAGCCCACCGGCAACCTGGATTCGAAGAACGGCCAGGCGGTCATGGATCTCATGCGCGAACTGCACCGCGGCGGCGCTACCATCTGCATGGTGACGCACGATCCCCGGTACGCGGCTTACTCGGATCGCACCGTGCACCTGTTCGACGGCCGCATCGTTGAAGAACACGTCGAAGAGCCGGCTTTCTGAGCTCGGGAGAACGGCGGGCCGAAGCCTGATTGCCCTGTGTGTACCCGAACGCCGCCTCTGCCTGCCGGCGGATCGCGGCGTTATTTTTGGTCAACAGGTCCGAAAGCGTCTTGACCCGATGTGAACGTTCTGCTTACAATGCACAAGGTTAGAAGAAGAAGTGCGGTCTCGATTCAGTTTCGGACGGAGTGACTTGAGGCTACGGAGCATTCTTCCGTAGCTTTTTGTGTCTTGGCGTTTGAAGCCTGACGAACCGCTGCAATTTTGAGGAGATTGGATCTGTGAGAGAACGAGGGTTGGTGAAGTGGTTCAACGCCGCGAAGGGCTTCGGCTTCCTTCAGCGCGCGAGTGGTGAGGACGTGTTTGTACATTACACGTCGATTCAGATGGGTGGCTACAAGACTCTGGACAACGGCGTCGAGGTGGAGTTCGAGGTCAAGCAGGGCCCGAAGGGGTTGCAGGCCGAAAACGTCACTGCACCCGGCGCGTAGGCCTTCACTCAGCTAACAGGAACAACAACAAAGGCGGGCGATGCTGCCCGCCTTTTCTCATGCCCGGCTGTTCAATTCAGGGCTTGCCGGTTGTGGCTGAAACAACAGCCCGCTCCAGTCTTCGCACACGACGATCGAATTCGCGGGATTGGAAGCGAGGTATTTGATGATTGCGGGACGCCCCACCAGCGTGCTCGGGTCCGCCGGCAATAACGGCAGTAGCGCGCAGATGTCCTGCGTGGCGATGTGCTCGATGCTGTGAACGTCGTACGTATAGCTGAATACGGCATCCCGGTAATCCAGCAGGATGGCATTGCCCGTGCGGCCGCGAGCGTTCACGTCCAGGCGGCGTTTCCGTTCGCGCTCCTGCGGGGTCGGGCGGCGGCGCGCCAAACCCGCCGTGAGCCCGGCGGCAGCGCCCGCCGCGCCAGCCAACACGAGTTTCAAAAGTCTACTGCGCATCAAGTTCTGACCGGCTCCTCCTGGGTCTTGCGGTAGTCTTTCAGGAACTGTTCCAGCCCTTTGTCCGTCAGCGGATGATTGAAGAGCATGTCGAGCACCTTGAACGGCATCGTCGCGATGTCGGCGCCGGCCACTGCGGCCTCGAAGACGTGCAGGGGTGAGCGTAGGGAGGCCGCCAGCACCTTCGTGTGGAAACCGTAGTTGCCGTAAACCGTCGTGATGTCGCGAATGACATCGCTGCCCACGTACCCGATGTCGTCCAGGCGTCCGATGAACGGGCTCACTATATAGGCGCCTGCCTTCGCAGCCAGCAGCGCCTGAACGGCGGAAAAGCACAGCGTCACGTTGACGCGCACGTCCTCTTTGGTCAGCGCGGCGCACGCGCGGATGCCCTCGCGCGTAAGCGGCACCTTCACTACGACGTTGGAATGGATGCGGGCCAGTGCGCGGCCCTCGGAGATCATCGCTTCGGCTTCCGTGGCTACAACTTCGGCGCTGACGTCACCATCAATGATTTCGCATATCGCTCGGATCTGATCGGCATTCGGCTTGCCTTCACGAGCAATGAGTGTCGGATTGGTGGTCACGCCGTCTACAATTCCCCAGGATGCCCCTTTGCGGATCTCCTCGATATTAGCGGTGTCCAGGAAGATCTTCATATGTCTAGACTACAACGCAGGAGCTAAGGGCAAGGAGCAACGAGCAAGGAGAGACCAGATACGTGGCATGCTCGGCGGGCGGAGCGCAAGGAGGCCCCGGGAGCAAGTGGCATGGATCGCATCCTTGCTCCCGGTTCCAAGCTCCTGCCTTACTTCGTTTTCGCGTACTTCGTGAACAGCGCCGGGATTTCGGCCGCTGCTGTGCGGCCCGGGTGAATCAGCACGCGGTAGCGCACCCGCAGCCTCTGGTTCGGTTCGAGGGTGAGGGAGCCGTCCTTCGTCTTGTCGCGCTCGAAATCGCGCACGCCGAACATGTTCGCCGCGAACAGGCCGTAGCCGCGTGAATGCCAGTAGGTCGGGTGCCGAGGGTTGGAGGGGTGGTCCATGATCGTGATGCCCAGCGGCTCACCGCCCACCTCGCCCGAATAGTCCACCCACGGCGAGCGCGTGCCCCAGACGTTCGCCTCGGTCTCCCGCCCTTCAGCGGTAATCATCTTGCCCGTGTACTTGGCCGGATCGCGCTTGCCAGGCTCTTCGAGGGGCGGCGTCAGGCGGATGGCGAAGGTGCCTTCCTTAGTGTCGCCGAACTTCACTTTTTCGACGGCCGTGAGGGCGATGTCGAAATCGATCATTCGGATCGAGTCATCGCCGAAGAAGACCATCCGCCGCGACTCGGTCAGCAGCGGCTTGCCGTTCGGATCGAGCCAGTCGAAGGTCGTTGCGATCAGCCCTTCTTTCTTACCGCTCTTCAGGTCCACCACCTTCTTCAGAACCACGCGTCCCTTGTTCCCGCCGCGCGTTTCGTTGGCCCAGAAATCAAGGCCGTTCACGTCGCCGTGCGTGAACCACAGGCCGCGGTGGTGCGGGTGATCGCGGGTTTCGCCCTCTACCAGTTCCATGGGGAAGTGTCGGGTGATAACCTTGCCCGTCGCGGAACGCAAGGGGTGCAAATACGGTTTGTTCACGTCGGCGCTGACGAAGAAGTCCGTAAACGGCTTGCCGCCGATTTCAACGGAGATGCGATCGGTGCCCTGTGTGATCTTTACCTGCGCCACCAGCGGCAGCGCGAGCGCGAATACAAGAAAAGAAGACCGGCTCATGCTGTTCAGTAGACCACAGCCCGGTGCACGCCGGCCATGCTCATTGTGGGCTCCGTTCGACTGTCCGGATGCCGCCCTCAGGCGCGCGACAGAGCGGCGCTTCTCTTGCCGACGGTGTTGGCGAAGTGAGTGAGAATATTCACTCGCTCCTGGAGGGTGTGGCGCGCGGTTGCGCCGAGCCAGCGGTGCGTAACGGCGAACCACCTCTGCTGGATCTTGAAGTCAAGCATGAGCAGCCGCTGATCGAACGTGAATCCGCCCGGCTGAATTGCGGACGTATAACGGAGCAGGCAGGTCAGGACCTCGTAGTCACGGCTCAGCGCCTGGTCGGCGGAGCCCAGGCCTTCGGAGTCGAGATCATCGAAGCGGTCAGCCAAATCCGCAAAGCTGAGCTGGTTCGCCTGCGCCACCCGATGGGCGCGGTCCTTCGAGACTTTTCGACGGAGGATTACGGTGCAGTTGTACCGGAACCAGTAGAAAAGCACCAGGCATGAGAACACCAACAGAAGCGCTTGAGACAGGCCCGTTATCCCCCCTTCCACCCTCGTTACAGGGGCGAACCAGAGCATACCATCCGCGCTCCGTTCGCGGCAACAGTTCAGAGCCCAAGAGGCGCTCAGGCCGGGAACACCATCTGTGCGGGCGCAGAGGGGTGGTCGCGGACGTAATCGAAATAGAGCGCGGCGTAGGTCGCCGTGATGGCATCAGCAGGGGAAAACCCGAGCAGGACGGTCGTGCGGTCGATCCAGTCAGGCGGCCCTTCAAGCTCGAGGAAAGCCCCGATGGGCGTCTCGTCCAAAACGGCCTCTCCGGGCTCGCCCGCGCGCCCGAACCCGGTACGGTACTTCTCATACCGGAAAGCTGGGCGATACCCGAGGCGCTCGAGGATCAGCGGAACGGTGTGGGCCTCCGGGAGAGCGGTCTCGATCTCCTCGCGTGTCTTGTGACGGGCGGCGATCGAAGGCCCTTTGTAGGTTAGAAGCACGCGGTCGCCGGAGGTGCGGACACGCAGAAGGCGGTCGGACCTCCGCAGTTCGCCGGCGGCGGTGTCATAGACCGTGTTCGATTCGAACGTCCGCGCGCGAGCGATCACGAAACCCGCCTCCGCCAGACGGCGCAGCCCGTCTTCGGCGTCCTCAAGCCGCAATTTAATCTCCACTTCTAAGCCGGGTTTGCCGCCAGCATCGGACATCGGCGATCATAGTACCAGACAGGAACCAACTTCTCGCCGCGAGCGTCGATAAGTATAGCGGGACCAGAGGAGGACCAGAAAATGGTCGAAGCGTTTGCGATCCAGATCTACCGGCGGTTTCGCGACGGCGAGTCCGTGGCACGCCTGGCCGCGGAGCTTCAGATACCAGCCGAGCGCATCGAGCAGCGCATCCGGGCCGCCCAGCTTTATCTGGAGCGTCAGCGCCGCCACGCTGCCTGAGGTTCCGCGAGTCCGGCGCGCTGGCATGTGCTAAGCTGCAATACGCAGCCGCGCCCGTAGCTCAGTTGGATAGAGCAACTGGCTTCGAACCAGTAGGCCGGGGGTTCGAGTCCCTCCGGGCGCGCCACACGTCTCCCGCCTCAGCACGGTGCCAGCCGTTAGAACGTCAACCCCAGCAGAATCTGTGCCTGGTTCTTATTGGTTCGGAGGAAGTCCCGGAAACCCTCGCCGATGTTGTTCGTGCCCCAGCGCGTATAGCGGATTTCGGGGCTGATCGCCAGCGGACCGGCCTGGAATCGCAACCCGCCTCCCAGCACGAAACCTACGGTGTTGTCCTTGATGTCCACGTCGCGGCCGAAGGTGTTCGCGAGGAAGCGGCCGGCGTCACCGAAGTCGCTCAGATGACGGACCGAGACGCCGGCCCCCAGGAACGGCGCGATGCCCTGCGATCCTGCTGTGAATTTCAGCATCACAGGGAACTCCCAGGAATCAGCGTTGAAGGAAAGAGAGCCGCCGGTTGTACTGCGCGCGTCCACGTCCAAGCGTGAGAAAAGCGCGTCACCCTCGATGGAGAAGCCAAGTGGCAGGTGTATACCCAGCGTCGGACCGACCACGTAGTTTTTCGTTGCGGTTGAAATGCCGCCGCCCTCGTCGACAGCGTCCAGAATATCTGTCAGCGGCACGCCGCCCCGCACACCGATAATGAACGGTCCCGCCGCCATCGACGTACCCGCGAACAGCAGGATTCCGAGTGCGAGCTTGTGCATGAGTTTCTCCTGTTCTGCTTGTGCTTAAACTGCCCTCACAGGCCGAAGCCTGTCCCGCGCGCCGGCCTGGTCAGGAACGCTTCGGAACGTCGGCGGAAATCGCTGCCGACCTGCATCCGCGGCGCCCGGCGCAAAACCCCCTCTGCTCCTGAGATGCATCGCACCGCGCACTGGGTTTCAATTACCGCCGGGGCGTCCCGCAGCCGGTTGATATACTTTAAGCAACGCGCGTGCGGCGCAATCTTCTGTCTGGGAAGCCTGCTTGAAAGCATTTCTTCTGCACGTAGCCGGGATTCTGTTCGGTCTCGGGGGTGTCGGGCTGGTCATCATGGGAGTGCTCGACTCCTCATTTCTGTTCATGCCCCTTGGTAATGATCTTCTGGTGGTCGCCCTTACTGCACGTCATCACGCTCGTATGCCGTATTACGCGGCGATGGCGACGCTGGGATCGGTGGCGGGTGTGTTTCTGCTGGACGCGCTCAGCCGCAAGGGCGGTGAGAAAGGGCTTGAGGGCAGGGTCTCGCCGGAGCGTCTCGCTTACATCAAACGTAAGATCGAAAAGCGCGCAGGATGGGGTATCGCTATCGCCTCCCTCATGCCGCCGCCGTTTCCATTCACGCCGTTCGTGATCGCTGCGGCAGCGCTCCAGTACCCGCGGAAACGATTGCTTGGGATCATCGCCGCATCGCGCATGGTGCGGTTTTCGGTCGCCGGTGCGCTCGCGATCCTTTTCGGAAGACGCATTATCAAAATGGCCGAGTCACCCGTCGTTCAGTACGCGATCGTGCTGATCGTGGTCATCTCGATCGCGGGCAGCGCTTTCTCGATCTACTCGTGGATCCGCCGAAGCAAGCGCAGCGGCGGGACGCGGGCGGCCCGGCGCAGTGGAGAGCCGGCCTATTGATCCAACCGTCCGGGAGCGCCGCGCCAGCTTACGGGCGTTCCGGGGGCAATCCTTGCAGGCGCCGTGGCAGCAGGGGGGATTCGGGGCGCGGTCCTTCCTCGACGCTTCGGACATCCGCTCAATGCTACGTCAGGCATTTGCCTGCCGTCACTGCCGGGAAAACAGGATCTGAAACTGCGTTTTGCCCTGAACAGAATACGTTAACGAGCCTCGCTGGAGGTCGGCAGGCACCCAGCGCATTGTGGTACGGTGACGATCGCGTGAATCTCAGATCCCTCCCCGGCGCGCGTTGATGAAGCTTGTCACGCGCGCCGCAAGCGCCTCTTTCGGAGTTGCCGCTGGCCGGTATCTTATCGAGATCGGCGCCTTCCTGCTGCCGCTCGTATTCTGGCCCGCGCTTCCGCAGGCTTTTTCCACGCCTAAGATTTGGCTGCTGGCCGGTCTCGCAGCGGCGCTCGTCGCTCTCGCCTTGAAGACTACCTCGCGCGGGCGCGAGTGGCCGCTCCTCGTGTGGCCCGTGGCGGCGTCTCTCTCCGCACTTACCGCTCCCTACGTCTCGCTTCGGGCGCTCTCGCTGGCGGTGATGCCGGTCGCGATCTGCTGGGCGGCGATGCGCCTGCGCTTAGCTCCGAACCGGCTGGCGAGAGCCCTTCTGTTCGCGTCCGCGGTTGAGTCAATCCTCGTGGTGTTGCAATACTGCGGTTTCGATCCGCTGGCCCTGTCGGGATGGCGGCCGGAGGATTTCGCAAGCTCTCGCATGCGTGCGTACGGGACGCTGGGAAATCCCAACTACGTTGCAGCCTGGCTGTGCGCCACGCTTCCACTGTTCGCAGGCGCCTTCGCGCATCAGGAAAGGCGGTCCCGGCTCGGCATGATCGTATGGAGTGCGTTATTCGCGCTGCAACTCAGCGCCATAGCCGCTACCGGTTCGCGCGTGTTCCTCCTGGCCGCACCCGCCGCGATGGCCGTGCTGTTGTGGCGAAGCGGCAGATTGGGGAAGTGGTGGCTCGCGGCCGTGCCGGTTGCGGCAGTGCTGGTCTGGCTCTCGCCGGCACGCCCGCTCGGCGCCACTGTCGAGGGCCGCATCTACCTGACGCGAGTCGCGCTGAGCCAGTGGGCGGAGATCCCTCTTGCCGGATACGGCCCGGGCGCGTTCGCGCCTCGATTCGCCGAGTGGCAAGTGCAGTGGCTCCGTGAACGGGGTCCCAGCGAGCCCGCACGCATTTTCGCGGGAGACGCGGACCATGCCCATAACGACTACGTCGAACTCTGTGTAGAATACGGCCTGATCGGTCTGTGCGCGTTCGCCGCCGTAAGTATCTGGCTCATGTTGCAAGGGCGGCGCCAGGTGGCGGATGCCGGGCCGTGGAGCGCCGCGGCGTGGGCAGGCGTGGCTGCCCTGCTTGCTGCGGCTTTCGTCGATTTCCCGTTCCACCGGCCCGCGGAGTGGGCTCTGTATTGGATCCTGCTGGCAGCAGCCGCCGGGAGAGAACCTCAGGTTTGATTGCTTGCATTCGTTGAAGAGGACAAGAGGAGAGACGGAAATGCCCGTTCTTATGAAGCGCATGCTGTGCGTGGCTGCAATCGCGCTGATCGGCCTCGCATTTGGCCGCGCGGCGTCTTCCAAATTCCAGGAGAAGACCAAGGCGATCTACGCCCAGTGCCGGGCGGATCTCCAGAAACTCGGCATCACCCGGGACGCTGCAAAGGTGAAGTACTTCACTCCGGAAATCGCCATGGTGACGGCAGCGTGCCTGCCTCCCGGCGGCACGGGGCAGGTGGTCATCAAGGGTAAGTTCGCTCCCGGGACAAAGTTCGTTTTCGAGAACGACAACATCGAGGCCGTGACCGAGAGCCTGACTGGCGGCGAGTACCGGGCCACGGTGAAAGCGGCACCGGGCATCGGGCCGCAAAGCGCCGGTGTAGTTGCGATCACGCCGGTCACCGGACTCTCGGTGCGCCATGACCGTGCAGCGTCGGTGGGCGGCAAATACGAGTGGACCATGGATGCCGCGAACGGGTGGCGAGTCGTCGCGCGTTCCACCGGGAGAGGTTGTGGCGAGCATGGCGCACCGCATGAGATGCAGTTCTTCAGGAAGGGCGAAGCCGCTCCATTTGAAAAGCGTGCCGCCACGCTACACCACTCCGTCTACGAGCAGGAGAATTTCAACTTCGACATCAGCAGCCAGGACGCGGCAGCGCAGTCCCAAATGGAGGACATGCAGACGCTGATGAAGAAGTTGATGGACCCGAAGCTCACCGACGCGCAACGCGACCAGATCATGAAGCAAGTGGAGAAGACGCAGGAGCAGGCGATGGCCGCAGCGCAGAAGATGGCCGACCCCAACTACGTCAAGCAACTCCAGGCCCAGCGGGACCAGTTCGGCTGCGAAAGGATCTTCCTAGTGGAGCAGGGCGGCAATCTGACCGGGCGGCTCCGGTGCGCGGATAAGGTAGGGAGCCAGATCGGGCTGACAGGCTTCGTGAAATATCTCGGCCAATAGGAATCCCGGCACAGCATACGAACCGCGCACGCGACGCATCAGGTTTGCGTGCGCGGTTGGCAGGCGCAACCACGGCACGCGAATTCCGATAAATCAATCGAACGGCAATCGCCGAAGCAAACCGCACGACATTCCAAGGAAGTCGATCGGGAAAAAGAGGATGCTATGCACGCGCCCAGCGACCAGTACCGCCTCCGGGATCTGGCCGGCGCCGAAACGAGCGCCAGCCAAACGCCAACGCCAAGCCCGCAGATGATTCCGCCGGGGGACTCCGACGACATCCTGCGGGAACAACTGGAGGAGTTGATCGCGCACAGGCGGGCGTGTACGGCCTCCCGCTGCCCGCGCTGCGATCACTACGGTCTTGCACAGGGGCTGCTGCTTGCGATCTTCGTGTAAGTGCCGCTACGCGCGCCGGGCCACGAGCACCCGCGACGGGTAGAAGCCCTGCTTTACGTTGTGATCGTCGAGGATTTCAAAATCGGCGGCCTCGACGAGCTCAGGGGCGTGGCGCGCTACCTGCCGTCCCCAGAATGCCGGCACCAGCCCACCGGCGAACTTATAAGCCTTATTGAACGCCGGGGTCGTGTCCCCGATACATACGAGCGCCATGCGGCCCTGCGGTCTCAGCACGCGGCGCATCTCGCCCAGCGCGCGTAAGATGTCGTCCGCGCCCAGCAACTCGAGCAGGTAACAGCAGAACACCGCGTCGAAGCTTTCGTCCCGGTACGGCATGAACCGGGCATCCACGGCCTGGCAAAGCGTTTGCGTTTCCGGAAATTCGCGCCGGATGCGTTCCTGAGTCCGCTGCGCCATGTTGGGCGAAAGGTCGAAACCTACAGTGGACCCGCCCGGGTTCGCCTTCACCAGCCGCCGGAACATCTCGCCCGAGCCGGTGGCCACTTCCAGAACCCGCATGCCATTCCGTACGCGGGCGGCCTCGAGAGCGATCTCGTGAGCCCGGGAGTGGAAGAAGAACGTCGATAGCGGGTAGACAGCCGCCATCCGGTCATACACCCATCGGGTTCTGTCGGCAATGGTCCTGGGCAGCCCGTTGGCACGTAGAGCAAGAACAGCGTTGACGTTGTCGTTCAAACCAATCCCCTTCTGAGGGCAGTGAGTGGCGCTCTGGGCGCCGGGGCGGGAGGTCATCATGCGGAGGCGGGTGTTGCTGTGGATTGCACTTCGGGTATCTCGATCTCGATGCGTGTTCCGTGACCGGGTTTGCTGTCGATCCACATGCGATAGTCGGAGCCGAAGAGAACCTTTAGCCGTTCGTTGACGTTGCTGACGCCAATACCCTGCTCGCGAAGCGTAGCAAGTTTGAGCTCGGAGATGCCTACGCCATCGTCCTCGACGAGCAAATACAATCGTCCCTCTCTTAGACTACTGCGAAAGCGGACCATGCCGCCATCCACCTTATTGCTCAAGCCGTGCTTCACGGAGTTCTCGATCAGCGGCTGGAGAAGCATGCTCGGAACCAGGTGGTTCAGCGTGGCAGGGTCGACGTCCTTCTCAAATCGCAGCTTGTCGCCGAATCGCACCATCTCGATCGAGAGATAGTCATTGATGAGGTCAAGTTCCTCGCTAAGCGGATTAAAGCTCTCGTGTTTCCGCAGAAGCCGCCGCAGGATGGCGGACAGCTTATACACCACAGCCCGCGCCTGCTGCGGGTTCGTCCGGATCAGCGAAGCAACCGAGTTCAGGGTATTGAACAGGAAGTGAGGGTTGATCTGACGGCTTAGCGCGTCCATGCGCGCCTGCAGCAGAAGCCGTTGCTGCTCTTCCAGTTTCGTCTCGTTGCGCGTGTTGTTCCAGATCTTCAGTGGAATCGTGATGGCAAACACCGTCGTGGCGTACACAGCCACCAGATTGAGCGGGTGTGGACTCACCGGGTGCAGAAAAAACACGCGCTGCGGCCAGAAATGGCCCATGGTCATCCGCAGGAACTCGGCGGCGACAATGGCGAGCAGGCAGACGATTTGGAACGCCGCGCGCGAGTGGTCGTGACGCCGGGCGAAGATGCGGTAAACGCTGAGATCGAAGAAAGGCGAGAACCGCCAGATCTCCTCGGGGTTCGGCGCGAAGTTGCGGAGCAGGCCCCCCAGCGCGCCGACGCCGGCAAGCAGCGGCATCGTCAGGTACTGGCTGGGGTGGCCGAACATGGCCGGTATCGAGATCAGCAATCCCGAGAACAGCCCGGTCACGTATCCGCCCAGAATACCCGCGAGAATCGCCGCCTCGAAGCCCAGATCGACGGCCTCGTACTTGGGCTGGATCATCCGGACCGCGACTCCGGTCCCGAAGATGGCGGCGAAGCTGATGGCCAGTTGTGCGCGCTGGTTAAACGTGCGCTGTTCCCGCAGCAGCATTCGCTTGAAGCGGTTGAAACGGACCAGGAAACTCGCCAGCAGCGCGACCACGCCGAGGCGGATCAGAAGAAAAAATAAGTGGTCCTGAAGCTCCATTGAAGCCTTCTGCCGGGGCTGTTGGGAGACCCTCCGGCCGGCACTCCATTATAATTAGATGGAAACAAAGACGTTCAAATCATCATGGAGCAAGCCCAACCTGCCCGATCCGGTTTTCGTAAAGTCGCCGAAGCTGACTTCCCCTCTCGTTTCGGGCGTTTCCGGATCTACGGCTTTCAACTGCACACACCGCTAGACGTCCACGAAGCTGTCGTGCTGAAGATGGGCGATCTAGATGGGGAATTCCCGCCCCTGGTCCGGATTCACTCGCAATGTTTAACCGGCGACGTTTTCCATAGCCTGCGGTGCGACTGCCGCGCACAACTCGAGATTTCTATTGCCCAGGTGGCCGAGGAAGGCCGCGGGCTCATCATCTACGAGCACGAAGAAGGCCGTGGCATAGGGCTGCTGAATAAACTCTGCGCCTACGAGCTTCAGGATCGCGGCGCCGATACGGTCGAGGCCAACGAGTTGCTCGGTTTCAAGGCCGATCATCGCGATTACGCCCTTCCCGGAGAGGTGCTGCGTTACTTCAAGCTGCGGGCCATCCGGCTGCTTTCAAACAACCCCGACAAAATCGCAGCGGTCGAGGCGGCCGGAGTTCGCGTAGCCGAGCGAGTTCCCTGCGTGGCCGAGTCCGTCGTCACGTCGGAGTTTTACCTCCGCACCAAAAAAGAGAAGCTAGGGCACCTGTTGGATCTCTAGCACCGCGCGAGAGCCGCGGCCCCGCCCACTCGTGAGCCCTTCGCCGTACCCCGTTGCATTCTGACGCAGCGGCCGAGGGATGCCCGCCACACACCTCCTCGGCGGAACCTCGCCTAAGCAGCCCAACGAACGCGCCGCCCAGTGCCGCGCGGATGCCCGTTGGGCGCGCCAATCCCGCCAAAGGCATAATATAGGGCTTTCCAAGCAACTGCCGCGCTTCGGTGACCTGTATCATCGCCAGAACTCGCCGCATCGCGCCGCCTTCTACCTCCTGCCTTCCCTGTATTCTTCCGCGCAAGCACAACCTACGGGCGCTCCGAAGCCGCATCGGAAAGTTATCAACGGTCTCCGGCTCTCCTCTGGCACAATAGAGCAGGAATGCGGTCCCTGTTCACGTCATCGGAGTGACTGAATGCAACTTCGCGTGCTCGCGTTTGTGCTCGCCGGCGGAAAAGGTACCCGCCTGTACCCGCTCACTAAGGAACGCGCCAAGCCGGCCGTCCCGTTCGGCGGCAAGTACCGGATCTGCGATTTCGTCCTCAGTAATCTGATCAACTCCGGTATCTATTCGATATACGTTCTCGTCCAGTTCAAGAGCCAGTCGCTGCTCCAGCATCTCCGCGACGGCTGGCAATTCGCCGGGCTCCTGAGGCACCAGTTCGTCATCCCCGTGCCCGCACAGATGCGTACGCCGGGCGAGACCTGGTATCAGGGAACTGCCGATGCCATCTACCAGAACATCAACCTGATCGAACAGGCGGACCCGCACATCGTCGTCATTTTCGGCGCCGATCACATCTACCGCATGAATATCCGGGAGATGATCGAGTTCCACGAACAGAAGCGGGCGGACGTATCCGTGGCGGCCATCCCGGTTCCCAAACGTCACGCTATCGAGTTCGGCGTCCTCGAGACAACGGCCGACGGCTCCATTACCGGCTTTATTGAGAAGAAAGCCGACGCGCCGACCATTCCGGGCGATCCGGAGCGCGTTTTCGCTTCAATGGGGAACTACGTCTTCTCAACGCGCGTCCTGCTTCAGGAACTCCATCGCGACGCGCAGGACGACAATAGCTCCCACGATTTCGGCCGCGACATCCTGCCGCGCCTGGTCGGCCGGATCCCCATGTATGCGTACGATTTTCAGACCAATTTCATTCCGGGCGAGCCTGCCGGCAAGCCGGCCTACTGGCGCGATGTCGGGACCATTGACGCCTACTACGAGGCCAATATGGACATTCGGTCCGTTGACCCTGCGCTCAACTTGTACAACCGCCAGTGGCCGCTCATCACCTCCGGCTACTCCGATCCTCCGGCGAAGTTCGTCTTTGACGAGGAGGGGCGGCGTGGGCAGGCGGTCAGTTCAGTGGTCGCCGGCGCCACGATTCTCTCCGGCGGCACTGTGCGGAACTGCGTGATCGGCCGCGACGTGCGAATCCACTCAGGCGCGACAGTGGAGGATTCGATCGTCTTCGACGGCTGCGATATCGGCCGCCGCGCGAAGATCCGGCGCGCGATCCTCGACAAGAACATCCGCATTCCCGAGGATACGGTGATCGGCTACGACCTCGAAAACGACCGCAAGTTCCATTACGTGACTGAGACGGGAATCGTGGTGGTAGAAGGTATCCGCTCACGAGTGGAAGTCTCGACTCTGACAATTTGACAGGTTCGCGATTGTCAGGAGCCGCGCATGCCATAAGCGGGTTCCTTCGACAGGCGACGAGCGCTTCGTAGTAAGATGCCTTTTCCGTGCCAGGGAGTCACGGTCCGCATGCCTCAATCGAGCGACAAGGAGTTCAACGGCCGTTGGGATATCTCCGTACCCGGCCAGTCACGCGCCTGGTGGCTGGAGGTGCGCGGGGCCGGGACGGCTCAGGCATCGGGCAGCTTCGTTGGAGCGCCCGGAGGCCAAGTGGACCCGATCAATGATTTGATCGTCGCCGATGGCGAACTGAGCTTCAGCTTCTGGCGCAAGTATCGCGGCCGCGAGGACGATCCGGAACGCGCCATCTGGCGTGCCCGCCTCGTGGACGGCAAACTGCAAGGATCGATGTTCCGCGAACGGCAGACGCCGGTACAGTGGGTGGGCGTCCGGGCGCCGAAGATCACTGACCTGGACGACGGTTCGTGGCGCGAGGGCCAAGCCGTGCAACTGTTCAACGGCAAAAACCTCACTGGCTGGAAGAACACCCAGAGCTGGGAAGTGCGGGACGGCATTCTGCGTAACGTCGGACGTGCCCGGGACATCGCCACGGAGGCCAGGTTCTGGAACTTCAACCTTCACGTCGAGTACCGCGTGGGGGAGCACTCGAACAGCGGAATCGGACTGCGAGGCCGCTACGAAGTCCAGATTATGGACGATTTCGGCCGTGCCATAGACGGACATTCCACGGGTTCCGTATACAGCCGCATCCTCCCGTCCGTGAACGCGAGCAAGCGCGCCAACGAATGGCAAACCTTCGACATCCGTCTCGTCGGCCTCACCGCGACCATCGTTCACAACGGGCAGAAGATCATTGATAAGCGCGAAATCGACGGGCTCACCGCGATCGCGACCGATCCGAACGAGGCCGAGCCCGGGCCGATTGTGCTCCAGGGTGATCACGGGCCGGTCGAGTTCCGGAGCGTGGTCCTGACACCGCTGGTCCGCTGAACGGGTGGGCGCGCCGTAAACGATTGTTCATAAAAGCGCATACGGCAGGAACATTCCCGACGCCTTCGGTGTCTTACACATTGAAGGCGTAGTAGAGTTCTGCTAAGGTGTTGATTGAAAAATTGCCGTTGAGGCAGGAGCCGTGGCGGATATTGGCCTTCATCTCGGTGTAGCGGCCGGCGTCGGGTCGCAACAGGTCCTCGCGGACCGTCGGGACAGCCGTGAAGACGCTTGGCTGGTGGATGGACTGCGCGCCGGAGACGAGCGCGCATATGAGGTACTGCTCAACGAGTACCAGCAGCCTGTTTACAACCTTGTGGTGCGGCTGCTGAACGATCCCGCGGATGCCAATGACGTGGTTCAGGAAGTGTTCCTGAAAGTGTTCCGCAAGATCGGCGCCTTCCGCGGCGAGAGCAGCCTTAAGACTTGGATATACCGGGTCGGCGTCAACGAGGCGTACAACTATCAGCGGTGGTTCAGCCGCCATCGTAAGCAGGAAGTCGAGCTCGAAAGCGATGAGCCGGCGGGGCTGGACCATTATCACAAGCTCTCGGATCCTGGCCGGTCGCCATACGACTGTGTTGCGGACCACGAACAGCATGCGCTGATTGAGGAAGCTCTGGGGCAGTTGAACCCGAGCTACCGGGCCGCTGTGGTCCTGCGCGACATCGAGGAACTGAGTTACGAGGAGATTGCTGACATTCTCCAGATCGCACTGGGAACGGTTAAATCGCGGATTCTGCGGGGCAGGGAAGCCCTGCGTAAAGAATTGGCGGGCAGGCTTGAGCCGGAGCCGGCCCGACGGTGGAGCCCACAACCGGCTGAGTGAACCTATGAGCTGTCAGACTATTCAGAATTCACTCTCCGCTCATCTAGACGGCTGTCTTCCTCAAGCCGAACGGAGAAAAGTGGTTGAGCACCTGGCGGGTTGCCCGACCTGCACTCTCCGCATTCGGCAGCTCGCGAATGTGCGGGCTATGCTTGGGAAACTGCCGGCCGCAGCGCCCTCACGTGAGTTGACGAGTGCGTTGCGGGTCATGGCCTCGCAGGAACGGGCCCGGGTGCTGGCGCGGAGACACCCACTTTCGCATTGGAGCGAACGCTTCCGCCTGGTAGTAGACAACCTCATGCGGCCGCTGGCCCTTCCCTTCGCGGGCGGGTTGGTTTCGGCCATGATTCTCTTCGGTACGCTGATGCCGAATATCCGGCTACACGTGGATCCTCGCGCCGATGACGTGCCGATCGCGTTCATTTACACGGAACCGGCGGTAAAAGAGCAGCCCTTCGCCTTCAACCACGAGGGTGATGTCACGCTCAGTGTGACCGTGGACGGCGACGGCCGTGCCGTGGATTACGCCATGGCGGACGGCAAGCCGGTGAGGCCGGAACTGTTGCGCGAGATACAAAGCAATCTGCTGTTCACTCAATTTACTCCGGCTACTGCCTACGGCAGGCCGACGTTGGGGAGGATGTTCCTCTCCTTCACGCGGACCACGATGAACGTGCCGTCGAAGAGCTAGGCCCGTTTCACGTTGCCGCGCAAGCTCGGACAGCATTTCCTGACAGCCCGGTCCTTTCTCGAACGAATCGCCGCGGCTGCGTGCCCCAGTCGCGTACCCCTCCTGGTTGAAGTCGGGCCGGGCCGCGGGGCCCTCACAGAGCACCTCATTCCCCGGTGCGACCGCCTCGTCGCCATCGAAATCGATCCTCTACTGGCTGCCGGGCTGCGCGAGCGATTCCCGTCAGTCGAGGTGGTTGAGGCGGATGTCCTCGAAACGGATTTATCTTCCTGGGGTGATGCGACCGTCGCCGGAAACCTTCCTTACTACATCACCTCGCCGATTGTCGAGCGGGTGCTGGCCATGGGTCCGCTCCTGCAGCGGGCCGTGTTCCTGGTGCAGAGGGAAGTGGCGGAGCGCCTGGCGGCCTCCCCGGGCAGCCGCGATTACGGCTATCTAACGGTTCACACTCAGCTATTTGCCGAGGCCCGCTACCTTTTCCGCGTACCTCCCGGCGCCTTCTCGCCGCCTCCGAAGGTCGATTCCGCGGTCGTGCTCCTGACGCCCCGCACTCTACCTGTAGCGGACATCCACGGTTTCCTGGAGTTCGCGAGCCGGGCCTTCCGGCAGAAACGCAAGACGCTGCGAAACAACCTCGCGCCGCACTACGGAGACCAAGTCGCCCGCTGGCCCGAAGCCGGCATGAGAGCGGAGCAGCTTTCAGTGGAGAAGTTGATCGCGTTGTACCAACGAATCGGCAGCGCCGATTGAAGCACCGGCCCGGTCACCCCGATATACTAAGGATTACACGATGGTTCGAGTCCGCTTTGCCCCTTCTCCCACTGGTTTTCTGCACATTGGGAGCGCACGCACGTTCATCTTCAATTGGCTCTTTGCCCGCCACAACGGTGGGACGATGATCCTGCGCATAGACGATACCGACGTCGATCGGAACACCCTTCAGTCTGAGCAGTCGATTTTCGACGGCCTCAAGTGGCTCGATCTCGAATGGGACGAGGAGTACCGGCAGTCCGAGCGCCTGGATCTGCATCGGCGCATGGCCCAAACCATTCTCGATAAAGGTTTGGCATATCGCGACTTTACACCTGCCCGCACCGAGGAAGAGAACCCCGCCGAAACCGGCGCCTGGCTGTTCAACGCCGGGGTGCGCGAGATGAGCCAGGAGGAGAGCGACCGCCGCGCCGCAGCCGGTGAGCCGTTCGTCATCCGCTTCCGCGTGCCGCGCGATACTCCGCGGAACGTCTGCTTCCGCGACGCTGTTTACGGCGAACAATCGAAGTCTACGGCCGATATCGAGGACTTCGCACTGCTGCGTTCGAACGGCTTGCCGACCTATCACATGGCCTCCTGCGCCGATGACGCCGACCTCAACATCACGCAGATCATCCGCGGCCAGGACCACCTCACCAATACCTTCAAGCACGTCCTGATCTTCGAGGCGCTGGGCGCAGTGGTCCCCGAGTTTGCCCACCTGCCGCTGCTGATCGCTCCCGACGGCGCGAAGCTTTCGAAGCGCAAGCACGGGCCGGTGGTCAGTGTCACAACGTATCGCGACGCCGGTTTCCTGCCGCACGCCTTCATCAACTTCCTGGCGCTGCTGGGCTGGTCCCCGAAGGACGACCGCGAGCAGATGAGCCGGCAGGACCTGGTGGATGCCTTCTCGTTCGCGGGCATCAACAAATCCAACGCGGTGGTCAATTTCAAGGAAGACGATCCGTTCGACCCCAAGGCGCTCTGGCTCAACGCGCAGCACATCATGGCGCTCCCGCTGGAGGAGTTGACGGATCGCGCGCTGCCGTACGTGGTGGCCGCGGGCTTGCCGGTCACCCGCGAGAAAATGCTGGCCGTCGCGCCGCTCATCCGCGAGCGCATCAAAACGCTGTCTGAGGTTGAAACGGTCGCCGATTTCTTCTTTGTGGAAGAGTTGCCGCCATACGACACGGCCGAGCTCATCCCGCAAAAGGGCGACGCCGCAATGGCGCTAAGAGTACTGCAGCGCGCCGCCCAGACGCTCGAAACCGCCGAGTTCACGCATGCCGGGCTCGATGCCGCGTTGCGAGCGGAAGCCGCCGCGCTCGGTGTCAAGGCCGGCCAGATGTTCCAGCCGATCCGCGTCGCGGTGTGCGGCCGCAAGAACGCCCCCCCGCTATTCGAGACGCTTGAGGTGCTCGGGCGCGATACTTGCCTCAAGCGTATCCGTAAGGCGATTGAGAAGCTCACATAGCTGCGCGGCGAAGTAAACCAAGGAATTGTATGAAGCCCTCAGATCCGAACCTCACCGAGAGTAAGCCCAAGGACGAGCCCGAGGCTCCCGCTGGGACGCCGATCGTCTCGCCCGCCGGCCCCTCCAATTTCATCCGCGACATCATCCTCCGCGATCTCGAGACCAACAAGTTCGGCGGGCGGGTCCACACTCGCTTCCCGCCGGAGCCGAACGGCTACCTCCACATCGGCCACGCCAAGTCCATCTGCATCAACTTCGGCCTCGCCAGGGAATTCGGTGGCAAGTGCAACCTGCGGTTCGACGACACGAACCCCTGCAAGGAAGAAACGGAGTACGTCGATTCCATCACGGAGGACGTGCGCTGGCTCGGCTTCGATTGGGAGGACCGCCTCTTTTACGCGTCTGACTACTTCGGCCAGCTCCATGACTGGGCCGTGCAGCTCATCAAGTCCGGCAAGGCTTATGTCTGCGATCTGACCGCGCAGGAAATTCGCGAGCACCGCGGCACTCTCACCGAGCCCGGCCGCGAAAGCCCGTACCGCAACCGCTCCGTTGAGGACAGTCTCGATTTATTCGAGCGCATGCGCAAAGGCGAGTTTCCCGACGGCTCGCGCACGCTCCGCGCCAAGATCGACATGGCGTCGCCGAATCTCAACCTGCGCGATCCTGTGATGTACCGCATCCTGCACGCGGACCATCACCGCACCGGCAGCGACTGGTGCATCTACCCGATGTACGACTTCGCGCACGGCCAGTCCGATTCAGTCGAGCAGATCACCCACTCAATCTGCACGCTGGAGTTTGAAGATCACCGGCCGCTTTACGATTGGTACATCGAGCAGTTGGGCATCTACCACCCGCAGCAGATCGAGTTCGCGCGCCTCAATATCACCTATACGCTCCTGAGCAAGCGCAAGCTGCTGCAACTCGTCCAGAATGGTCACGTCACCGGCTGGGACGACCCGCGGATGCCCTCCATCTCCGGCATGCGCCGGCGCGGTTACACGCCCGAGGCGATCCGCAACTTCTGCGATCGCATCGGCGTCGCCAAGTTCAACGGCATCATCGAACTCTCGCTTCTGGAGCACTTCGTCCGCGAGGACCTGAACAAACGCGCACCGCGCATCATGGGAGTGGTGCGCCCCCTCCGCGTCGTCATCGACAACTACCCCGAAGGGCAGGCTGAGGAGATGGATGCCGTCAACAATCCCGAGGATCCCTCCGCCGGGACCCGCAAGGTGCCGTTCTCGCGCGTGCTCTACATCGAGCAGGACGATTTCCGTGAGGATCCGCCGAAGCAGTATTACCGGCTCTCTCCCGGCCGTGAAGTGCGGCTGCGGTACGGCTACTTCATCAAGTGTACGGGCGTGGTGAAGAACGATGCAGGCGAGGTCGTAGAGGTGCACTGCACGTATGACCCCGCGACGCGCGGCGGAAATGCGCCGGACGGCCGCAAGGTGAAGTCCACGATTCACTGGGTGTCGGCTGCGCACGCCGTCGATTGCGAAGTGCGGCTCTATGAGACGCTCTTTACCAAGGAAAATCCCTCGGACACGGATTCGGAGGATGACGACTTCACAGTCAACCTGAATCCGAAGTCGCTCGAAACGCTGACTGCCTGCAAGCTGGAGCCTGCCGTCGCGGACGCGCAGACCGGTTCAAGGTACCAGTTTGAGCGCCTGGGCTATTTCTGTGTGGATAGGGACTCGGCGGCGGGCAAGCCGGTGTTCAACCGCACTGTCCAGTTGCGGGACACCTGGGCCAAGATAGAACAGAAGTCGCAGCAGAGCGGGCGCAAGTGAACCTACGGCAATCGGTGACGGTGGGAAAGGGTGTGCAATGACGATCCTGGGCATTGGTGGAATTCTGAGTGATGCCGCAGCGGCAATTCTCAAAAACGGTGTGCTCGTTGGCGCGGTCGAGCAGAGAAAGCTGGCGCGCCGATCCCGGTCTGGACGCCTTCCAGAACAGGCCATCGAGGCTTGCCTGGAAATGGCCGGGGTGAAGCACGGCGATGTGGATTGCGTCGCAATCGCCCGTCCGCTCGCGCCGGGACCGGAGAACGCTCTGCATATCGAGTTGCGTGACCGCTTCCCGAACAGCCGGATCGTGCTCGTGGACCATCACACAGCGCATGCGGCTTCGGCCTATTACCCCTCGGGATACAGCGAGGCTACCGTCCTGACGCTGGACCGTGCAGGCGACTTCCGCTGCGGTGCGCGCTGGCGGGCGTCCGGTTTTCAACTCAGCCTTGACGAGGAGCTGTACTATCCCGATTCACTGGGCGAGGTCTATCGCCGCATCACGGAACTGCTCGGCTTTGATCCCGCCGCCGATCCCCACAAGGTCCAGTGGCTTTCGGCATCCGGCGCTGACGGCTATACGGGCCTGTTTCTGGAGATTCTCGGCATGGCCGACGGACGCCAGTGGCCGCGGATTGATCGTACTTTCTTCGACGCGGACCGTCTCGCCCACGGCAGTTTCAGCACGAAATTCTACGACCGGCTCAGCCTTCCGGACGGTGCGATTGTGCCCTCCGCGATGCGGGCCGATGTCGCGGCGGGCGCACAGCGGGCGTTTGAGCAGACGGTAGCGGCGATGGCCGGCTCGGGCAAGAACCTCTGCCTTGCCGGCGGCCTCGCGCTCAATGCGACGCTGATCGCCACGCTCGAGTGCAAGTTCGAGCGTGTTTTCGTGCAGCCGGCGGCGGGCAACTCCGGGACGGCGCTCGGCGCAGCCTACTGGGCTTGGCACAATTCGTACGGCCGGACTGAGCCGGTGCCGATGCCGACCCTCTGCCTGGGCCCAGAGTACGACGCCGAAGCCATCAAGCAGGTGCTCGAGAACTGCAAGCTGCGGTTCCGTTACATGCTGACTGGCGACGAGTTGATCGATAAAGCCGTCTCCGAACTGAATGACCTGAAGATCGTTGCCTGGATGCAGGGGCGCATGGAGTTCGGGCCACGCGCGCTCGGCAACCGCAGCATTCTCGCCTCGCCGCTCAACCCGTACTCCACGGAGAATCTCAACACGTACATCAAGCACCGGGAGCCGTTCCGCAAGTTTGCGGCTTCGGTGCCTGCGGAACTGGTCTCGGAGTACTTCGAGGTGGGCGAGAACGCACGGTTCCTGGCGACTGTCGGGCGCGTGCGGCCGGAGTACCGCAAAACGTTCGAGAGCGCGGTGCTGGGCGATGGCTTGGTCCGCGTCCACACCGTTGACGAGAACGAGAACCGCCTGTTCTGGCGGCTCCTGCACGCGGCCGGCAAGGCAAACGGCCTGCCGGTGCTGTACAACACATCGTTCAACCTGTTCAGCGACCCGATGGTTTGCAGCCCCCGCGATGCGGTTCGAAGCTTCTATTCTTCCGGCATCGATTCGATGTTCGTTGGGCACTTCTTCCTGCAGAAGTAGGAGCTATTGCACGCGCGCAAGTTCTAGCGTGCGTGCGGAGAGGGTCACGAGCGCTTCGGCGAGACGGCGCTCGGACCGAAGCCGGAAAAGGATGTCCTCGGTTCTCGCCGCGTCGATCGCGGCCAGGTCCGCCACGGCGGCGCCGAGGTCGGGGGACGGCAAGCCGGGCAGCACGAGCGCGAATGATCGCCGTTCGTGCGCGAGTGCGACGGCCTCCGAGAATCCCCAGTTCGTGAGCCGGACCGGCGTGCTCGTGTGAGGCCGCGCGGCGTCAATGGCGTTCAGCGAATCAACGGCGTACGACAGTGTGCCGAAGGCTGCCTCGGTATCCACCTTCGAGAGCACGCGAGCGGCAATGATCTGCAGGCCGGGTCTATGTTCGGGCGGAGCCGTTAGCGCCTCGCGCAACGCCAGGAAGGCCAAGTCCCGCGCTCCCTCCGGGCTTTTCTGTGCCAGCGCGTAGGCGGCGAGTCCCAGATGCACAAGCGTCTTATGAGCGCCGCCCGCCATTGCGTATGAGATCGCTGTTGCGAGATCGGGCTGCTTCGTCCGCAGCGCCTCCCTGGCTTCCGCGAAATCCGCGAGCGTGTTCATCTGCTGCCGCGCAGGCTGCTTTAGGAGACCGGAGATCGTCTCGCGGGCGCTGTGAGACTGTCCTGTCACCCAGTGCAGCCGGAACCGGGCCAGGATCTGCCCCTCCGCGGCGCGAGATACCTCGGGCCGTTCAGCGTCAACGCTCGAATCCGCGACGCCCAGTCTTCGCGCGATCCGTGCGAAATCTTCCGCGATATCCGGCGCGAGCCGCCGTGCGTGGGGCATAAGTTGCGACGCAAACTGGCGGTCGAGTTCCGCCTCGTCACCGGATTTGCTCGAGGCGTCCAGAACGGCGACCGCCGCTTCGAAATAGGCCACTGCCGCGGCTTCCGTCGCTCCCGGGCGGTCAAACTCCAGCCGGAACGCTACACCTGAGCCTGCTTCCCGCGATTCGATTTCCTGTTCCGATCCGCGGGACGGCCCGAACACGTAATTGCCAGTCGCGAAAAGCGCCTGGAGGGCTGCTGTGCGATCAGCCATGAGCGCCTCGAGCGCAGCGGCGAACGCCTGATCGCCCTGCTCTGCAGAGTCCCGCCGCAATTCGAGCAGCACGTCTGTGAACGCCACCATCTGTTCCACCGGAACGTACGGCAGTTCCGGCGCAGCCCGCTCGAGCAGCGAGGCGGCGCGGGACTCATCCTCTTCGGAGCCGATCGCGGAACGAGCGTCGCGTACCTGGTCAGCGAAACTCTGCTCGA
>DATMXS010000113.1:0-8046 GCA_035561355.1 Bryobacteraceae bacterium | reverse complement strand
CGCCGGCTCGCGTCATCAAGCTGCTGCTGGATGCCTGCGATTCGCTGGCTGAGGCGCACCAGATCGGCCTGGTACACCGGGACGTGAAGCCGACGAACCTCTTTATATGCCGCCTCGGATTGAACGTGGATTTCGTCAAGGTGCTCGATTTCGGGCTCGTAAAATCGATGCTTCAGAACGGCGAGACCAAGATGACGCTTGACGGGATGACCACCGGGACGCCTGCCTACATGGCGCCCGAAGTTGCAATGGGGACCGACGAGATCGACGGGCGGGCGGATATTTACGGCTTGGGCTGTGTTGCGTACTGGCTCTTAACGGGGCAGTTGGTGTTCGAGGAATCGACCCCCGTCGCAATGGCGATCGCGCACGTCCAGAATCCGCTGGTGCCGCCGTCCGTCCGCACGGAACTGCCTGTCCCGGGCTGCCTGGAGCGCGTTGTGATGGCCTGCCTCGAGAAGAAGCCGGACGATAGGCCGCAGACCGCCCTGGAGCTTGCTGCCCTGCTCGAGCGGTGTATTCCCGAAGTGGGCGAGTGGACGCGTGACGACGCCCAGCGGTGGTGGCAGGTGAACCTACCCGGTTGCGCGCTGCCGGCGCCCGCGAGCGACGACGTGGAGACGCCTGCGAACCAGTGAGCACCGCTTCCGCCAATCCGGGCCGAACGTCGAGCCTGGTTGCCATGCTCGGCGCTGGCATCCTGATGGCCCATCAGGTGGGAGCCAAGGCCGCGCGCGACGCGGTCTTCCTTTCTAACTATGACCCGAAGGCCCTTCCGGCCATGGTGTTTGCGGGCGCCGCGGCTTCGGTTCTGTTGGGCGTGCTTGCATCTCGCCTGCTGAGCAGGTACACGCCGTCGCGAATCGTTCCGCCGGCGTTCCTGGTAAGCGCGCTGCTTCAGTTCGGTGAATGGCGCCTCCTTGCTGATCAGCCGAAGCTTGGAGCGGTCCTGGTGTACCTCCACATGGTGGCGCTGGGGGCGGTGCTGCTTTCAAGCTTCTGGTCGCTGACGAACGAGGTCCTGGATCCACACACGGCGAAGCGGCGTTTCGGCCAGATCGCCGCAACGGGAACCGTCGGCGGCATCCTGGGCGGGCTGGCGGCGGCATCGCTCAACACCAGCAACATCCTCCTGTGGTTGGGCACGCTGCACCTGCTGGGGGGAATCGCTCTTATGGCCCTTCGGGCCAGCGCACCAAAGGCAGCGAGCACGAGGCCGCAGTGGTGGTCTGAACCCAGGGGTTCGGCGCGTCAGGCGTTCAAGAAAGCACCTTACCTGTTCAGTCTCGCGGCCCTGGTGGCGATCGGGACATCAAGCGCTGCAGCCGTGGATTGGGTCTTCAAGCTCCAGGCTACGGAGCATTTCGGCAGGGGCGAGCCGCTGCTCCGGTTTTTCGGCTTGTTTCACACTTCGGTGCAGATTCTGAGCTTGATTGTCCAGGGCGCGGGAACGCGGTTTTTCCTGGAGCGGCTCGGATTGGGCAAAACCGTGGGCAGCCTGCCGGCCGCCATCGCCACAGGTAGCGTGGGCGCCTTGTTTGCCCCGGTGTTCCCGGTAATTACGGTGCTGCGCGGTGCTGAGGCGGTGCTTCGCGGCTCCCTGTTCCGTTCTGGCTACGAACTGTTCTACACGCCGCTTCCAGTCGCGGAGAAGCGCCCGGCGAAATCGATCATCGATGTCGGTGTGGACCGCCTGGGCGACGCCTTGGGAGCCGGCATCACGCAGTTCTGGCTGGTGCTCGGCACCACTGCCGCGCCCAACCGGATTCTGCTGACTGTAATTGGACTCGCTGTAGCGGGGATCTTCGTCGCGCGGCGACTCGATCGCGGCTACGTGCAGGCGCTCGAAAAAAGTCTGGTGAGCCGCGCCGTGGAACTGGACCTTTCCGAGTTGCGGGATTCCACCACCCGCTTCGCCATGCGCAAGAGCAGCGGGGGGTTGCCGGCGGTGGCGCCTCAAACAGAACAACCCGCTGCCGCGGAGATGCCTGTGCCGGTCGCAGCCCCGGAAGTTCGCGAACCGACGCGCCCGCGCGCACTCGAGCCGGTGGTCCAGAGGATGGCCGATCTGCGTTCGGGCCGTTCCGGCCGGGTCCGGGTGGCGCTACTGCTCTCCGATCCGCTCGATCCGGTGTTAAGCGCGCAAGTGATCTCCCTCCTCGCCTGGGACGACGTGCACGATCTGGCGCGCGAGGTGCTCATTAAGGCGGCTCCGCGCATCTGCGGTCAGTTGATCGACTTTCTCCTCGACGAGTCACAGGACTTTGCGATCCGCCGCCGCATTCCCCGCGTCCTTACCGCGTGCGCGTCCCAGCGAGCTGTGGACGGCTTGGTCGCGGCGCTGTCCGACAGCCGTTTTGAGGTGCGCTTCCAATCCGCGCGGGGGCTTGAAGCGCTGTTGGAGGGAAATCCCGACCTCCATGTCCGTTCCGAAGCCGTTTGGGACGCCGTCGATCGTGAGCTTTCCGTCAGCCGCTCCGTTTGGGAGGGCCACAGCCTGCTCGACCGCCGTGATCCTAGCGAGAAGACACAATTCCTCGATGAGGTGCTTCGAGAGCGGGCAAATGCCAGCCTGGAGCACGTGTTTACGCTGCTGGCGCTGGTGCTGCCTCGCGAACCGCTGAAGGTGGCGTTCCGGGCGCTGCACACCGAGGACCCGCTCTTGCGTGGCCTTGCGCTCGAGTATCTGGAGACGGTGCTGCCGGAGGGTGTACGGGAGAAGTTGTCGCGCATCGTTCAGAAGCCGGCCTCCGGGGAGAGGCGAACGGGCGATGAAATTGTCGAGTCGCTCATGAAGTCCAACCAGAGCGTTGTTCTGCGGCTCCGGCAGAAGCTCGACAAATTAGAGGGCTGACGGCTGGCGCTGTCGGGAATCTTCCCAGACCAGTTTTCGTCCGGTAGCCGTGAGTCTGCAATCCCCCGACTGCCAGCCTGCGGGTGTATGCTTTCATTTCGGCTTATTAGATCCGAAACTCCCGGAAAGGAGCTGTGTTATGCCGGCAAGTGCCGCTATACCGGCTGTGCAGGACCAGGACCACGTAGACCGCATCATTGCGGACTACGCGGGAAAACCTGGCGCTCTCCTCACGATCCTCGAGCGCGTTCAGGACCGTCATCCCAATAAGTACCTGACCGCGGAAGTTCTCGAATACATCGCACAGAAGACGGACATACCGCTGTCGCAGGTTCATAGTGTCGTCACGTTCTTCGCCCTCTTCAATCTCGAACCCCAAGGCCGGAACACGATATGCGTCTGCCGGGGCACCGCCTGCCATACGCGGGGCTCGCGCAGGCTGCTGGACCGGCTGAAGCTCGAACTAGGCCTGCATAACGCCACCATTGAGCAGGAATCGGAAGCCGACAAACTGTCGATCACGACTGCCGACCGCAAGTACACCATCCGGACGGTTGCGTGTTTCGGACAGTGCGCGCTGGCGCCGGTGGTCGAGATCAACCACGAAATCTTCGGCCACATGAACGAACGTGCACTCCGCACCGAGGTGGACGAACTCGAGAAACAGTCGAGGAAACATGCGAATTCAGGACATCAGCAGTTTTAACGCGGTCCGTGAGGCGGGCCTTGCCAAGCTGCTTCCCTACAAGCCGCGAATCGGCGTCGGCATGGGGACCTGCGGCACCGGCAACGGCTCAGAGGGCGTTTACCACGCCTTCATGGAGGAGTTCACAAAGCGCGGGCTGGACGTGCAACTCGCGCGCGTCGGGTGCTTCGGGTTCTGCGCCCAGGAGCCCCTGGTCAACGTTTGGATCCCCGGTAAGCCGCTCGTCATCCTGCGCCGTGTCCAGGCAGCGGACGTGCCGCGCATCGTGGACGAGCTCGAAGACAAGGGCGTCCCGTCCGATCTCGCCCTCTGCAAGATTGAGGATTGGGATCACCTGACCGGTTTCGTAAAGTACGGCGCCGGGTTCCCGGATATTCCGGTGTGGCGCGACGTGCCGTTCTTCAAGGGGCAGAAGAAGATCGTCCTGAGAAATTGCGGCTTGATCTCGGCCGACGATATCGAGGAATACATCGCCGTCGGCGGGTATCAATCGCTTTATAAGGTTCTCATCGACAATACTCCGGACCTTTTCATCGAGCAGATCAAGGCATCCAAGCTACGCGGTCGCGGCGGCGCCGGTTTTCCCACCGGACTCAAGTGGGAGATCCTCAAGAAGGCGCAGTCGGATGTGAAGTACATCATCTGCAACGCGGACGAGGGCGACCCCGGCGCGTACATGAATCGCAACGAGATCGAGAGCGATCCGCATGCGCTGATCGAAGGCATGATCATCGGCGGCTACCTGATGGGGGCCGCGCAGGGCATCATCTACATTCGCGCAGAATATCCGCTGGCGGTTCACCGGCTGATGCGAGCCGTCGAGCAGGCGCAGCAATACGGCCTGCTGGGCGACAACATCCTCGGCCGCCCCTTTAAGTTCGACATCCAGCTTGTGGAAGGAGCGGGCGCGTTCGTCTGCGGTGAGGAAACAGCGCTCATCTCTTCGCTCGAAAGCCGCGCCGGAAGGCCGCGCCCCAGGCCGCCGTTCCCCGGGCAAAAGGGGCTCTACGGCAAGCCGACCAACATCAACAACGTCGAGACCTGGTACAACATCGCCCCGATCATCGCGAAGGGGCCCGCATGGTTCACCGAGACAGGCTCGTCAAAGAGCGCCGGGACCAAGGTCTTCTCACTGGTCGGCAAAGTCCAGAACACGGGACTGGTGGAGATGCCGCTCGGGACGCCGCTCACCACGTTCGTATACGACGTCGGCGAGGGCGCGCCCAATGGGAAGACCATCAAGTCCATCCAGACCGGCGGACCTTCGGGCGGGTGCATCCCGCAGGATATGTTCGACACCGCCGTCGACTACGAGACGCTCGCAAAGCTGGGCTCGATTATGGGCTCCGGCGGCATGGTGGTGATGGACGAAGACAACTGCATGGTGGATGTGGCGCGGTACTTCGTCGAGTTCACCCATTCGGAATCGTGCGGGAAGTGCGTTCCGTGCCGCGTGGGGCTGGACAAGTCGCTCCGCATCCTCAACTCGCTGACCAACGGCACCGGCGCGGAGAGCGACCTGGACGCGCTTGACGACCTGGGCCGCATGATCCGCGACATGTCGCTGTGCGGGCTCGGCCAGACTGCGCCGAACCCGGTCCTGACCACGATGCGGCACTTCAGGCACGAGTTTGAAGATCATATCCGCGCCAAGCGCTGCCGTGCGGGCGTGTGCGAGGACCTCGCGCTTTCTCCCTGCGAGAATTCCTGCCCGCTGCACATGAACATCCCACGCTTCCTTCAGTTGTTCAATGAAGGGCGGCTGAGCGAAGCGTTTCTTTCGATCATCATGGATAACCCGCTGCCCGGATCTACGGGCCGCGTGTGCCAGAACCCCTGTGACGACCGCTGCCGCCGCATCAACGTGGACGAAGCGGTGAACATGCGCGACGTTCACCGGTTCATCGCCGATTCCATCTACAACTCCGATGAGTATGCGGGGCTGATCGAGAAGGTACTGGCGAAGAGGCTGGAACCCACCGGCAAGAGAATCGCAGTGGTGGGCGCGGGGCCCACCGGCCTCACCTGCGCGTTCTATCTTGCACTGCTCGGCCATGACGTCACGATTTACGAATCGAACCCGGCGGCCGGCGGGATGCTCCGTTACGCGCTACCGGAGTACCGGCTCCCCAACAGTGTGCTCGATAAGGAACTCAAACTCATCGAGGCGCTGGGGGTGAAGTTCATCTTCAACACCGCCATCGGGCTCGACATCGCGCTGAACGATCTTGATGCGCAATATGAGGCTGTGTTCGTCGCGATCGGGACGTGGAAGGAGTCGTGGGTCTACATCCCGGGCACTGAGCTCAAGGGCGTGATGCCGGCGCTGCTGTTCCTGGAAGCTGTTTCGAAGGACGAGCCGGTGCAACTCGGCAAAAAGGTGGTGGTGATCGGCGGCGGCAACGCCGCGATCGACTCGGCCCGGACGGCGCTGCGCATGGGAGCGGAGGTGACGGTGGTCTATCGCCGCGAGCGCAAGGACATGCCGGCCATCAAGGAGGAGGTCGAGGCGGCCGAGGCCGAGGGAGCGAACTTCGTGTACCTGGCCGCGCCGCACCGCATTGTCGGGGTGCACGGCATCGTAAAGGCGATTGAGGTCGTAAAGACGCGCCTGGGCGAGTTCGACGCTTCGGGCCGCCGTAAACCAGTCTCCACCGAGGAGATCCAGGTGTTCAAATGCGACACCGTGGTTCTCGCGGTCGGTGAAAAGGTCGATGCGGACTTCGTGCGCGCCTCGGGCCTGACGCTGAAGGAATCGGGAGTGATCGAGGTGGATCGCTTCTCGCTCGAGACCAGCCGCCAGAAGTTCTTCGCCGGCGGCGACGTGATCAGCGGGGCTTCCAACGTTTCAAACGCGATGGGCTACGGAAAGAAGGCGGCGCGCAATATCGATCAGCGGCTGATGGGCGTGAAGCGCATGTCGAAACTGAGTCAAGTATTCCAGTACGGCCAAGCGCCTCCCGTCGCAACCGAGACGTTGCGTCAGTCGCCTGGCCATACGCCGCCTCTCGAGCGCGTGAAGTGCTTCGAGGAAGTCTGTGTCGGGCTTACCGCCGAAGAGGCGCAGCTTGAAGCCGCCCGCTGCCTGCGGTGCGACATCCGCACCACCGACTAAGGAGATTCCACCGTGCCGAACAAAGTCTCAATCCGAATCGACGGGGAATACGTGGACGCCCGCGAGGGCCAGACCATCCTTGAGGTGGCGCGCGCCGCGGGCAAGTTCATCCCCACACTGTGTCAGATGGCCGGCCTCACCGCCTCGGGCGCTTGCCGCGTGTGCGTGGTCGAGGTCTCTGGCGTCAACCGCCTGATGCCGGCCTGCACCACGGCCGCGCAAGACGGCATGAGCGTCACCACAATTTCCGAGAAGCTCACGCGCTACCGGCAGATGACGGTCGAGTTACTGCTGGCGGAGCGCAACCACTATTGCGCCATCTGCGTTTCGAACGGGCACTGCGAATTGCAGTCGCTTGCATCGAAACTCGGTATCACGCATGTACGCTTCTCATACGCGTATCCACGGCTGCCCGTGGATCTTTCGCACGAGAAGTTCGTGCTCGATCACAACCGCTGCATTCTCTGTGCGCGCTGTGTCAGAGTGTGCGCGGAGGTGGAAGGGGCGCACGTGTGGAACATTGGATCCCGCGGCGCGCAATCGATGCTGGTCAGCGAACTCAACCAGCCCTGGGGCAAGTCGAAAGGCTGCACAAGCTGCGGCAAGTGCATCCAGGCCTGCCCGACGGGGGCGCTCGCCGAGAAGGGCTTCGCCGTTGAAGAAATGTGCAAGAACAGCGAAGTGATCAGCCGGCTCGCCGGCAAGCGGGAGGCGCACGTATGAAGAAGGTGAGAGTCGCTACCGTTTGGCTGGATGGCTGCTCGGGCTGCCACATGTCGCTGCTCGACATCGACGAGGCCATTGAGGCCATCGCGAAGAAGGCCGATATCGTCTACGGCCCGCTGGTGGACGCGCAGACGTTTCCCGAGCAGGTGGACGTGACGCTGGTGGAAGGCGCGATCTCGAGCGAGGAGGATCGCGAGAAGGCGCAAACGATCCGGGCAAGGTCAAAGATAGTCATCGCGTTCGGCGATTGCGCCGTCACCAGTAACGTCCCGGCGATGCGGAACACCATCCCCGTCAAGAAGTTGCTGGAGAGCATCTATATCGAGGGCGCCGACGCCGCTCCCGGGGTGCCTGTGGAAGGCGTCCCCAAGTTGCTGAAGAGGGCCGTGCCGCTCCAGGAGGTGGTGAAGGTGGATTACTACTTGCCGGGGTGCCCCCCGCCTCCCAAGGCGATCGCGTATGTCATCGGTGAGCTGCTGGAAGGCCGCGCGCCGAATCTCGGCTCGAAGGTGAAATTCGGATGAGGAGGCGGACCGTGAACAAAGAGGCTCCTGTCGTCAGCACGAAGAAGATCACCATCGAGCACGTCACGCGCATCGAGGGCCACGCCAAGATCACGATCCGTCTCGGCGAGGACGGCAAAGT
>DATMXS010000112.1:0-3580 GCA_035561355.1 Bryobacteraceae bacterium | reverse complement strand
GTTCAGTACGGCGACGAAGTGCGCGGCCAGGAGTTCCACATCGCTGCCTCTCTCGCGCAGCGGCGGCACTTCTATCGCAATCGTACTGAGACGATAGAACAGGTCCTCGCGGAACAGGCCCTGCCGGAGCATAGAGGCGAGGTCGCGGTTGGTTGCGGCGAGCACCCGGACATCCACGTGCACCTCGGACGTGCCGCCCACATGCCGGAAGGTCGAAGCATCGAGGACCCGGAGCAGCTTGGTCTGCGTGGCGGGGCTAACCTCCCCGATTTCATCCAGGAAAATAGTGCCCCCGTGCGCGACCTCGAACAATCCAGGCTTGGCCCGCTCTGCCCCGGTGAACGCTCCGCGCTCGTGGCCGAACAGTTCGCTTTGGAGCAGGCTCTCCTGTAACGCGGCACACTCCACAACAACGAACGGCCGCAGCCGGCGCGGGCTGCGCGCATGAATCAGCTTGGCAACCCTTTCCTTGCCCGATCCCGTCTCCCCTGTAATGAGCACGGTCGAGTCGCTCGGGGCGATGCGGTCGATCAAATGAAGCAGACGGCGAAACTCCGGGCTGTCGCCCGCGAACGAGCTGCCCAGGTCTGGCGGCGTCAATCCGCGCTCTAGAAGATTCGCCCGCTGGCGGAGAGATCGCCTCTCCATCGCCCTCTGGATCCGGACCTGCAACTCATCGAGCGGGCAGGGTTTCACGACGTAGTCGAACGCGCCCATCCGGATCGATTCGATCGCCGTGTCGATGGAGCCGTGTCCGGTCAGCATGATCACCTCCGCGCCGGGGCTGGTGTCACGGATCGCCTTCAACACGTCGAGGCCGTTCATGGACGGCAATCGCAGATCCAGCAGGACGACAGCGGGCTCGATTTCCGCCGCCTTCCGGACCGCCTCTTCGCCCGTTCCGACCGTGACGACAGCGTAGCCGAGGCGCTCGAGTTCGCTACCCATCACTTTCCGGAACGTGGCGTCATCGTCCACCAGCATGAGCGAGGTAGCCGGCTTCATCGTGCCGCCGCCTCCTGAGAAATGCCGCCGAGCGCCGGGAACACGATTTCGAACGCGGATCCCTGGCCCGCAGCGCTTTCCACGACGATATCCCCTCCCCAGCGGCGAACGAAGTTCAACGACAGGAAGAGGCCGAGACCGGTGCCGCCTTGCCGCAGGCTGAAGAACGGCTCGAAGATGTGCTTCAGGTGTTCGGGCGGGATTCCGCACCCGTCATCCACAACTCGTATGTGGACGGAATCGCGCTCACCGTGCGTTGTGACGGCAACGCTGCCGCCCGGCTTGCACGCCTGCACGGCATTCAGCAGCAGATTGACAAAGGTGTGCTGCATTTCGGCCTCGTCCGCGCGGACATGAAGGTCCTCCGCGACCGGTTCCATGTGTACGGTGACTCCCTGCGCACGCGCCGTGGGTTCCACAAGTCGCTCCACTGCGCTAAGAGCGTCGCCGAGTCTTACGAGCTCGCCGGAGGATCGCTGACCGCGCGACATGCGTAGAAAGTGCTGCGTGATGCCCCTGCACCGCAGGATCTGGTCGCGCGCGATGGAGGCGCTCTCCCGAATCCTGACGCAATCGAGATCGCCATTCTGTTCTGCCGGAGCTTCGCGCAGGATTCCCTCGACGCACGTGAGCACCGTGGCCAGCGGCGTATTCAACTCGTGTGAGAATCCGGACGCGAGCATACCCAGCGACGCCAGGCGATGCGACTCCGCGAGATGCGCCTCCGCCGCCCTGCGTTCGGAGATATCGCGCCACACCTCGACCACCTGCACCAGGTTGCCGGAAGGGTCGAGGATCGGCGACGCGTGCACTTCCTCCCAAGCGACCCCGCCGTCGGGCCGCCGGCGCTCGCAGATCCGCACCTGGCGTGCGCCCGTCCGCAGACACGCGAGCGTGGGGCAATCCGAGCCGTTGCAGACCGCCGGAGCGACGTCGCGGCAACAGCACCCGAGCACTTGTTCGCGGGAGTGCTTTGCACGGTATAGAAACGCATCGTTCGCGGCAAGTACGTTCCGCTTCGGGTCGAGCACCACGATCCCGTCGTCGATGCTGTTGATCACCGTCTCCAGCCGCTCGCGTTCGCTGCGGATATCGCCTACCAGGCCGGTCATCGAATCGGCCATGGTGTTGAACTCGCGCGCGAGCCAGGCAAGTGTATCCGAGCCTTCGGCTGCGACGCGCTGCTTCAGGTCGCCCGCCGCGATCTGGCGCGCCGCCGTTTCAAAGCGCCGCAGCCGCCGCACGACGAAGACGCGGATCACGATTGCGATCGCGCCGATCAGCAGGAGCGCCAAAGCAGCGGTTCCCGCCACCATCCAGCCCAGGTCCGCCGCCATGGAGGCGTGCATCTGGCCCGCGTCGGAATCGAGAATCAGGATGCCATTGATCTTGTGGTTCGGATCGTGGCACGAGTGACACTCCTGACGATTGCGGATGGGCACCACGGTCCGGAGAACGCTCCCTCCCAGCGTTTCGATGACCCGGCTGGAGCCGCGCTGGTCGGGTGGAAAACGGTGGCAGGCCTGGCAGGTGGGCGAATTGATGTGGAGGTCGTTGTCGAGCTGCCGGGATCCGCTCGAGTACCGTTTGAGACCGTTCCGGTCCAGCAGAGCGACATGCTGCACGTGAGGCTGCCGGCTGAAGCTCTCGATCATCCGTGCGATCAGCGTCCGGTCGTTCTCGATCATCTGGTGTTCGAGTGCGACCCGGATCAGCTCGCCTTCCGCGACGGCAGTCGTGCGAGCCGTCTCGATCAAGGTCTGGAAGTGGTGAGTGGAATAAACGTAAGCGCCCGCTGCACAAGCCACTGCAACAGCCGCTGTTACACCGGCAGCCAGCCCGACCGTCATGCTGGCAAATCGCAGCTTCATGCGGATGGGACCGAGATTCTCCGAATGATGGCAGAGTTCGCGCACAGCGTCAATGCCTGACGATTCGTCATGTGCCGTCTGACATCCTGGCAGTCTCGGCGGAACCCAACGTACATCCCGGTCTTTCAGTTTCAAGAGTTTCCACTCCTCCGCTCCGTTGGCCGGTCGCGTGCTCATAGGGAGGCTCGAAGGGAGAGCCGCAATGCTGATGTTCTTCGTGGCGTTGTTCTTCAGCCTCTTCGGGCTGGCGATTCTGTCCATCCCGTTCTGGCTCGCGATATTCCCGGAGCAGGAGCCTGAGTTCGCCGAGGCGAGAGAGGCCAAGAAGCAGCCGGTCGCAGAGCTAGTACCGTCCCACTTCTTCGGCGAGAGCATCCTGGTCCCGCTCACTGCGCAACCGCGGGTGCCCCTGGAGGCGCTCCTGCTGCAAATCGAAAACCACATTCGGTTGGAGCAGGCAGCCGCGGAGTCATACGTCGAGGCGCCCGGTCTGGCACTGCTGCACAGCCGGACGAGGTCCCCGCTCGTTCATTGAGAGGTGTGCCATGACAAACGGAATTCATGACCTTCTGACAGGCCTGTCGCAAGAAGATGCTCGCGCCGTGATGTCGCTCGGGGCAACAAGGTTTCTATCGGGCGGATCGGAACTCTTTCATCTTGGCGATCGCGCCGATAGCCTGTTCCTGGTGGAGCGCGGACGCGTC
>DATMXS010000111.1:0-32831 GCA_035561355.1 Bryobacteraceae bacterium | reverse complement strand
GCTGATACGTCCGCCCGCGCCGGTGCCCTTCACTTGGGCCAGGTCGATGTTATTTTCGCGCGCCATTCTGCGAACGAGCGGCGAGAGCGGCCCGGCGGCTTCGGCGGTCATGGGTTCGGGTTCGGGACCGGGCAGCGGCGGCTCGGGCTGCGGTCCGCGAGGGGGAATCTGCGGAGCGGGCACGGGCGGCTCCGGCGAAGGCGGGGGCGGTTCGGGAGTAGCGGGGCCGGGGCCCGGCACGGGAGGTTCCGGCGCCTGTGCCGCGGGCGCGGCAGCCTGCGCTCCGTTCCCGCCTTCCTCGATCTTCGCGACGACGGTATTGATCGCCACCGTCTTGCCCTCGTCGACGAGCGTCTGCGAGAGGACCCCCGCAGCCGGCGAGGGAATCTCGGTGTCTACTTTGTCCGTGGAAATCTCGAAGAGCGGCTCATCGCGCTCAACGTGCTCGCCGGGCTTCTTCAACCACTTGGTGAGAGTGCCTTCCACGATGCTTTCGCCCATCTGGGGCATTACGACGTCGATCATTGTGCCTGCTCCATTCGCGTAGTTAACTCGACTGCCTGGAACCCGAAATGGCGGGCGAAATTCCGCGTGAGCGACGCCGTGACTTCAGCGCGCTCCGCGCCCGCCCCGAGTTCCGCCATGGACGTGACGGGCTTGGTGAGCCCGCACGGCACGATGTACTGGAAATATCGCAAATCCGTAGTGTGGTTGAGCGCGAAGCCGTGGGATGTTACCCAGCGGCTGATGTGTACGCCGATGGCGGTGATCTTGCGGCCGTCCACCCAGACTCCCGTGGCGTCCGGCACGCGGCCGCCCCTGATGCCGAACTCGGCCAGCGCGTCGACGATGGCCTGCTCCATCGTGCGTACGTAGACCATCACGTCGCGCTTCCACTCTTTCAGATCGAATACCGGATAGCCCACGATCTGGCCGGGGCCGTGATACGTGATGTCACCGCCGCGGTCGATCTCATAGAACGCAATGCCGGTGCTGCGCAGCACCTCCGGGCTCGCGAGCAGGTTGTGCATCCGCCCGTTGCGGCCCAGCGTGATCACGTGCGGGTGCTCGACGAAGAGAAGCTGGTCCGGGATGAGCCCGTGCTTGCGCTTCTCGGCAAGCTCCCGCTGGAGCTGCCAGGCCGCGCCGTACTCCATCATGCCGAGATCGTGTATTTCACAAGTGCGCATAAAAGCGACTCACCGCAAAGCCATTCACCGCAGAGACGCAGAGACGCAGAGAAAGGCAAGAGAACGCATCGAAAGTGGGAAGTGATGTTGGATCAGCCAATGTCATCGCCGTCATACCTGCCCAATTCCGTCCGGTCCATCTACCCGTTCGGTTTGTCCTTTCCGGTTCCCTTTCAGGGCAGAGAAAGGCAAGAGAACGCATCGAAAGTGGGAAGTGATGTTGGATTCAGCCAATGTCATCGCCGCCATACCTGCCCAATTCCGTCCGGTCGGTTCCGTTTCAGGTTCTCCTCTGCGTCTCTGCGTCTCTGCGGTGAATTCCGTCTCAAGCGTTGATGGCCAGGCCGTAGACGTTGTTGAAGGCTTCTCCTACTGCTTCATACAGCGTCGGGTGAGCGTGGACTGTATTCATCAGCGTTTCCACTGTGGCTTCGGACATCATTGCCGTCACACCTTCTGTGATCAGCTCCCATGCCTGCGGGCCGATTATATGGACGCCCAGAATCTCACCGTACTTCTCGTCCGCCACCACCTTGACGAAGCCCTCATGGCGACCCAGGATTGTCGCCATGCTGTTCGGCATGAACCCGAACTTACCAATCTTCACTTTGTATCCCGCGGCCCTCGCGGCCGCTTCGGTCAGGCCGACGCTGCCGATGCCCGGTTCGGTGTACGTCGCACCGGGAATGCGCAGTTTGTTGATCGGTTCAACCGGCTTGCCGGCAATGTTGGCGACCGCCACCATCCCCTCTTTCGTGGCGACGTGCGCTAGTTGTGGCGTTCCGCTCACGACGTCGCCGATGGCGTACACGCCGGGCTCGGCGGTCTGCTGCCACTGATTCACCTTGATGAAGCCACGGTCGGTTTCAACGCGGGTGGTTTCAAGCCCGATTCCATCCGTCATAGGTTTGCGGCCGACGCCGATCAGAACTTTCTCCGCTGCCAGCGTCTCGGTCTTGCCGTTCGAGAGCGTTACCGTAAGCTCGACGCCCTTATCGGTCTTCTTGATGTCCTGTGCGCGCGCACCCGTCTCGACCCGAATGCCGCCCTTTTTAAACGTCCGCTCAAGTTCCTTCGAAACCTCCTCGTCCTCGACTGGCACAATGCGTGGCAGCATCTCGATCAGCGTGACCTTGGCGCCGAAACGCTGGAACATCGACGCAAACTCACTGCCCACCGCGCCCGAACCGATGACGATCATGGTTTTAGGGATCTCCCGCAAGTCCAGGATCTCCACGTTGGTCAGAATGCGGTCCTTGTCCGGTTGAAGACCGGGGAGCATCCTAGCCTCGGAGCCGGTGGCAATAATGACGTTTTTGGTCTCGAGCGTCTGGACGCCCTTCTCCGTCTGCACGTCTACACACCCTGCGCCCTTTAGCCGCGCCGTTCCGCGAACTACGTCCACCTTGTTCTTCTTCATCAGAAAGTCAACGCCCTTCGAATGCTTGTTGACGATCTGGTTCTTGCGGTCGATGACTTTCGAAAGGTTTAGGCGGGGGTTGTCGGCCGTGATGCCATCCACACCGTTTTTAAAATGGGTCCAGACCTCGGCGGTGTGGAGCAGCGCCTTGGTTGGAATGCAGCCGACCAGGAGGCACGTGCCGCCGAGCCTGGGGTCCTTTTCGACAATGGCAGTCCGCAGCCCGAACTGTCCAGCGCGTACCGCCGCCGAGTATCCGCCCGGTCCGCTGCCGATGATTACAAGATCGTAATGAGGCATCGGTCTCATTGTAGGCAAACGGGCTTGCCCACGTCAGTAAACACCGTTATCGTCCACAGTTTTCCCGCGTAACCGCAGGGCTCGCCGCCGCATGATAAGTAACGGATATGCAGCGCGCCATCATTTTTCTCGTCCTCGTGTGCCTGGCTGGTGCGGCCCGCCAGCAGAAAGCTGCGGCGCCCAAAAAAGCCGCTACGGCCAAGGCTGCCGGGCAGGCCGCTACGTCCGGTTACCCGATCGAGAGCATCGCGGTACAGGGAAATTCGGCATACTCCCGCGAGCAGATTCTTGCGGTGGCCGGGCTTCGAGTGGGCCAGCGGGTGACGAAGGCGGATCTCGAAGCCGCGCGGGATCGCCTGACCGCCTCCGGCGCGTTCGAGATGATCGACTTCAAGTTCGGTCCCGGGCCGGACAGGAAGGGGTACGCGGTGACGTTCCGGGTTGACGAGGCCGGCCCGTTCTATCCGGTGGTGTTCGACGAACTCGCGATCCCGGACGCGCAGGCACGCGCCGCTTTGAAGCGTTCGGACCCATTATTTGGCGCTCGCATTCCGCCAACGCAGGCGAAGATCGATCGCTACGCCGCAGTGCTCGAGGAGGCGCTGGCCGCGGCGGGCAAACCCGGCAAGGTGGTGGGCCGCCTGATGCCCGAAGACAGTGGAGCACTGGCCGTGATCTTCCGCCCGAACGTGCCTGTCGCGCGGATCGCGCGCGTGCGCTTTACGGGCAACAAGGTGGCGCCATCCACGCAGCTCGAGAACGCCATGAACGTGGTCGCCGTGGGACAGCCGTGGCGGGAGAAGCAATTCCGGCAGCTCCTGGACACTACAATCCGGCCCATCTATGACGCACGCGGGCGCGTGGGCGTCGAGTTCCCGAAGATCGACGCGGAGAAGGAGCCGAACGTCGAAGGCGTGGTCCTGACGGTGGCCGTGGAGGAGGGCGAGACGTTCACAATCGGCGGCGTCACCGTGCAGGGCGCTGGCGACCCCGCGCCGCTCTTGAAGGCGATGAAGCTCAAGAAGGGCGATCTCTTCAACAGCGAGGCAGTGCAGGAGGGCGCCACCCGCATCGAGAACATGTTGAAGCGCGAGGGCCATATGCGGGCCAAGGCGCGCATCGACCGGAAGGTGGACCGCGCTGCGAAGACGGTGTCGGTCAACATCGTAGCGGAACCGGGACCCCAATTCCGATTCGGGAAGTTGACAATTGAGGGCCTCGACGTCACCACCGAGCCGGTTGTGCGCAAGCTGTGGTCGGTCAAGCCGGGGGCGCCGTTCAACGCCGACTACCCGGACTACTTTCTCACGCAATTGCGCGAGGAAGGCTACTTCGAAAACCTGGGTAAGACGCAGTCGAAGGTGGACCTGGACGAAGAGAACCGGGTTGCCGATGTGACACTTGTCTTCGGTGCGGAGCCGGTTAAGCCGGAGAAGAAGAAGCCGTAGCGGCGGCGTGCGCGACTCGAAGACCTGAACCCTACGGGCTCGCGATCAGATGTGCTCCTTCGCGTTCTGCGATGCTTTCCATAGCCTTGACGATGCGCGCGTGCAGGTTGAAGACCGGATCCCTCAGGCCGTCGGGCGCATCTTCCGCGGCCAGGGACTCAGCGCTCCGCACGAGCACCTCGGTGTGATGGTTGCTTCCCGATACCACGACCGGCTGCGGAATCAGTAGCGCGGCCCCCCGTTGGAAGACCACCGCCTCGAGCAGCAGCGTCGCCTCATCGACGTAAAGCACGACGCAGGGCGCCAGCCCGGCCCCCAACTCCTGTTTGATTCGGGCGGTGATGTTCAGTTCCGCCGGGGTGCGCAGCCCCTGCTGTTCGAGCGCGCGGCGCACAATCCGGAGTGCGGTGTGATGCGGTTCAGCGATGCTGAACGTCACGGTCGATGATCCTCTGGTCATTTTTCTGTTGAACCTCAACCTGACAGATGCAATCGGGCCGCCATCAAGAAAAACGCGGATAAGAGGTGGAAGACGCCAGATTCAGATCGGATCGACTGGGCATTAACGGCCAACGTTGACCCTTTTGGGCCAGAGTGCGGATTTCGGCTTGGACCGGACTGGCGCCCGATGTTCGCTCTGCGCCGGCTTCCCTGAACCAGCGGACTCCCATGGCGACGCTGATGAGGAAAACGATAATCAACAGGAGCAGCAACGCGTAGTACAACATGCGCTCGGCGCAGCTTGGCGTTCGGAGCGAGCCGCACCGCGTCGGGCAACCGGGATTCACGCATCTGAGCATCGTGCACCTCCGTTTTCGCCCTCCTCGAATCGCTTCACCCAGTGATGCCAGGCTGTGGCGATGGTCCAGACCACGTCCGCTTCGCGGAGCGGTCGCGTCAGCACGTCGAAGCCTCCGGAGGATATAACCTCGCTCAACTGGGCATCGTCAGCCAGCACGACGAGCGCCGGCGCATCCGGGACTGAGCCCAGCCGTGCTACTACGTCCTGCCAGCCGCCACCAGGGAGCAACTCTTCGCAGACTGCCACCGCCGCCCTGTTCTCACGCAAAAACCGGATCGCGCTCTCGCAATCACGCGTGCGGATGACGGACCATCCGAAGCGCCGGAACAAATCGGAAAGGTAAATGCCGAGCGTCGGATTTGTGCCGACGGTCAGGATATCCGTGACGCCGGCCATCGCACGAACCCTGGTTTCTTCGTGTGCGACCGGTTCGCGGGATTCGTAGCGTGTCCACTGCAAAGCAGCCATGGTGAGTCCTCCTGAGGATGGTTTCAGCAGGAGATGCAATCCGCGGGCCAACGCGGTTTCCGGTTGGAGTCCGGCCATCCGTGTGCATGGAGAGCGGGCGTGGAACGCCGTCCCGAGCCGTTCCATCCTAGGCCGAGCGGTCGGTATTGCGACGTATCGAGCGAATGCCGGCAGTACGCCCGGCTAACCGCGGCTCTGGGTTTGCCCCAAAACGCACAGTATTCCTGAATTGAGGCAATTCAAGGAGTGTGAAACGATCTCAACGCCCGGATCTCTTTGTGCAGCGCCTACCAGCGGCTATGGCGCGCCAAATGCATCGTGCAATAGCGCCATGACAAATAGAACCAGGAATGCGGATGGGACGATGGCCTATCGTGCGGCGCTTGTCGCGGAGCGTGCCCGCCTGAGTAGAGGCATGGAACAAGCGTTGGAAGCACTGGCCGCACCCGGCGGCGTAGGACTCGAAGACCAGCCGCCCCTGGTGCACGATCAGTTCGTGGCGTTGCGCCTGAACGCATCCGACCGCCGGAAGTTGCGGCTCATTGACGCTGCGCTGGAGCGGATGGACAGCGGCGAGTTCGGGTACTGCGCCGAGTGCGATGAGGGAATTCCGCCGAAGCGACTCCAGGTAATTCCCTGGGCCATGTACTGTGTGCCGTGCCAGGAGCGGATCGACGGGCGCTCCGAGGAAGGCCTGGACGAGCGGCTTCAGATGATCGCGTAAAGGGGTGCGCGAAACAGGCTGCGGGGCCGCGGCGTCTCACTCTTGACTGAGCTATTTCCGCGATGCGCGTTGTCCGAGCGCTCTTGCTTTTGGTTGCGGTGATGATCGCAGGTGGCCTGTTGCGCGATCGCATACCGGAGACCGCCTGGGACCGTTTCGCGCTGCCGTTCCGCCTCATGAGGCTGAGCACTGAGCCGGCCGACGTAGTGCTTCCGGTACCCGTGGCCGGTGTGCATGTGCGGTCCGTGCAGGACACCTGGGGAGCCCCGCGCGGCACGGACAGGAAGCACGAAGGGCAGGACATCTTCGCCCCTCGCGGCACGCCTGTGCGCTCGGCGACGCGCGGTGTCGTGCTGCGTATCGGCGAGAACAGGCTCGGGGGCAAATCAGTGTCGGTGGCCGGCCCGGGCGGGCGTACATACTACTACGCGCACCTGGATGCCTACAGCGCGGTTTTGCGCGTGGGGCAGCAGGTCACGCCGGGAACGGTGCTGGGCTTCGTTGGGAACACAGGCAACGCCTCAGGCACACCGCCGCATCTGCACTTTGCCGTTTACGGACCGGGCGGCGCGATGGACCCATTGCCGATGCTCTCGGACCGCTCAGACAGTGCGCCGCCGGCCTCTCCGTCAGAACGTGAAGCCGACCCCGAGTGTGCCCTGCATGGAGTGATACAGCCCACCGGAGTTGAAATCTTGAAAATCGAGCCCGTAAGGCTTGCCTTGGATGTAGTCGCGGAAATCGAGACGCAGGAGCGCGGGGCCAGCTTTTAGCTTGATTCCGCCGCCCCAGTTGATGCCGTAGTTCCGCCAGGAGCCCGTTGACCAGTCCGCCGCCGACGGCTCGCCAAAGTGGAACGTCTGCCCGCCGATGGTGATATACGGCCGCCACCACTCGCCCCTGGGCATCATGTACAGCAGGAGGTTGTACGAACCTTCCGAGATAACGATGCGGTCGCGATAACGCCTTTCGAAACTGTTGTCCTCCGCGTCCGTACCGCGGAAAACGGTGTCGATGCGCGCGCGGCTCTGGCTGTAGCCGAACTCGTGGCCGACGTAGCCCTTCGAGTTGATTGTGAAGCGCGCGCCGTAGGTGTACTCACCTTTCAGCTTCGTGTCGTCGGGCGCCGGGTCCTCTGACAACGGGATGCTCCCGAGGGAAGCATCACTCAATCTCGGATAGCCCCCGATGATCGAGATCTCGTATTTCTGTGCGAAGGCGCCGTTGAGCGCGATGAACGAGAGTAGAGCAGCAAGTGACAGCGATCTCATAGGAATAGCGAACTGCCATTATCGCATCCAATTGACGTGGAACATTCAATGGCGGTTGCGTTGTTTTGAAATCATCCGGGCTCGCGCGATCATGGAGGGATAGTGGGGCTGAAACCTGGGACATACCTAACCGGACCGGCACGTGCGACGTTCGAGCGCCGCGTTCGGGAGGAAGGGACGAGCTGAGGCCTCCGCGCGTCTATTTGCTCTCGCCCGCAAATGCGGCCGGGGAGCGCGCCCGCATGGTGCTGAGGGATCGCGCACAGTTCGACCTCGCCGTGCGGCTGCGCGAAGGAAGGGCCTCGCTCGGCGACGTGTTCGCCTTCATCAGCGGGCTCTATTTCCGCGGCAAGCTGGCGTATTCCCAGGTGTTCGCCGCGCCACCCTCCGGAGTGCCCGGCTCGCTGGTCATTACGGCCGGGGGCGGGCTGGTGCCGCCTGACACGCCTGTTTCGCTCGATCAACTGCGCGCCATAGCGTCCGTCCCAATCGATGCCGCGGACCCGCGTTACCGGGAGCCTCTGGAGCGTGATGCAAGATTGCTCGAGGCTGCTATCGGGCCGGAGTGCGTCGTCGTCCTTCTCGGCAGCATCGCGACAGCGAAGTACCTGACGCCTCTTCTCGCGATCTTTGGCGAGCGCCTGCTGTTTCCAGAAGCCTTCGTTGGGCGGGGCGATATGAGCCGGGGCGGGCTGATGCTGCGCGCCGCGCGCTCAGTTGAGGAATTGGCCTACACGCCGGTGTCGGGCGCCATTTTGCACGGGCCGAGGCCTCCGAAACTGCCGAAAATCCCGCGGGGAGGCTAGCGCAGTTCGCGAACCTTCAGGTTCTTGAACCAGACCTCGTCGCCGTGGTGCTGCAAACTGATCGGCCCCCGAGGCTTGGGGTTGGCCAAGGCGTCGCGAATCCCGGGCGCCGGGCCCCACCGCTTCATCACGCCGGCGCGCACTGCATCGGCATCCAGAGTCCCTTCCAACACCTTGACGCCGTTGATCCAATGCTCGAAACGCTGGCCGCGCACGACGATCTTGCCATCGTTCCACTCGCCCGCCGGCCGCGCCGCCTTCTTCTGTGGAGCGATCATTGAGTAAAGCGCGCCGGTAACGTGCCTCGGGTCGCGCTTCGCATCGGGGTGCCGCTCGTCATCCAGCAACTGCATCTCGAATCCGACGACGTAAACGAATCCTTCCGCGTCTCGAGCCATCTTCGCGCGGTTTGAAGCCCGCGTCTCCATCTCGCGGCCGAGTTGTTGCTCGAAGCCGCTCGTCCGCGGTGTGACTGTCTTGTCCACGAATAGGGTGTCCTGGATGCGGTATTTCACGCCCGTGTTTGCACCCGGAGAGAGCCGCCATGAAAATGCGAACTCGAAGTCGCCGAAAGACTCCTCGCTGATGAGGTCTTCCTCGATTCTGGGCTTGAGTACGGTCTTGAGGCAGCCGTTTTCGATGGTCCACGCGTCGCCTGGCTGATTCTTGCGGGCCGGATCCTGCCAGTTGCGCGTTGTGGAGCCGTCGAACAAGAGACGCCATCCCTCCTGCTTTTCGGCCGGAGTTAGCGTGTTATCGGCGGCGAACGCCGGCAGAACGGCAAGGGCGGCAACCAGCAGATGCGCCGCCGTCAGGGAGGGCTTCATAGTTCTCCATATTATTCCGAGAGCGGTGCGCTCTGGTTGAGGAGCATGCCGAGACAATCCGCAATCTCGAACACCGCACGGTTCTCGACGGCCGCGGCGCGCTCGCGAAAACGGGTGAAGTTGCCGGGCTCGAGCAGCGTGCCGACTGCGGCCGCGGCCTCCTTACGGAAGCTCTTCACAACCAGACCTACGCCGCGCTCCAATACCCAATCGGCGTTGTAGCGCTCTTGCGGTAGGGTCCAGGCATTGCGCTCCAGAAGTACCGGCAGCTTCATTGCAAGCGCCTCGCTAATAGAGCCCGGCCCCGGCTTACCGATGAAAAAATCCGACAGGTGCATATAGTAGGGCACCTCCCGCGTGAAGCCCTCGGTGAAGACAGGGATGCGCGTCTTCATATTCTGAATCCCCTTGCGCAGCTTCTCATTGCGGCCGCAGATCAAAATCAATTGAACGTCCAGGCCGGAGCCGTCCAATTGCTTCACGATGTCACGCATGACGCTCGCGCCGAAGCCGCCGAACAGGACGAGTCCCGTCGGCCTCTCCGGGTCGAGGCCGAGTCGCTGCCGGTGCGCCGCCCGGTCCAGGTGGATCGGGTCGTAGAACCGCGGCTGGATTATCATGCCCGAGGCGCGGAAGAGGCGCTCGTCGCCGAGCCCGGCGGAGTGCGCCTGCTCCACGGCCTTCTCCGTTCCACAGACCACGTACGGGCTTTCGCGCTCTATCCAGAAGTGCGGAGGATAGTCGGCCAGGTCGGTGATCACGGTGACGAAGCGCGTCTGCGGTGACGCGTTGCGGAGACTCTCCGCGATCGCGCGATTGAAGTGCGGGATGAAGGAGACGACCACGTCGGGACGGCTCTCGCGCCAGTGGCTCTCAAACAGGCGCACCTGGGGGCCGTGGTACATCCGAATAATGGCCTGCATGCCGCGCATCAGCTGTGTGGAGCCGAGCGTCCAGCCGTGCTTCAGCATGTTGTTGTAAATGTCCTGAAGGCGCAGGCCGGTCAGCTTGCGAAACACATCGAGAGCGTCGAGGAGTTCCTGCACATTGACGAGCCGGACGTCCCAGGGCCGCTGCTGCTGTTCAATGACGTGTTTGAGCGCGGTGGCGGCGGCACGATGGCCTCCGCCGGCATCGAAGTACAGGAAATCAAGTGTCGGCACGTTCTCTCAGAATGGTAATGCCTGAGCGGAGTGCGCCGCAGGAAACTTCGCTCCTCCGCGATGTGCTGGCCGGCTGAGTGATCGGATTGGCCATCATCAGGTTCGCCCGAGTTCGTCTTGCGATAGAAGCGGTCGGCGCGTCAGCGCATGCGTGGCACCACCTGCTTGTTGTGCTGACACCCCCGTGGTTTAACATAGTTGCTGAGATGATGCGCAGCGCCTTGCTGTACCTTTCGGAGCAAAAGCAACTCCGGCATTTCACTGAAACTTCACCTGCTGCCCGGCGTTTGACATCGCGGTTCGTCGCGGGCTTCCGGCTCGAGGACGCAATGCAGGTTGCGGAACGGCTCCAGCGGGAGCGGATTCTTTCCACGCTCGACCGGTTGGGTGAAAGCGTTACCTCATTCAACGAGGCCGAGGGGGCGCGGGACGGGTACATCGAGGCTGTCCATGAGATTGCCGCGCGCAAGCTGCCCGCTACTGTTTCGATCAAGTTGACCCAGTTCGGATTGAAGTTGTCTGAAGAGGGCTGCCGGGAGAACGTCCTCACGCTCGTTCGCGCCGCCGCAGCCGCCGGGCAGATGGTGGAGATCGATATGGAGTCGAGCGACCTCGTCGACCCTACCCTCGCGATTCTGGTGACCGCTCACGAGGCGTGCGGCAACGTGCGGGGCGTCATCCAGGCGTATCTGCGCCGCAGCGAGAAGGATATCGAGATGTTGTGCGTTCGCGGCATTCCGGTCCGGCTGTGCAAGGGCGCATACAAGGAACCCGAGTCGGTAGCGTTCGCAAAGAAATCCGAAGTGGACGCGATGTACGTACACCTGATGAAGGTGCTCCTCGATAAGGGCCCGCAGCCCGCTATCGCGACGCACGACGACCGCATCATCGCGGAGGCGAAACGTTACGTCCGCGAGCGCGGCATCACCGCGGATCAATTCGAGTTCCAAATGCTCTACGGCATCCGCCGCGACCTGGAGCGCAGGTTTGCGGCCGAAGGCTGGCGCTTGCGATTGTACGTGCCGTACGGTGACGCGTGGTATCCATATTTCATGCGGCGTTTGGCGGAGCGCCCCGCCAACGTTCTGTTCCTCGCCCGCAATTTCTTCCGGGGTTAGAAAAGCGCAACGTTGCAGCTCGCCGGAGAGTCCAATCCGTTGTGAAGTACTGGGGATTTCTGGGCATTAAGTCGGCGGCTGTCTGTGCTGCGATTTATTACATATGGGCTGCGGTGACTCGAATGCTGCCGGCCCCGCGAATGACCTTCCGCGGTCGCATTCTGGGGTATGACCTAGCGTGGACGCTTGCGGCGGGAGTTGTGTTCCTGATTGGCTGCGGCCTCGCGTTCCTCGCGTACTACGACCAGCGTTACCGTTGCCGCGTGTGCCTCCACCGGTTGGTGATGCCAGTGCGGTCCGGTTCCTGGGGCAGGATGCTGCAACTTGGCCGCCCGCGCATCGAGTACATTTGTCCGTACGGCCACGGCACCCTGAAAGTGCCGGAGCTCCAGATATCCGGGCTGGAATCCTCGGCATGGATGCCGCACGACGACATGTGGACTGAGTTGCACTCACTCGAGGAAACGAAGCAGTGATTGCGTGTGCGCGTGTACCTGCATTTCCTCCCTGACGCGCCAATTAGCGCGTAAGGGCGCTTTGAGCGACGGCGGGGAATTCAAACCAATCCGTGCGAAAATAGATTCGAAGTGTCAGTCCGTGTTCAAGTGCCGAAGAAAGCCCTGCTTGTGCGCGCGTTGTTGCACCCGCTGGGCAGAATCGCCGCCGGCGCCGTTATCGCGCTTACGATTGCGGGTCTCATCATCTTCACGTTCTATTACGTCCGCTATTCGCGGCTCGTAGACAGAAAACTCAAAGACGGGCCCTTCCAGACCACGTCGATGGTATTTTCCGCGCCGCGTGTCGTAACGGTGGGGGATGAAATCACGCCTGACGAGGTCGTGACACAACTGCGGCGCAGCGGGTACACGCAGTCCAGTGGGAACCCCATGGGCTGGTACAACGTGCGCGCCGACGGGGCCGTGGAGCTCTTTCCGGGCGCCGAATCGTACTTTGACGATGAGCCTGGGGTGCTCAAGTTCAAGGATGGCCGGATCTCGCGGATCATCTCGCTCCGCGACAATACCGACCGCATGCAGTACCTCCTTGAGCCGGAGCTGATCAGCAACCTGACGGACCGGAGCCGTGAGAAGCGCCGCATCGTACGCTTTGCCGACATCCCGCCGTTGTTGCGCAACGCTGTTCTCTCTGCTGAGGACAAGCGCTTCTTCCAGCATGCCGGCTTCGATCCGCTCCGCGTCATTGCGTCCGCCTACGCCGACATCAAGGAAGGTTCAGCGGAGCAGGGTGCGTCCACACTCTCCATGCAGCTTGCGCGAATGTTCTTCCTGAACAACCGGAAGACAATCAGCCGCAAAGCCGCTGAGGTGATGGTCACTCTGCACCTGGAACAAAAGCTCTCTAAACAGGAGATCTTCGAGTATTACTGCAACCAGGCGCCTTTGGGCCGCCGCGGAAGTTTTGCGCTCCACGGGTTCGCACAAGGCGCGCGGGCCTATTTCGGAAAGGATCTCGACCAACTCACCATCGCCGAGGCCGCGACACTGGCCGGCATCGTGCAGCGGCCCTCGGACTTCAATCCGTTCTACAGGCCTGACCGTGTCATCCGGCGCCGCAACATCGTGCTGAGGTTGATGCGCGGCAACGGATACATCACCGAGGAGCAGTACGAGGCCGCTCTGCAGGAGAAACTGAAGCTCGCGCCGAGCGAGATGGAATCCGCTGAAGCCCCGTATTTCGTCGATCTCGTCAACGAGGATCTCCAAAACGACTTCGGCGACTACGATTTCCGCGCCGGCAGTTTCCGCGTCTACACCACCCTCGACCTGAACCTGCAGCGCGCTGCCGCCGAGGCCGTGGAACTGGGCATGAAGGAAGTGGACCAGCGGCTCGCGCGGCGCAAGTGGAAGAAGGGTGAGAAGCCGCCGCAGGCTCAGGTCGCGCTGGTGGCGATCGATCCCGCGACCGGCGGCATCAAGGCGCTGATTGGCGGCCGGAGCTACGGCGTGAGCCAGTTAAATCGCGCGCTTGCAAAGCGACAGCCGGGATCCGCGTTCAAGCCGTTTGTGTTCGCCGCAGCCCTGGACACCGCCATTGAAGGGGGCCCGCAGGTCTTCACCCCTGCATCGGTGGTAATGGACGAGCCGACAACGTTTTACTACGACCAGAAGCCGTATACGCCCGCCAACTTCAAGCACGAGTATTACGGTCAGGTGACGTTGCGGCAGGCGCTCTCGAAGTCGATGAACATTCCGACTGTGAAGCTGGCCGAAGCGGTCGGCTACGGCACGGTGGAGAGGTTGGCCAAGCGGGCTGGTATGAACCTGAATATCCGGCCGACGCCCGCGATCGCGCTGGGAGCGTACGAAGTGACGCCGCTCGAAGTGGCCGGTTCCTATACGGTGTTCGTGGATCGCGGCGTGTACGTCAAGCCGAATGCGGTATCGCTCATCCGCGACCGGCGCGGCACAGACCTCTACTCCCACAAGCCGGAGAAGAAGCAGGCACTCGACGCGCGGGTGGCGTTCCTGATGACCAGCATGATGGAAGACGTGCTGCGGTCGGGCACGGGTGCGGGTGTGCGGGCTCGCGGGTTTGTCGCTCCAGCGGCCGGCAAGACGGGAACGTCGCACGACGGCTGGTTTGTCGGTTACACGTCGAAGCTGATCTGCGCCGTGTGGGTGGGATTCGACGATAACCGGGAGCTTAACCTGGAGGGCGCCCACTCGGCCCTGCCGGTGTGGGCGGAGTTCATGAAGCGTGCGCATGCCGCACGCGAGTACCGCAATGTGCAGGAGTTCGCGGCACCCGACGGCATCGTCACCGCGGAACTCGACCCGTTGACCGGTATGCTGGCCACCCCGGCCTGCCCGTCTATGCGCACGGAGTACTTCATCGCAGGGACTCAACCGGTCGAAAGCTGCCCACTGCACGGGGCGGGTGCAACGCGCGTGGCGACCTGGGATGTGTCCCCTCCGCCGGCGTTGCCGTCAGGGAGGAACGCGCCCGTGCTGGCGCCCGTAGCTCAGCCGCAGTCGCGCCCGCTGGCAGGGTCGCGGGTAGAGCCGCTCGCATCCGCACCGCCGGTCACAGTGCCGGAGCCAAAGCCGGAACCGAAGGAAAAGAAGGGCATTTTCCGCCGGATTTGGGGAGTTTTTAAGTAGAATCAGAGGCGGCGTTGCTGGCCGGAGTGCCGCCCCGTCCCATGCTCCCGCAGGATCGACGGCCCTTTTCCTCTTCTGTCGTGATTAAATGTTGTGTGACAGGGAGGCCGATTATGGTCCGCCGAGGGTCTTTCATTCGCCAGGTGTTCGTTATTGCAACGCTCGGACTGTTCGCGTGTGCCGCTATGCCGGCCCAAACCGCCGAACCGCCACGACCCGAGGAACTCACGCCCGAGAAGCGCGCCGACATCTACATGGCGCGCAAGATGTACCGCGAGGCAATCGACCAGTATAAGAAAGCCCCGGTAAACGCAGTCGTGCTCAACAAGCTGGGGATTGCGTATCACCAGCTCAATGATCCCGGCCAGGCCGAGCGCTACTACAAGAGTTCGATCAAGGCCAATCCGAAGTACCCTGAAGCCGTCAATAACCTGGGCACCGTTTATTACTGGAAGAAGAGCTACCGGAAGGCTGTCAACCAGTACAAGAAAGCGTTGAAGCTGAGTCCCGAATCCGCCTCCGTCTACAGCAATCTGGGGACGGCGCATTTTGCCCGCAAGCACTACGACAAAGCGGTGGACGCCTATCAGACCGCGCTCAAACTTGATCCGGATGTTTTCGAGCACAAGAGTTCGTTCGGCCTGCTGCTGCGTGAATCCAACGTGGAAGAGCGTGCAAAATTCCACTACTTCCTCGCGAAGAGTTACGCGCAGAACGGGGCGCTCGACCGCGCGATGCAATCCATCCGCAAATCACTCGAGAGCGGATTCAAGGACAAGCAGAAGTTCCTGGAGGAACCCGAGTTCGAAAAACTTCGCGAGCTTCCGGAATTCAAGGAGTTGATGGCGGCCGATATCCGTGTGCTTGAATAACGCCAAACGGTTCCGCGTCGTCCTGCTCGCGGCAGTTGCTCTCGCGGGATGCACGGGCCCACGCGAAGAGGCATATCAGCGCATCGCGGTTCTGCCGTTCGAGGATCTTTCGTCCGGCGGCGCAGTTCATTGGAAAGGCCGCGCCCTGGGCGAACTCGTCGCGATTCGCCTTTCCGGATTGCCTCAGACAACCGCCGTCTTTGCGGCTGGACTCCCGGCCGCGGCCGCGATACGCGCCACGCACGTGCTGCATGGCTACTTCGATAGGGACGGTGCGCACGCGAGTCTCGAAGAGTTTACGGCGCACCGAACTGTCAAGACCGCCGCGGTGTGGGGCAGCGATCCGGCTGTCCTGTCCCTGGCAATCGCGCGAAGCATCGAACCCGCAGCCCGCGGAATCCCGGTAACCGCCATCGCCGCACAGGCCTTTGCCGAGGGATCGTACGAACGCGCGACTGCGGAGGCCCCCGGCTTCGGACCCGCGTACGTCGCATGGGTAAACCAGTCACTCGCGCGCGGCGATCGCGACGGTGCAGTACGGGCACTGGCGGCCGCGCGCAACCAAGGCAAGGCTTTTCACCCGCTCGAGCGTGCGCGTCTCGACGTGTTCGCCGCAACGCTGGCCGGCGACGCCGTCTCGCGACGGAAGGCTCTCGTCGCGCTAACCCGTGCCGACCCTGCGGACGCCGCAGCGTTCCGCGCACTCGCCGAGATTGACACGAGTGCCCGTTGGTTCCAAAGCGCGGCGCAATGGTTCGACCAGGCGCTGGCGCGCGATCCGGCGCCCGAGATCTACAACGCTGCAGGGTACAACCGGGCCTACGCCGGAGACCTCGACGGAGCAGTTCAGTTGCTCCAACGGTATCGTGAACTCCGCCCCGGCGACGCGAACGCCCTCGACTCTCTCGCTGAAGTTTATTACCACGCTGGCCGGTTCGCTGATGCCGAGCGCTACTTCCTGGAGGCATACGCTAACAACCCCGGATTCCTCGGCGGCGCCGCACTCTACAAGGCGGCTTGGGCGCGGCTCATGATGGGGGATTTCAAGCGCGCTTCGGCCCACGCAGACAAGTTCTTCGCGGCGCGCGTCGCAATGCGCGATCCCGCCGCGCCCATCCTCCAAGCCCAGTGGGAGTTCGTCACTGGCAGGCGGGACGCCGCCGTGGCGGTACTCGAGAAGAGCGCATCGCCGGCCGCGTCCGCCCACCTCGCCGTCTGGGCGATGGACGCGGGCGATCGGGAACGGGCGCGCCGGTTGGCCGCGCGATTGCCGGAGCGCTCCTCCATGGCGGCCGCGCTCGAAACGGCATTAGGCAGCGAGGTGAAGGTTGCGCCCGGGCCGGCACGCAGCCTGGGGCTCGGATGGGCCGCAATGCTCGCCGGCCGTCCAGGCGAGGCGGTTCCCCACTTTCGCGAGTTCTATCGCCTGACTCCGCCGTCTTCCCCCGAGCCCGCCCCCGTACTGCTTGCCTGGGCGCTGATCGAAAACGGCCAAGCGGCCGAAGCCCGCCCGCTGCTCGAGCGCAACGTCATTCCGGATGCGACGGCCGATCACCCTTTCGTCGCCCTCGCGTATCCGCGTATCCTCGAATTACGGAAGCGAGCGGGCCTGAAGTGAGGACTACTGCCTAGGTTCGCTGGAGGGCGGCACGATGCCCTTCATGCGCATATACGTCACCATGTTCCCGTAATGCTCGATGTCGTGCATGGTGTTGCCCATCAGCGCCGCGGCCCTGGTGCGTTCGCCGCGGAACCATTTAACGCTCTCCACCGCGGTCTTGTCGGTCAGGGCGCTATAGGCCGTATCGCAATATGCGAATGAGGCCTTGAGCGCGTCGATCACGTCGCCGCGTGCGGTCTTTGATTTTTCTATCCCCGAAACGGGCGGCTTCTCGGCTTTCGCCATGCCGCAGATGGAGTAATTCGCGTCAGCCACGTGGCCGAGCAGTGCGCCGAAAGTGCGAACGCTGTCCACCGGCTTGAAATTGAAATGTTCCTCCGGCATTTTCTCGGCGGATTTGAGCACGTTGCCCTGCACCTGCTTCCACATGCTGCGAACATCGTTGCTGAGCGGGTTTGCGGACTGCCCCTCTTGTGCAGCCGCCAGAGACACTACGAGCGCTGTAAGCGTCAGGATACGGTACATGATCGTCAGTCTAGCGCCGTCCTTACACCGCTGCCGGACGTGACGCCTCGGTGTTGACGCCTTCCCAGAACCGTTCGAGTGCCTGCACAGTAGCCTCGCGCCGTTCGAAATGCGGCAGCCCTCGCGTGCCCGCGATGCGTTCCGCGCGCCAGTTCGGATGCGCGCGGGAGATCTCGTCCACGCGTTCGAAAGTCACATAAGCATCGCGGTCGTAGAGCGCAAGCGCCGGAACCTCGAGTCTCTCGTAGAACTTCGAGTAGACATCCGGTGTGAATAGCTTGCCCGCGACGAACTGAAGCGGAGCAACGCGTGCGTTGGGGCGGTGCGCGGTGTCGTAGCTGTACTCCGCAAGCCCGGAATCGGCCTGGCCCTCGAAGCTCTTGTTGAGGTAATAGCGGATGGATGGAGGGCTGACCAGAAGGTCGTAGAACGCCTGACTCCACAGCGGGAACGACATTGCGTTGTAGGCGGTGTCGTTTTCGCGGCGCGCAGCATCGGCCGAAAAGCCCGTGGGTGAAATTAGCGCGAGCGAACGGAACCGGTCCGGACGCTCCACAGCGGCGCGTGCGGCAAACTCGCCCGTTAGCGAGAGGGCGATGACGTCCGCCTTCGCGCCCACTTCCGATTCCAGGAACTCCACGATGACCCGCGCATACAGCGCAGGTGAGTACTCGCGGGCGTGCCGGTCGGAGAAGCCAAATCCGGGCAGATCGAGCGCATACACCGGCCGTTTGCCCCGGAAATGGTCGAACAAGGGCCGCATTTCATACGACGATGCGGCGGCGTTGATGCTGTGCAACAGGACGACAGGCGCGCCGTCGCCGCCACGGTCCACATAGTAAGAAACTGTGCCCGCGTTACGCGTGCGGAAGGAGTTGATGGGCGCGTCGATAGCCGAACGCAACCGGCGTTTGTGATCGATGGCAAGAGCGCTGTAGCCGATCCAGCCGAGCGCCGCCGCTCCGATGGATCCGGCCGCAATCCCAGCGCCTTTCAGGAGTTTTTGCGTACGTGTAGTGCGTTTGCGTCTGAGCATCCCCATGACTTCATCATACATAGCCAGGGGTAGCGCGGCCTCACAGCCCGGACTGTTTACACTTTCCGAATCGGGCTCACTCCCACGGCCGGCGCTTCCCGCCCGAATCGCGGCCCTGGACCCGGTCATACATGTGCACGTCATTCACCGTGCCGAGCGATGTGTTGTACAGGCTCGTCAGGCCGAGCGCTTCCCGAAGGTCCTCTTCGAAGTTGTGAAGCGTCTTGAGCTCATGTGCAAGCGCCGGGGCCTTGCGCCGGTCGCCCACACGCCAGAATTTTTGAAAGCCGCCGTCCACGAGCAGCGCAGTCTCGCCGTTCACGACCCATCCGGCGCGCTCCACCGCAAGGCCCTCGGGTGTCTCGCGGATCACGGCCGAACAACCGTCGCGAGAAACGCGTACACCGCCGTCAGGCAGGCGCTCAGGCTTGAAGCCTCCTTCGCGTAATGCCTCGAGCCGGTCATCGAAGGTGAACTCGTGGATTTTCGGTCTGCGGAAGAACATAGCTTAGCTTCATCTTACAAGCCTGAGCCCGTGGCTCGCGCCGCTCACTTCTGCCGCGTGAGCACGAGGTCCGGACGTTCAGTGAGCGGCGGACGAGGGCGGGACGCCCGACGCGCGGGCAGGAACTCCTCTTGTGCTGCGGGCCGGGAGCGAGCATGCTTGAACCAATGCGGGATGCTCGGGTTCTCAGGTGTATCGGGGCCGCGGTCTGCTCCGCTGCGGTTCTCGGCGGCCAGGTGTGCCGCCTTCAGGTCGCGGGATTGAACCAGTCCCGTAGAGTTATCGGGCCGGTCAATGTGGAATGCCCTGGCGAGGTTGTCCACAGCGCGCCTTTCGGCAACTGGGGCGTGACCTCGAACTACGGCCAGAAGCGCGACAGCCGCCAGTTCGACGGCTGGTGCCATGACACGCCGACGTGCGACAACGCCGGCAATTGCCGGACGAGTTGCACAGGGGGATGGTACGAGTGGAACAGCTGCACCGACCATTCTTCGTTCAGGGCGCCGAACTGCTCGCTTTTCAATACCCCCGACTGCGCCGGACAGGTGACGGCGACCGGCGCAAACGTACACGGCACGAAGTATGTCGATGTACCTGTGCGATGTCCGTTACCGGTTGCAGGCGGGCCGGATGCAGGCGGCTGTTCCGATGTCAGCTCTTACGCGAGCGGCGTGAATTTCATGTCACTCTACGAGCTTGACCCGGCAACTCCCGACGACTTGATCCAGACGCTGTACTTCCCTGAAACGGTCGTGAAGCTGACCTGCGATGCCTGGGGGTGCGCTCCCGCCGGAAGCGCCTGGGTGGCTCCGACAGGGTATGACAGCCCCTCGAATGATGCTCGCGTATACGCCGAGCTTGCAACCGTGGTGGGCTGGGGCGCGTTCGTTGACCCGGGCGGAGCGTGCAGCGTGTCGAGGTCCCGGGTGGCGTACGTTTCGGCAGCGAGTCATTTCGGGCCGGCTCTCGCGCCTGGCTCCATCGCCACGGGATACGGACCGGGCATTGCCCCCGTAACGGCATGGGCCGAAAGTCTGCCACTTCCGGCGAACCTCGGGGGCGCCGCTCTGGTGATCACCGATTCCTCACGTCGCACCCACGCCGCGCCCCTGTTCTATGTCTCCCCGAGTCAGGTGAACTTCCTGGTACCAGCGGGTGTCATATCGGGTCCCGCTACGATCGCCGTTTACCGTGGGGATGTGCAAGTGCTCGTTGGCGACGCGCAGATCGAGGCGGTGGCCCCGGCGCTGTTCTCCGCGGCTGCGAACGGGCAGGGTGTCGCGGCGGCGTACGCGGTGAACATCGCCGGGGACGGCGCCACCACAGCACAGGCGGTCTTTTCGTGCGCTCCGGATGCCGGACCGTGCACGTACGAGCCGATCGACGCCGGCCTGGGCGCTCGCTCCGTGCTGACACTTTTCGGCACGGGCATTCGCAATGCGCCGGATATTACTTTGGTCAGCGTGACCATCGGCGGGGAGGAGGCGCGCGTTCTGTATGCCGGTCCACAGTACCAATTCGCCGGGTTGGACCAGGTGAACGTAGAGGTGCCTTCTCAACTCACGGGCCGCGGCGAGGCGGAGGTTGTCCTGACGGTGGCCGGCAGGCCGTCGAATAAGGTGACCGTTTTCTTCCAGTGAGGGCAGTCACACAGCCACCGGCCGAGGGTGCGCGGCTACACGCAAGGTGAATCATCGGAGGTTTCATGAAAGTCGTTGGACGGGTTGAAAGTCTGTGGCGCTACCCGGTTAAGAGCATGCGGGGTGAAGAACTGCAGGAGGCGTTCATCGGGTTTGCCGGGGTGTACGGCGATCGCGTTTACGCGTTTCATAGCTCGGCAGCGCCGAAAGGCTTTCCGTATCTCACCGGCCGGGAGCAGGAGGAGATGCTGCTGTACCAGCCCGCGTACCGGTATCCCGCGCGCATGTCCAAGCCGCCGAACCTGGCGGAGGCGGAGGCGCTTGGGCCTGGGGTAACGCCGGTGTACGCGAGTGGTCCCGAGCTTGCCGTCGATGTCCGAACGCCGTCGGGAGCACTGTTCGCGATCGATGATCCTCTCCTGATCCGCATGCTGCGGGAGGGTATCCCCGAAAGGCACGAGCTGACGTTGCTTCGCTCCGATCGTGCCATGACGGATTGCCGACCGGTCTCGCTCTTTTCGATCCAGAGTGTGCGGCAGTTGAGCCAGGAGGTAGGGACCGATCTCGACAAGCGGCGCTTCCGCGCGAATCTGTATATCGAGCTCGAATCCGGAAGGGCTTTCGCCGAGGAGGAGTTCGTCGGCAAGACGCTACAGATCGGCGCGAAGGCCGTGGTTACGGTTACAGACCGCGACCCCCGCTGCAAAATGATTACGCTTGATCCCGATACGGCACAGGCGAACCCGGACGTGATGCGATGCGTCGCCCGGGCTCATGATTGCAAAGTCGGGATCTACGCTGCAGTCTTGGTGGAGGGATCCGCGCGACGAGGAGACGAAATTGCGCTGCTGAACTGATGGGCGGCATGCCATCGTCGACAGCGCGGCATGATCCGGCGAAGCGAATGGATTATGATCGGCTGTCTGCCGGTTGTGCCTTGCATCAGGGCACAGTCGTGCCGCGAGCTTTCACCACGTAGGGAATTTCGGGGCCGGTTGAGAAAGCCGGCCCCGTGGTCTGAATCGAAGGCGGAACTTACTTCTTCGCCGCCTCGGCGAGGTTCGCGAGGCGCTTCGGGCCGGCTTCGACGACGTGTTTCGGGCAGCCCGATTCAAGCAGCTTGAAATTCTCGATGAAGCGTGCCGCGAGGGCGTCGTACTTCTTGAAGTACTCTTCGCGGCTGCCCCACGTGTTGGCGGGGTCGAGAATGTTCGACGGCACGCCGTCGCACTCCGTCGGTACATCGAAACCGAAGACAGGGTCCTTGCGGAATGGAACATCGTGCAGCTTACCGCTGAGCGCGCTATTCAGCAGGCGGCGCGTGTGCTTGATGGAGATCCGCTTGCCGATGCCGAACGGTCCGCCCGTCCAGCCTGTGTTCACCAGCCAGCAGGTAGCGCCGTGCTTGAGCACCTTCGCCTTCAGCATCTCGGCATAGCGGTACGGGTGGTGCACCATGAAGACGCCGCCGAAGCAGGGGCTGAACGTCAGTTCAGGTTCGATGCCGAGCCCGATCTCCGTCCCGGCGATTTTGCTGGTGTAGCCGGAGATAAAGTGATAGATCGCCTGGTCCGGACTCAGCCGTGAGATGGGTGGCATGACGCCGGACGCGTCGCACGTGAGGAAGATGACGTTGCTGGGATGCCCTGCCTTCTTGGGCGGCCAATAGTTCTCGATGAACGAGAGTGGGTAAGCGGCGCGCGTGTTCTCCGTAACGCGGTCGTCGTTCAGATCGAGCTTGCGCGACACCGGATCGAAGGACACATTCTCGAGAATCGTGCCGAAGCGCCGTGTGGTCGAGAAGATCTGAGGCTCGGCATCTTCCGACAGGCGGATAACCTTGGCGTAGCAGCCGTCTTCGAAGTTGAAGATGCCGTTGTCGCTCCAGCCGTGCTCGTCGTCGCCGATGAGATGGCGCGAAGGCTCGGCAGATAACGTGGTCTTGCCCGTGCCGGAGAGGCCGAAGAAAATCGCCACCTCACCGTTATCGCCGACATTGGCCGAGCAGTGCATCGGGAGGACGCCATCGAGGGGCAGCAGGAAGTTGAGGACCGTGAAGATGGTCTTCTTCATCTCGCCGCCGTACGCGGAACCGCCGATGATGGCGATGCGCTCGGCGAAGTTGGCGATGATGAACGTCTCGCTTCGAGTGGCATCGATGATCGGCGAGCCGAAGAAGCCCGGCGCATCGATGATCGTAAATTCCGGAACGTGCCGACGCATCTCCTCCTGGCTCTTGGGCTTGGAGAACATCGTGCGGACGAAGAGACTGTGCCAGGCCTTCTCCGTGATGATGCGGATGGGCAGGCGGGCATCCTCGTCAGCACCCCCGTAGAGGTCCTGGACGAAAACATCGCGGCCCTGAAGATAGCCCTGGAGCCGGGTGAGAAGGGAGGAGAATTTATCCGGATTGAACGGCCGGTTGTACTGGCCCCACCAGACCTTGTCCTCAGTGGTCTGCTCTCGGACAATGAACTTGTCGGCCGCAGCGCGGGCCGTGTGCTTGCCGGTGTTGACGATGAAGGGGCCGCCCTCGGCCATGTTGCCCTCGCCCCGGAAGACTGCTTCTTCATAGAGGGCTGACGTGGGCAGGTTCCAATAGGCGCTATGAAGATTGATCAGCCCGTGGTTCTGGAGTCCGAAGCGGCTCGCATTCTCACTTGCGATCTTTACGGCTGGGGACGGGATGTCGAGAAAGAGGTTCATATGCTGCGCCTCGCTCCTACAGCCAGTCCCTGACCAGCTTGCGGTCGCCGAGGTAAAGTTCGTTCGGCGAGTTCGGGTCGAGTACCCACTTGATGCGCTCGATGCCTTCGGTAATTTCCCTGATCGTGCCGCAGTAGCTCAGGCGGAGGTGTCCTTCGAAGCCAAAGTCCTTGCCCGGCACTGTGACTACGCGGACCTTCTCGAGCAGGAGGTTGGCCAGCTTTTGGGAGCTCTTCTCGTACGCGCTGAAATCGGGGAAGCAGTAGAACGTTCCGCCGGGCTTGCCGACCTTGATGCCGTCGAACGCCTTCAGCCGCTCCAGCATGATGTTGCGATTGTTCTCGAGGGTCATGCGGAGGCTCTGGATGGAGCTCTGAACTCCGTTCAGCGCTCCGACGGCGGCCCACTGGGAGGGCGCGGCCGGCCCCGAGGTCTGCTGGGACTGGATATTCGACATTGCGCGAACCAGTACTTCGTTGCCGACCGCCCAGCCGATGCGGAACCCGGTCATCGCATACATCTTCGAAACGCAGTTGATGACGACGAGTTTGGATGATTCGATCGGCTTGGTCGAATAGTTGTAGCAGTTCGTAGCGGCGTAACCGTCGAAGATGAGCCGGTTGTAGGTGTCGTCCATGATGAGCCAGATGTCGCGTTTCTCGCAAAGCTCAACGACACCGGCTATGAAGTCATCGCTGTAGACAACGCCGGAAGGATTGTTCGGGCTGTTCAGGATAATGGCCTTGGTGTTGCTGCCGACCGCTTCCTCAATCTCTTTCACCGTGGGGCGGAAGCTGCCGTCTTCAGGAACGACGGGAATCGGAACGCCGCCGGCGAGCTTCACCATCTCGGGATAGGACACCCAGTACGGGGCAGGGAAGATTACCTCGTCCTTGGGTTCGAGGATGGCATAGAGCGCGACCATGATGGACTGCTTGGCGCCGCTCGAAACGATGACGTTGTCGATCCCGACGACCTTATCGTAATTCTCCTCGGTATAGCGAATGACCGCCTTTTTGAGGGCGGGGATGCCGTCGGGAGGGGTATAGCGCACCTCGCCCGTGTTGAGCAGGGCGGTGCAATTTATGAGAGCATCGACCGGTGCCTTGGTCTTGGGTTCGCCGCCGCCGAGGTGAATGACGGGCTCGCCTTTATCCCTGAGGATGGCTGCTGTCTCGTTCAGCTTCAGGGTCGGCGATTCGCATATGGACCGCGCGAGTTGACTGATCACCGTGACTCCTACGTCGTGTGTATATACCTGTTGCGCGCCCGTGTGCATAAACTTCGAGCGGTGACGCGCCGCTGGGTATTGGATATCAGTATAAAGGACAGCGCGGTCCGGCGTGCAACCTTCATAAATCTTTCATATAGCGAGTGTGGGCCTGCAGATGGCCTCGAACCCCGCTGCGGCGCCAGGGTGGACGTTAGGATCCGCTCAGCGTGGCATGATGGCTGATTCATGAGCGATTTCGTGAAGGTGCGGCTCGAGCCGCTGGGCCGTAGCGTCGAGGTGGAGCGCGGGGTTTCCATGCGCGACGCGCTCTTTGCGCATGGCGTAGAGTTCCCGTGCGGCGGGCGCGGGAAGTGCCTGCGCTGCCGCGTTCGCGTGATTGCGGGGGAGCAGCCCGCGACGCCGGAGGACTGGCGTCTGCTCGGCGAATCGGCAGTGGCGGAGGGCTGGCGGCTCGCGTGCCACGCGCGCGGCGTCGCAGACGTTACGCTCGAGATCGCGCAGTGGGACGCGGCGATCCTGGCGGACGATTCCGTTTTCGAGTTCACCCCTCGCGAGGGGCTCGGCATCGCAGTGGACCTGGGCACCACGACACTGGTAGCGCAGCTCGTGGACCTCGCGACGGGGCGCGTGCTGGCAGTCCGTACCGCACTGAATCCGCAGGCGGTTTGGGGTGCGGACATCATGACGCGAGTCGAGCACGCGGTGCGCGATGGCGGCCAGCCCGCGCTCGAGCGCCTGGTTCGGGAACGCATCGGCGAACTTGCGGCGGTGGTAACGCCGAAGGGCGCTGCGGTATGCGAGGTGATCGTCACGGGGAACACCGTGATGCACCACCTGTTCTGCGGGATCGACGTGGAGCCGCTCTCGCATGTGCCGTTCGAGCCGGTGCGGAATGGGCTGGAGCAGTTCGAAGCGATGGCGCTCGGCTGGCGGATCGAAGGCAATCCGCGCGTGAGTTTCCTCCCGTGCCTGGGCGGGTTTGTCGGGAGCGACATCCTGGCGGGGTTGCTCGCGAGCCGTATGCACGAGAGCAGTGCGCTGATTGGGTTGATTGACCTGGGCACGAATGGCGAGATTCTGTTCGGCACAAAGGAGCGGATGGTGTGCGCGTCCGCTGCCGCGGGTCCGGCGTTCGAGGGCGGACGCATTTCGACCGGAATGCGCGCAGCGACTGGAGCGATAGCCGAGGTAGCAGTGGAGAACGGCGCTTTGCGCGCCCATGTGCTGGGCGGCGGAACGGCGCGTGGCATCTGCGGCAGCGGCTTGGTGGATGCGGCGGCAGCGGCGCTCGATTTAGGGCTCGTGAAGCCCAACGGCCGTCTGCCGGGCGGGCCGCTGGCCCTGGCCGAGAGCGTGTCACTCACACAGCGCGACATCCGCGAATTGCAGCTTGCGAAAGCGGCGGTGGCGGCGGGGGTCAGGATCGTGCTCGAGCGGCTGGGTGCGACGGCCGATGATGTGGAGAAGCTGTATCTTGCGGGGGCGTTCGGAAATTATGTGAACCGGACGAGCGCGCAAAGGATCGGCCTGATCAGTTTTCCCGAAGAGACGGTACACCCGGCCGGAAACACATCGCTGCTCGGTGCGAAGATGGCGCTCTTCGCGGATAACCTGTCCTACAGGGACATCGTCGGACGCGTGGAGCACATCGGTCTGGCATCAGATGCGTATTTCCAGGATATCTACGTAGACGAGATGGGCTTTCCCGGTTAGCCGGTGCGCTATCCCCGCGCCAAGGGTAGTAGGATGTTCGAGGACGCCATGTTCAAGAACATTCAAAAAACCGCTCTGTTTCTTTTTCTTGCGGCCTTCGCCGCCTTTGCGCAGGTCTCGCAGGTGCGCGACCCGCTTCCCGTACCGGATATCCCCGGCTATCACACGCTGAAGTGCGACTTCCACATGCACACGGTATTCTCGGACGGCACGGTTTGGCCGACCGTTCGGGTGGAGGAGGCCTGGCGCGAGGGTCTGGATGCCATCGCGATCGCAGACCACGCCAACTACACGCCGCACAAGGCCGATGTGACGCCGGACCCTTCGCGTGCGTATGCCGTCTCGCGGGAAGCCGCCGCGCAATCCGGAATCATCCTCATTCCCGCATTTGAAGTCTCGGCCGAACGCAGCCTGCACTTCAACGTGCTGTTCGTCGAAGACTCAAGCGGGATGGGCGCCCTGAGCCCCAAAGAGCAGTTGACGCGCGGGCACGCGCAAAAAGGGTTCATCTTCTGGAACCATCCCGGCTGGAAAGAAACGCCCCAGTGGTTCCCGTTCGTTAAAGAACTGCACGATGCGAAAATGCTCCACGGAATGGAAATCGTGAACGGGCTGAATTTCTTCCCGGAGGCGTATCCGTGGCTGGAGGAGAAGTCCCTCACTCCTTTCGCCAATACGGACGTGCACGCACTGACGTCGATCCAGTATCCGAACCGCACGCGTCCCGTGACGCTCGTGTTTGCCAGGACGGCTGATGCCGAAGGCATTCGCGAAGCGCTGTTTGCCCGCCGCACTGCGGCCTGGATGGGCGGGAAAGCCTGGGGCCAGGAGGCGCAGTTGAAGGGCCTTTGGGAAGGCGCCATCGAGTTGGAGACGCCGGAGATTCGCGTGAACCGAGGGGGGCGCATCGCGCTCCAGATGCACAACCGCTCAGCGATCCCGTTCCAGATCCGTATCGCCGATCATCCGGCCTGGTTCCGCCCGGGGATGCGCGAAATCGCCCCGGAGAAGGTCACACCAGCCTTCGTGACGATCCCGAAGGATGCGCCGACCGGTACCGCCAAGGTGGAATTGAAACTCGCAGTTACGAACCTCTCGACCGGGCCTGGCAAGGAGTTGATGGTGACGCTGCCGGTTACCGTGACGGTGGAATAGCTTGCAGAGATGAGCCCGGGCCGGCGTGGGCTGGACGCCGGCCCGGATGCCTTCCGGCGAAGACGCGATTCCTCACCGGGGGTTGGCAACTGAACCCGCTTTGCGGATATAGATGTTCCCGTTGAAATTGCTGAACTGAAATTCGGGGCCGCCGCCATTGATCGCGCCGTAGACGGTCCGGTCGATCTTCACCTTGTACTTCCCCTTGCCGTCGCGTCCGGCCTCGGTCGCGGGCTGGCCGCCGGCCTTCAGTGCGATATCGAAATCGCTGTAAAGATCTCCATTATCCGTTTTCACCTTAACATTCGCCTTCACGGACGGCGGCAGCGTCACGTCGATGTTGCCATTCAGCGAGCTGAACGACATGGCCTTTTGCGGGGCGACCTGAGTGAACACCGCAACCAGGCGGCCGTTCAGAGCGTGAGCCACCGCTGAGCCCGAGATGTTCGTCAGAATCACATTTCCATTAACGTTCTCGGCTTCGATATCGCCCGTGACGCCCTCGACTTTGATGTCCCCGCCGTTGACCACCTCCAGCTTGAGTGTGCTCCGCATCGGCACCTGCACTTCGAGATCGACGGAGCGCATGGGCGCGCCGCTCTCAATGCGCACCTCGTTGTTCTCCTCGGAAATCTCGAGGCTGTTGCCTCCGATGGGAATTCGCTTTAGGCCTTCGGGCGCGCTTTCCCGTTGCTTGCCGCGCCGCGTCTCCTCGTCTTGCGTCTTCGCCTCGACGATTACTTCTTTACCGTTGTACGCCTTGACGGAAACACTGCCGTTCACGAGTTCCACCCTCACCGTGGCCGGGCGCGCGGGGTCCGTCAGGGGAACCGCGATCCGCTCCTGTGCCGTCATTAGCGCAGGCAGCGCCATTGCAACTGCCAATCCGAACCGTTTCATTGTTGTGCCTTTTTCTCTCTTGTGTCTCTCTTGTTCTACTGCAGTCCGTTATCGGGCGCGCTTCAGAATCCTCATGTCGCCGTTGAATCCGTCCAGCTTGATCTCAGGGCCGCCCGCGCCGACGCGGATGCCCGTATAGCGATCGCCCTTTTGCGTCGAGCGACCGTTGCGGCGCTCGAACGAAGCGGGCTGCAGTGGAAGCGACGTCACCGGAAAGTCGGTGTAGACTTCGCCATTGAAAGTCTTGATGCGGAAGTCTGCCGCCAGATCCGGTTGAAACTGCAGCTCCACCTCGCCGTTGAGCGAACCGAACGTGGACGCGGCGCGCGGGTTCCTTTGGAACGTGACCTTCACGCCGCCGTTCAGCGCGTAGATGCGGCCCGATCCTCCAGCCTCCAGGAACTCGATGCCGCCGTTGATGTTCTCGACGTTGTAGTCGCCGGCAATGCCGTTTACTTTGATCTCGCCGTCGTTGATCGTGCGCAGCCAGAGCGAACTTCCCGTCGGCGCCTGAATTTCGAAATCGTATTTGACCTGGTACCCATCGAACCCGCGGTTGCGGCGGCCCTGCTTGTCCTTGCAGCAGTCGCCGCAATCGCATCGGAAGGGACCGTCCACATAAAGGCGAACGGTGTCGCCCTTCTGCGCCATGTCGAGCTTTACTTCCTGCCGCGCCTCGGCGAGCTTCTCGTTCGTGTCCGCCGTCACCAGCTCGTTCGCGACCACTACGACCTCGCGGCCAGTTCCGGCGGTCACCCGGATACTACCGAACACGTTATCCACTTCGACGCGCGCGGCCTGGGGGTTCGACACCGCGAACGTCTTCCGATGTGTCGCCTTGTCCTCCACCGCGCCGAGCAGGGGAGCAGCGAGGACGCACGTAGCGATCAATGCGCGTAAGAGCATGAAATTCTCCTTGGCCTCCGCGATGCGGAAGGGCGAATCAGAACTGCTGCAATCCCCAACCGGCGCGCTCGCGGACGAAGGCGTTGAGTTTGTCGTTTTCCTTCAGGGTCTTGAGCGCGTCAGATGCCTGGCTGAGACGTGTTTCCACAACAAGGTCGATCAGGGCGATGTGGACCAGCGGCGACTGCGGGGCACGCAGCGCGTCGATGATGCCGTCGCGCACCGGAGGCCGCGCCGTAAAGCGCTTCAGCGCATCCACCGCCGCAAGCCGCACGTCCACGCTGCGGTCGTACTTCACGGTATGCAGGAGCGCCGAGAGCACTTCGTCATCAGGGGCCGGGACGCCGCACGAATACGTCACTCCGCGTAACCGGTCCGTCGCTGAATCCTGCCGGAGCAGAGAGATCGCGACGAGTTCCTGCGTCTTCCTTACTTCTTGCCGCAAGCGCGCGAGTTCACCGTTACTGCCGTGCCTCGCGGCGAGTCCGTAACCGCCCGCGAGTGCCACCCCCGCGCATACGAGCGCCAGGAGGAACTGAAATGCCGGGCGGGCCGGCCACATCCCTTCGAACCACGCCAGCACGCTCCGCTTGGCCGAAGTCCTGGGAGGCGCTTCCGCCTGCTCCATGCCGGCCCGGTAGGCCGTGATCATGTCCATCACGCGCGTTCGGAGCGCCGCCCCCGGCTGCTCATCCTCGAGCGTGCCCAGCCGTGCCCACATCTCGATGTTCTCGCGGCATTCGGCGCACTCCGCCAGATGGCTCTCGATCTCCGGCGTGCGCCCCGCCGCGGCCACTGCCGATGGGTGAAGGTCTTCGCACTTCATGATTTCCTGCTCCCCGCAAGCTCCGCGAAGGTCTCGCGCAGCTCGCGAATGGCGCGGTGAACGCGCACCTTCACGGTCCCCACTTCGCATTCCAGCAGGCGCGCGATCTCCTCGTATTTCAAGTTCTGGTAACGGCTCAGAACCAGGAGTTCACGCTTCTCCTCAGGAAGGGCCGCGAGGGCCTTTCTCAGCAGAGCGCTCTCCTGCCGGGCCGCGATGTCCTCGGCCGCGCCGGGCGCCCCATCCGAGCCGTGCTCGTGATCGGGGTCCAGTTGCACCTCACGCCGCGCCTTGCGCATGTGGTCGGCACGGGCGTTCCGCGCGATGCGGTACATCCACATCGTGAACGGCGTGCTTTCGCGGTAAGTGTGCCGGTAGCGGAGGATGCGGAAGAAGACGTCCTGCACCAGGTCCTCGCTCGCCGCCCGGTCACCGGTCATCCGCAGGTAGTAGTTAAACAGCGGGACCTGGTGCCGTTCGAAGAGGACACCCAGCGTGCGAACATTTCCGTTCCGCGCTTCCGTCATGAGTTGCTCGTCCGCCAAGGACGCCTTCATATCTCTCATCCGGATAACCGCGCGGCGGCGGAAAGGTTACACGAATCTTTATTGGGCGCGGGCGGGTTCAGCAGAGAACCGGACTCGCGTGAACGTTTCAGGGATGTGCGAATCGTAGAATCCATGGCGATTCCAGGTCCAGCCGGCGGCGGGGTCGAGCCGTTCGCCGTTGGGGCCGATGTGCTGGAAGCGGGAGCAATCGATGCGCCACTCATCGCCGTCCTTGGGGGGTAGGGAGCGCCCATCGGCCAGCCAGGAGAATCCCTTCCAGGGCAAGGCGATCTCGGCCGACCAGCCGCAATCCCGGTCGTCGCGCTTATTCAGCGTGCCGTCGATGTGGACGGCGTGGCGGAGGCCGGGGAAGTCCCAGTCGAGGAAACCGTAGCGCGTTCCCCGCGGGTGTACGTGGCCGCCGATCCCGTCGATGGTCATGAGGTTCTTGCCGGCCGGGTCCCACTCGGGAACGTTGTACGGGCTCCCCGGCCGGTACATGTCCTTCCAAATCCAGAAGACCTCGTAGATGGTGTTGTGCGCGTTGATTTCGAACTCGTAGTAAGCGTCCTTGCCGCCGATGAAGATTTCAAGGTCGTTGTCGAACCAGATCTTGGAATCGCGCTCCGTCAAGGTGGCCCAGACGTCCGTCTCCTCGGCGGTGAACCCGAAGTAGACGTTGTCGTCGTCCCAGAGCAGTCGCACGCGGGTATCGAACCAGGCAGGCTTGCCGGTGACGATGTCAACGAACGGCGTCGAGGGCTCGGTGGCTTTCCAGTCGGCCTCGTCCAGCCGTCCGTCGATTTGGACGGGGCCCGTGGCGCGGCGGCAGGTGTACAGCGCGGGATCGGGATAGCGGCCTGGAGCGATCATCGCCGACAAGTCTAGCAAGCCGGCGTTCGTGCAGAGGCCGCCGGAGACGCCGAACAGCAGGTCCCTGCGGGTCACTCGGACAGTGTAGCCGCTCGCGAACGCGCAATCCAGGCCGGGCTGGTGAAAATGCGTGGGCCACTCTCGATGAGCCGCGGCAGAAGATCGAACACGGCGATTGGAGTCCAGGGCAGGCCGTTGCGCAGCCGGAAGCCCTGCCGGTTCAGTTCCTCGGCGGCGGCCGAGATGGGCAGGTCGGCCACAATCATATCCATCATGGCGAGCAGGGCCTTCTGTTCCTGCACGTCCTCTTCAAGGTGACGCCCGTCCTCGGCCACCTTCCAACCGAACGGCAGTTCGACTCTGGCCGGAGCGCCGGGTTCCACAGGACGTTCCCACTCCACGGCGACAAGGCGCCAACCGGCTTTACGCCGCTCCTCCAGAAAGTCCGGCGTCAACGCATCCGGGGCCGGCTCCCGTACCCGCTCGACGTTGTCCATACTCCGAGCGTGAGCAAGGCTGGGGCCAGAAGCTCGCTGCGCTCGCGGTCGTGCCTTTGTAGCTCGCAGGAGGTGGCTCGCGGGAACCTGCCGTCCGCTTTCGGGATTTGCCGTCCGGGGGTGGCACGCGCCACGGGTTACGGGCCGGTGCGAAGCACCTTCAGCTTCAGGATAGTCAGCGAATGGGCAGAGAAGGTGTATTCGAAGCCGGTACCTGCTCGCGCCAGGGTGGCCTGGCGGACGGCGGGGCGAACTTTCTTGTCGTCCCCGAAGGTGTGGGTGGCTTTCAAATCCGGGTGATTCATCTCCCAGACCAGCGCCGCGCCGTCGATCGTGCCCGTCACGTTGTCGATCCGCGTCTTGATGTCCGTCCCCTTGCTGCGGTTGAGCACGTTCACATAAAGCATGCCGGCCTTCTGGTCCCATGTGGCGGAGGCGTCCAGATACCCGAGCGGCTTGCGGTTGCCTGTCTTGTAAGTGGGCGAGTTCACCAGCAGGTCCACAGACGTGTTGTTCTTCTGCTTGGCGTACTCCGCGAGCGGGAAGTAGATCGGCTGGAGAAACAGGCCCTTCTCGTTTGTGAAGATCGGTGCGATCACGTTGACGAGTTGAGCC
>DATMXS010000110.1:0-4994 GCA_035561355.1 Bryobacteraceae bacterium | reverse complement strand
GGCGACAAGTCAATCACGTTCGTCTCCCACGGGCCACTTCCCTGCGTAGCCTCTTCAATTGCGGCCACGATCGGCACCATGTAGGAATCGAGCGCGCAGGTGACGTTCTCGCGGCGGTCGCAAGTACCGTCCAGGCGCTGGTTGATGCACACCGGACAGACGTTCTCGCGGATGGCCGCGATATAGTCCTCGATCTTGTCGCTCTTGGTTGCGAGGACGGCCTGTGCGACGTACGGGAATAGCTCGAAGAGCGAGCAGCCCTGATCCTGCGGCAGGCCGCAGGCGCCGTGTACCGTGCGCTGATCGCACACGGTGCAGATCTTGCTACGAATGATTGCTTCCAACTCGTCTACTCTGGGTCTCATCTTTCAACCCTTCCTCTCCCGGTGCCGGCAGCCGTGCGTTTCGGCCAGCCTGACGCCTCCGGGACTAACGTGGCCTGCTCCAACTCGGGTGTCAGCCTTCGGCACCCGCAGTTCTGCCGCAAGAATCGCCAGCACAGCCGTGTTCAGCGGATCCTCGCAGAATACTACCGATCGGATACCGGCATTCCATGCCTGCGCCAGGTGGCGCGGCTCGTTGCGCGTGATCAGAACCACCCGCTCGGGGTTCGCCAGCGGCAACTGCAGGCGGTTCAGTGCACCGCAATCCACGACGATGACACCTTCCTGTGCGGGATCGGGCGAATCCACCGTACGGATTTGGTGAAGCCCGTTTTGCTCGAGGAGTTGACGCAGCGCCGCCGCGTATGGGGCGTCATGGATGCTGAGTTGAACCGTATCCATCATGTTCCTGACTCCGCCTCGCCCTACATCCCTCAAAGCGGGCAGGCGTAGTGGCCTGCCCCGCCGCCGGCGAGACGCCAGCACGTTCGGCTCGGGGCTTTTACTTCGCCTCGCAGCCGGCGAGCGTCTTCTTCTCGCCGTAACACTTCCCTACCGCGTTCAGATCCTTCGAGCCTGCCTTGGTGTGGCACACGATGCAGCCCTTCTTCTCTTTCTTCGTGTACTCCGGCTTGCCCGACAGCGTCGCGGGAATGACCAGCCCACCAAGCAAAATGATGGCGGGTACAACAAACTTGAGCCTGTTCATCAGTCCTCCGTGATGAGGACTGTGCAATCGGAGGGCCACGTCTGAAACCGTAGTTAAATCTTTGCACAGGACAAACTTCGATACAAGCCACCGGCGAATAACCGGCTCTTTTCGCTGTGGGTTGGGGGTCTGGACAGCGCCACATCCCCCATTCGGGGTGTGTTGCGATTTTGGAGCCCCTCCTCCCAAAAGGTGGGTCAAATCCCCCAGTGGTGCGGTACAATGAGTTTGTACAACACTTTCAGTGCGCAGTTGTTGAATGTCTAAACTACTCCCTCGGTGGCAACGCTCCGGTGTCTTAGAGGCTGTATTTGATCAGCTTTCCGACGCTCTTGTGCTCTATGACAGGCAGCGCACGATCACCGGCGTCAATCGGGCTGCTGAAAAACTCTTCGGCCAGTCCGCCGAAGAGATGATTGGGAGGCCCTGTAACGATGTATTTCGCTGCAGCGGTTGTGAACCAGGTTGCGGCTTTGTCGAGGCCCTTACCCTCACAAGCCCCACTCATCCGCACGGCACCGTCCGCCTCAAAACCGATGAAGGGCGCGAACGGCTTGTCCTGATCCGAACTTCTCAGCTCTTCAACGACGATGGGGGTATGGAAGGTGTAGTCGCCACCATCAAGGACGTCACGGACGGCATCGCCCCCTTAAAGCGGGAAGTGATCGCCGATTCGCCCGCGATGCGGGAGGTTCTTTCGTTCGTAAAAAAGGTAGCCGCCAGCGAAGCCACCACGGTGCTCCTCGAGGGCGAGAACGGGACCGGCAAGGACCTGGTGGCGAAGACGCTTCACTACGACAGCCCCCGGCAGGCCGAGCCGTTTATCGCCATCAATTGCGCGGCAATCCCGGACACCTTACTCGAGAGCGAGCTTTTCGGCTATGAGAAGGGCGCCTTTACCGACGCGCGCCAGCAGAAGCGCGGCCTCTTCGAACTCGCCGACAAGGGCACGCTCTTCCTCGACGAGATCGGAGAGATCCCGCTCATTCTCCAGGCAAAACTGCTGCGCGTTCTCGAAGAACAGAGCTTCCGCCGGCTGGGTGGGCTGAAGGACATCAACGTCGATCTGCGCTTTGTTGCAGCCACTAACAAGAACCTTCGAGAGGCCGTAAAGGAAGGCGCCTTCCGGCAGGACCTCTACTTCCGATTGAACGTCATTCAGATCGTGATCCCGCCGTTGCGGGAGCGGCTTGAGGACATCCCTCCCCTGTCCCGCTTCTTCGTGGAGCACTATAACCGCAAGTTCAAACGGCACATCGAGGGGATCGCCCCGGACGCCCAGGACTTGCTGCTCGCGCATGACTGGCCCGGCAACGTTCGCGAACTTCGTAATGCCGTCGAGCGCGCGATGATCCTCGAGGAGTCCTCGCTGATCACCGCGGCGAGTCTTCCCATCGCGATCACGAACTCCGAACCACGCGCGTTCTCCGCGGCGGTTCCGCCCCCGGTGATGGCTGCCGCCGAGCACAACGGCATGTCGCTCGTGGACAACGAACGTATGCTGCTCACCCGCGCGCTGGAGCGCACGAACGGCAATCAGACCCAAGCCGCACGCCTGCTGCACGTTACCCGCGACACGCTTCGCTACAAGATGAAGAAGTACGACCTCCGATAGTCCGACATCCGCGGGTTAGCGTCCTCAAACTTCCTGTCAACATCACCCTTGCGTTTGCCACACGTTAGTGCTACATGTTGTAGCGGTACAATGCGTAGCACAACCAAGACACGCAAACCGCTCAGCGAACTGGAGCACGCTGTCATGAAGTTGCTCTGGGCACAGGGGCCGATGACGGCGGACGCGGCCCGCGAGGGGCTCCTGCCCGCGCGCGATCTCAAAGACTCCACAGTCCGGACGATTCTACGCCGGCTCGAAGAGAAGGGTTACGCAGACCACACTATCGACGGCCGCACGTATGTCTATCGCGGCCTGCAGGCACCGCAGAGTGTGGCCGCGCGCGCGGTCCGTCAGATCATTGACCGCTTTTGCGGAGGCTCAGTGGAGCGGCTGTTGGTGGGCATGGTGGAAAACGAGGTCGTGGACGCACGGGAGCTGGAGACACTGGCCCGGCGTCTGCGTGAAAGGACAGGCGATTGAGATGTTCCCCGAGACGACAAGCGTGATTCTCAACGCGCTGGCGGACGCATCCGTGCGCGCGCTCATGGTAGTTGGAGTCGCAGTGGTGGCGGCGTGGCGCAGGCCCGCTGCATTCAGGCATGCAGTGTTCGCCTCCGCGCTCGGAGTGATGCTGCTATTGCCCCTGGCTACTGTGGCGTTGCCAGACCTGCCGCTCCCGGTTCTGCCGGCCGGACCCGCCTTTTCCAACCCGGGCACCGTGTCTGCGCTTTCGGCTTCCCTAGCAGCACCCGCGGACTTGGAGGAGGTCTCTGACGTTCCGTTGTGGCCCGCGATCGCGGTGTTTCTCTGGAGTGCAGTCGCGGCAGTGCTGGCGGTGCGGGTGGTTTTGGGAATCTGGATGGCGCGGCGCATCGTGCGCGGTGCGTCAGCAATCTGGGACGGGCGCTTCAGTTCCCTGCCCCTCGGATGCGGCGTGTACGAATCCGAAGCCGTGCGTGTGCCCTTGACCATCAGATCCAGCATCATTCTGCCCTCCGGTTGGAGCGCATGGGATGATGCGCGGCTTGCAGCGGTGCTGGCTCACGAAGGAGCACACGTGCGCCGGTGCGACTGGCTGCTGACAGTGCTCGCGGCACTCAACCGCTGCGTGTTCTGGTTCCATCCGCTGGCGTGGTGGCTGGAGCGTAGAATCGCGACTGATGCCGAGCACGCCGCCGACGACGCGTCACTAGTCGCAACACGCGACCGGCGGGCATACGCGCAGCTTCTACTTGAGATGGCGCAGAGTGCGGCAGGCGGACGCTTCGCCTGGCAGGGGCTCGCGATGGCGCGGCCTTCGGGCGTGAGCCGCCGTATCGACGCCGCGCTCGATGAAAAGCGCAGGCTCTCGGCAGGTTTGAGCCGTGCAGCCGTGGCGGCGGTCGTTGTCGTGGGAGTCGCGCTACTGGTGTTTGCGGGGGCTACGCGTTTGGTTGCACAGCAGGCCGTCTCCATGACCGGGCCATCCGTCGTCAAAGCCTACTTCGCGGAGGCGCCTGAGATCCGGGACGCTGCCGAAGCTTCCAGACTGGAACAGCACCTTCAGGCCAACCCAAACGATTACCGGACGCGGCTGGGACTGATCGCCTATCTCAACAACCAGGAGCGGGACACCAACCGGCTGATGAACCACATAATGTGGTTTGTCGAGCATCAACCTGAATCCTCTGTCCATTTCGCCCTCGCCGGTATGGCGCACGCTCCGGACGTCAGCCCATCCCACTTGCTCGCGTTCCTGGCCAAGTGGGATGCGGTCGTGGCGAGCCATCCAGATAGCGCGAACGTGCTGATCAACGCTGCGGGCGTGTGCAGATGGACCAATCCTATCCGCGCGGCCGATCTGCTCGACCTGGCGCGTGGCAAGGACCCGCAACCGAACCGAGCATCTCTCGATCTTGCCTTCCTATACGCGAACGCTCTCACCAACGGCAAGCCCGATGCCCTTGTGCAGCGAGCGCGCCAGGAACTGGAAAGATCAAGCGATCCGGAGTTGGTCGGTGCGGCTGCGGGGAGGCTGAACAGCATGCGCGCCCGGCACGACGAACTCGGGCTGTTTGCTTCACGAGTAGTAGAGCGCGCGCGGCAGTTGGTTCCCGGCATCCAGTTGCCCGATCCCGAGCCGGCACGAGGCGTTGTCGGCAGCGTGCCCGGGGCGGGCGTGGTGGGCAGCGTTCCAGGCGGGATTCCGCGCGGCGAAATCGGCAGCATTCGGGAAGGCGTTCCGGGCGGCGTCGCGGGTGGGACTCCAGGCGGAGTTGTCGGTGGAGTGACTGGGGGAGTGCCCGGC
>DATMXS010000109.1:0-15146 GCA_035561355.1 Bryobacteraceae bacterium | reverse complement strand
GATCGACGAGGCACGCACCGCGGAGATGGCGCCGATGAGGATCAATGCGGCAGCGGCCAGTTCCTGCGGCCGAACGCCGCTGAGGGCGGGCCAGGGTGGTAAGCCTTTTAATGTCAGGACGGCCCCGACCATCACGGCCGCGACGCTCACAAGCACCAGGACGTAAGAGCGCAACGAAGCAGATTGCAGGGCCGGCAGGGACCATTCACTGAGCCTGTCGAGAGCGCGCAGGGAGAATGTATACAGCCTTTCGGCGCCGAGTGTTCGCGGCCAGATTCGGCCCCGCGCAGACGCGCTTTTCCAATACAGCACAGCCGTTAGCGCCAGCGTCAGGGCGCTCAGCGCAAGCACCGGGTTGAAGCCATGCCAGAGCGCGAGATGCAGCCCGGCGTCAATCTGCAACACACTGGACGCCGCCAGCCCGATGGGCAAATCGATAGCGCCGGGCCAAAGCCCTACAATCAGACCGATCGTCCCGAGGATCAACGGCGGCGCCGCCAAGGTAGCGGACACGCGATCCGGTGCGGTCGCCCTTCCGAGCGGGCCTGCGAAGGGCGACACTCCCGCCAGCAACCCGGCCGCACCCAGAAACACGCTCGCTCCAACGGCCAACGCCAGCAGAAGATTGGTCCATCCGTTTCCGTGTCCGAGGAGGGCGCCGTAAAGGAGTTCCTTCCCGGTGAAGCCTAGGAACAGCGGGACTCCCGCCATTGAGGCAGCGGCGAGTGCGCCGGCCATCGCAACGGCGGGCATGGAGCGCCCGAGTCCCCCGAGGTCTCTCACGTCGCGCGTTCCGGTCTCGTGTTCGAGCGTGCCCGCCACCAGGAACAGCGCGCCTTTGTAGCAGGCATGGGCGACCAGGTAGACCAGCGCCGCGCCGATTGCTGCTGGGGCACCCACGCCGAGCAGCATCATAATCAAACCGAGCGCGCTTACCGTGGAGTACGCCAGCACGCGCTTCAGATCGGTCTCGGTCAATGCACGCCAAGCCCCAACTGCCATCGTGATCGCTCCGACCGCGGCCACGAGGCCGGACCACAACGCCGTTCCGCCCGCGAGCGGCGTCATCCTCGCCACCAGGTAGATACCGGCTTTGACCATGGTCGCCGAGTGCAGGTATGCGCTGACCGGAGTCGGCGCGGCCATCGCGTTCGGCAGCCAAAAGTGGAACGGGAACTGCGCGGATTTCGTGAAGGCGGCGAGCAAGAGTAAGACGGCGATCGCGGGGTAAACCGCGGCGTTCTGGAACCCCGTGCCATCTGCAAGCAGCGCCGAAAGGTCCAGCCTGCCGGACGTCTGCTGAATCAGCACCGCGACGGCGAGCAGCGCCATCCCGCCCGTCCCGGTGACAATGAAAGCCTGAATGGCCGCTGCACGCGCTTCCGGTTTTTCGTTTTCGAAGCCGATCAGTAAGAAGGAAGTGAAACTCGTAAGCTCCCAGAACACGAACAACGCGATCAGATTATCGGCCAGCACAACGCCCAGCATCGAGCCCATGAACGCGAAGAGTGTCGCCTGGAATCGCCCGCTGCCGGCCTGGCCCCCGAAATACCCGTGGCTGAAGACCACGATCAGTGACCCGATCCCGGCAATCAGGACGGCGAACAGGAGGCTCAATCCGTCGAAGTAGAACGAGAGCGTCAACCCGAGCGAGGGCGCCCACGGAAGCTCAGCCTTCAGCGGGCCCGACGAACTCACCTGCGTCAGCAGCGTGCCGAAATACACGGTGAGGGCGGCCGGCCAGAGCGCAAGGTATCGCGCACGCCGTCTTCCGAGCCAGGCGGCCGCAGGAATCAGCAGAAATGGAGAGAGTACAAGTAGGGGCAGCATGAGACTCTACGCGCCAAGCCCCAGCGATTCGACAAGGCCGGGCTGCCAACCGCCGGACGCACTCCCGCGACCCCATACGGCCGTGGATTTTGAGCGATTGAGCAGGTCCACCACAGTCGCCACCATAGTCTTAGTCTAGTGGCTGGAATGCAGAATGCCGAATGCAGAATGCCGAATGCAGCCGCGGCACCCGCCTCCCGCCTTTCTGCCTCCTGCATTCTAAGTTCTGCATTCTTCTTTTCTGCTATCGTTCCGTCATGCCCGATCCCTCGACTCGCAGGGACTTCCTCCTGAAGAGTGCCGGCCTCGGAATGGCGGCTCTTGGAGCGTCCGATCAGGTGAGCGGCGCCGCCCGCCGCGGCTCCTCGCCGAACTTCGTCATCATCTTTCTCGATGATTCCGGCTACTCCGATTTCCGGCCGTTCGGCCGCCCCGATTATCCGACGCCGAATGTCGAACATCTTGCAGGAGAGGGCTGCAGGTTCACCAATTTCTACGTACCGCAGGCGGTGTGTTCTGCGTCCCGTTCCGCGCTCATGAGCGGCTGCTATCCGGGAAGGACGAAGGTTTTCGGCGCGCACCCACCCCGTGCCCGCGGACTCGACCCGAGCTTCGCCACCATGGGGCAGGTGCTGCAGGCCAGGAATTACCGCACAGCGGTCTTCGGCAAGTGGCACATCGGAGACCAGCCTGACACCCGCCCGCCAGCTCGCGGATTCGATGAATCGTGCGGCCTGATGTACTCCAACGACATGTGGGAGTTCCACCCGGAGAATCCTTCCGCCTACAGCAAATATCCGCTCCAGTTCTGGGAGAACGGCAAGGTCAAAATCGACCGTGTGACCCCGGAGCACCAGCCGATGCTGACCACCTGGTACACCGAGCACGCGGTCGATTTCATACGGCGAAACAGATCGAACCCATTCCTGCTGTACGTTCCCCACTCCATGCCGCACGTGCCGCTGTTCCGCAGCGAGAAGTTCAAGGGCAAGTCGGGCGCCGGAGTCTATGGCGACGTGATGATGGAGATCGATTGGTCTGTCGGGGAGATCACGAAGGCGCTGAAAGCCGCGGGCGTCGAGAAGAACACGCTGCTGATCATGACGTCCGACAACGGCCCATGGATCTCCTACGGCAACCACGCCGGCAAGACGCCGTACCGCGAAGCCAAGGGCACAGGCTTCGATGGCGGCACGCGCAGCGCGTGCATCATGCGGTACCCGGATCAGATCGAAGCCGGGTCGGTCTCGAAGAGAGCGCTCTGTACAGTGGATCTGTTACCGACGCTCGCGCATCTGGCGAGCGCCCCTCTGCCTAAGAACCCGATCGACGGAAAGAACGTTTGGGATCTGATCGCGGCCAAACCGGGCGCCGTGAATCCGCACGACTTCTATCCCTTCTGCACGGGTTCTACGTTCGAGGGCGTGATCAGCGGAGATGGCCGTTGGAAACTGCACCTGCCGCACGCGTATCGAACGCTGGTGGAACCGGGCAATGATGGCAAGGCTGGGAAGTACCGGCAAACGAAAATCGAGCTGTCTCTATTCGACATGGAGAAAGATCCGCTCGAGACGACGAATGTAGTCGAGGCGTTCCCCGACGTCGCAGCAAGGCTGAAGGGTTACGCCGAGCAGCACCGCAAAGAGTTCTATAGCTGAGTGCGCGGGGGGACAGTGCGGATGAAACGATTGGCATCGCTGTTTGCGCTGTGCATCTTCGCCGGGATTTGCGTCCAATCGAAACCGGCCCCGGGTTCAGTTCAAGTGGCGCAGTTCGAACGAATCGTGCAGCAGGCTCAACAAGACCCTTCTTTGGGCCAGAAGGCGCTCGAGGTGTTACGTAGCGTCGCCGAGGGCCACGCCGAGCATGTATCACGCGATGCCGCATCTCGATTCGCATTGATGCAGAGTGAATTGCAGGGACCGAGCTTCAAGTTCACCACAGTCAGACTGCATGCCTTCCGGACTATCGGGAAACTTGGCACAGCGGCTGCTATCGCCTTTCTCGAGCAGGTAACGCCGGATCAATTCCGACAGGATGAGGTCTACCAACTCTGGCCCGCCGCGCAGATTGCGCTCCGCGAGGCGCTGCTCAATCGGATTTCCGACCCGCGGCGGAAGACGGAGTTTCTCGAGAAAACGCTTACGGAGCGGCGTGACGCGATTGCGGATGGAACCGTCGATTCGTGGGCAGTGGAAGAACTGTGCAACAGCGGCACTCTGAACTCGCTTCCCGCTGTTCAAAGATGGATCGAAGAGAGTTTCTCAACTCCGAACGTCCAAGTCGACAAGGTGAGCTTCTGCGAGCAACGGATGCGAGTCATGATGAGAGATTCCGATGCTGTCGCGGCGATCGCCTCGGTCCTCAGCGTGTCGAACAATCCAATCGACCGGCGTCTGACACAGTGGGCCGTGAACCAACTGGAGGCAATGAAAGCTTCGCGTGCCGACGAAGCCCTGTACCGTTTTGAAGCCGAGATCTTAAGCCTGCCCGACGGATCGGTCCAGAAGGACGCGCTGCGCACATACTCCGTGCAGATCCGCGACATCCGGATCGGGCGCGTCAGTTGGCCCGTTCAATGCAGAGGCGCGGAGGCGCAGATTAGAGAACAGGAGAGAAAATGAAGGGGTATATAACCGCGAGCGCCTTGCCCGCGGGTCCGGCAACGATGTCCTGTTGTTCCCTTTGTCCTCTCTTGCTTCCCTGCGCCTCCACGCCTCTGGGTTGAAGGTCCTTCCTGCAGCGCTTGGCGCGAGGGGTTCTATAGCTGAGTCAGGCGCAGGCCCACTGTCAAGCCAAAATGAAAATGTAACCCGGCCGGAGGTCGGTTGTGCCATAGCCGGATGACACGAGGCTCCGGCACCGGCTCGCGGCGGGCGAAGCGAGTCACGGCACGCCAGAGCGCGACGGTGCAGGTCCGCGCACAAGCAGCGCCGAAACGACAATCCCCTAATGGCCTGCTAAGCCATCGCATCCGCCGCCGCCCATTCGCAAAGGAACTGGGAACTTCTGCTGAAGCGGTCCGTATACTCAGGCAGTCTATGGGAAAGAACGACCTGTTGCCGGGCACGCTGGACATGATGGTTCTGAAGGCGCTGACTCGCGGGGCGCTTCACGGTTATGCCATCGCACAACTGCTCCGGCGGCTTTCCGAAGACGTCCTCCAGGTGGAGGAAGGCTCCCTCTATCCCGCCCTCCAACGGCTTGAACTGAATGGATGGATCGAAGGCGAGTGGGGTCTTTCCTCGAATAACCGCCGGGCCCGCTTCTATAAGCTCACCGCGAGCGGCAGCAAAACGCTTGCTGCCGAGACTGCGCGATATCGGACGATGACAGGCGCCATCGCGCGAGTATTGGGGATGGCGTGATGCTGCGGTGCTGGCAACGGCGGCTTCGCTATTGGCTGCACAGCGGCGAGCGCGCCTGTCTGCTGCGCGAAGAGATGGAATTTCATCTGGAGATGAAGACGCAGGAATTCGTGGAGGCCGGCATGATGGAACCAGACGCTCGCGATGCCGCACGACGGCAGTTCGGGAACCCCACTCTGCAACAGGAAGAGTCGCGTCGAATATGGATCGCACGCTGGGTGAGTGACCTGATGCAGGATACCGTGTTCGCAGCGCGCACACTGCGTAAGCAGCCCGGTTTCGCCTCTGTCGCCATCCTCTCAGCGGCGCTCGGCATCGGCGCGTGCTCGCTGATTTTCGGCATCGCAAACTTCGCGCTGTTCAGGCCCCTGCCGGTTGACGAAGCGTCTGGTCTCGCGAGTATCTACGGCACCAGCCGCCGTAAAGCGGGCCTGACGATTTCCTACCCCGACGTCGAAGACCTTCGGCGCGCGCGCTCCTTCCAGGCAGTGACGGCTTTCACACAGTTCACGCCCGCCGTCATCTCGAGCCACGGCGAGCCTCGCCGGTATTGGGGTTCGATTGTCACCGCCAATTACTTCGATGTTGTGCGCCCGGCCTTCATCATCGGCCGCGGCTTCGGTTCCGCGAAGGACGACACGACGGGCCAGGCACCGTCCGTTGTGCTCAGCCACCAACTCTGGCAATCGCGATTCGGAGCAGATCGCGGCATTGTCGGCCGGACGATCGAGCTGAACAAGCGCAAGGCGACCGTACTCGGAGTTACTGGCCCGGGCTTTAGCGGGACCGAACTCGCGATCGTTTCCGACTTTTGGGTGCCCTTTTCGATGTTGGGCGACTTCTCGGATCCCGGCGCTACGGCCGAACGCCTCGCCAAACGCAGCGACCATTGGCTGTCGGCCGCTGCCCGGCTCCGCGACGGAACCACCATCAAAGATGCGGCAGCTGAGATCGCCGTGATAGGCGAGCGCATCAGTGCCGCCTCCCCCGAATCGAAGAAGGATCGCGGTTTGCACGTCGAACGCGCGGGTCAGGTCAACCCCGGGTTACGGAAGATGATCGCTGTGTTCTTCCTGCTGCTGCTCGGCGTCGCGATTCTCGTCTTATTGACTGCGTGCGCCAACGTCGCCAACCTCCTGCTGGCGCGCGCCTCAGCGCGACAGAAGGAAATCGCCACGCGTCTCGCGATCGGGGCCGGCCGTGGCCGCCTCGTTCGACAACTCCTGACCGAGAGTGTCATGCTCGCCCTGCTCGGCGGCATCGCCGGCTACGGGATCGCGCGGCTCGGCGCATTTGGCATCGGACAGTTCCGAAGCCCGCTCCCTTTACCTGTCGACTTCTCGGTCACTTTCGACTATCGCGTACTGCTGTTCTGCACCGCTCTATCCGCCCTCACCGGCGTTGTCTTCGGCCTTGTCCCAGCGCTACGCGCAACCCGGCCGGGCTTGGTAGGCGCTCTCAAGGACGAGCGCAAGCGTCTCGGAAATTCGCGGCACTTCGGGTTGCGCAACCTTCTGGTGGTGGCACAGGTAACGATCTGCATGGTGCTGCTCATCTGCTCCGGACTGTTCCTTCGCAGCCTCCACTCAAGTCGCGCGATGGACACCGGCATGGCATACCGCAACGTGCTTATGATGTCGTTCGATCCGGGCCTGAACCGCTACCCTGCAGCCGAGATACGGCGGATCGTCGAGGCGGTCGTCGAAAACGCCCGCAGCATTCCGGGCGTTGAATCCGCCAGCCTCACCAGCAATGTCCCGCTGGGCATGGGCGGCACTTCCTCTGTATTTGTTCCAGATGACAAGGTGGCGGACCCGGAAAACAACAGAATTCACGCCGATATCTACTCAGTCGCGCCACGCTTCTTCGACACGCTCGGGATTCCCTTGATGGGCGGCGAAGACTTCCGTCGCGGAACTCCCGTTGAAGAGGTGGTTGTCGTGAACCAGGCGCTCGTCGCATCGGCATTCCCTGAACAGAATCCTATAGGCAGACGCGTCTCCTACGGCGGCAAGATGTTCCGCATTATCGGCTTGGTGGCGACCGCCAAATCAAGGACCATTGGCGAAGATCCTAAGCCATGCCTCTATTTTCCGATTGCATCGGACCTCGCGGGAGGGCACGCACTCACCGGCCTCACGCTGTTGGTGCGCACGCGAGGCAATCCCTCCGGGTACGCACCGCTGGTGCGAGGGAGGATTCGGGACATCGATCCCGCCCTCGCCGTGTTCGACGTACGGAGCATGGACACGCACCTCACTAATGCGCTGATTGTCCCGCGGGCGGCAGCGTTCCTGTTCGGGCTCGCCGGGTTCATGGGGCTGCTCATTTCTACCATCGGCATCTATGGCGTGATCAGCTTCGGCGTCGCGCGGCAGACTCGCGAAATCGGCATCCGTATGGCGTTGGGCGCCAGACGCGCGCAGGTACTCGGGATGGTGTTGAAGCAAGGGCTCGTGTTGACCGTCGTTGGCTCCGCGATCGGCCTCGGCCTGGCGCTAGTGTTCGCCCGACTGGCGGCGAGCCTGCTGTACGGCATAAGCCCGACGGATACCCTGACGTTCATCGGGGTGCCGTTACTTCTACTGCTCACTGCCGCGGCGGCATGCCTTGTGCCGGCGAAACGCGCGGCGTCGCTCGATCCGCTCAGAGCGTTGAGATATGAATAAGGGCGGCTTCCGACCGATGCCTGCGTGGGTTGCCCATCGCCGACCGCCTCTCCGGGTTACATTGAAGCTGTATGCTCCCCCGCCTGCTCACTCTGTTCTTTGCAGCTTTCCTTTGCGTTTCCGCCCACGGCCAGAACCGCCAGGAGCGCGGCAAGAAGCTGATTGACGAGGTCGTTGCCGCCCTTGGGGGCGACCGGTTCTTCGCCATGGAGGACCGCGTCGAGAGCGGGCGCGCCTATTCATTTTTCCGCGAGGAACTCTCCGGACTTTCCCTCGCCACCGTCTATACGCGGTACCTAAAGGACCCGGCGCCCGGCACGGTCGGGCTCGCCGAGCGACAGTCTTTTGGAAAAGAAGAACGGTCCGGGGCGGCGCTGTTTCTGCCTGACAAAGGGTATGAGATCACCTTCCGCGGAGCGCGGCCGTACCCGGAAGAGCGGTTCGAACGATGGCGCGACAGCACGCTGCAGAATATCCTCTATATTCTCCGGATGCGGCTCAACGAACCGGGCCTGCTGTTCGATGCGGTTGGGGCGGACATCCTGGACAACCTGCCCGTCGAGATTGTGGAAGTTACCGACGCCGAAAACCGCACCGTCAAAGTGTGGATTGATCGGAGGACGAAGCTCCCCGTGCGCCAGGTCTACTACCGTCGTGATCCCAAAACGAAGGAGCGGTTCGAAGAAGTCACCATCTTCTCGAAATACCGCGATGTGGGCGAAGGCGTGCAGTGGCCGTACAACTTGCAGCGATTGCGCGATGGCCAGCAGATCTTCCAGATGTACGCCGATACTGTCCAGATCAATCAATCGTTGAAGGACGAACTATTCACGCTCTCGCCGAAAACCAAGGTGCTGAAACCCTTGAAGTAGACGCGTGTGCGGCCAGCCAGGCCGTTTCTACAGGTGTACGCGCCGGTCTATGATGAAGGCCACCATGTCCACACCACGCCGCCGTTTCCTGCATGCAATGACCGGCATCGCTGCGGCTTCTGCCGCGACGGCCGCCCACAACGCGGCCGGTACGCCCGCCGCCGGCGTTCTTCCGAAAGTGCACCTCGGGAAGGCCGAGTTGAGCCGGCTCATCATCGGCGAGAACCCGTTTTACGGCTACTCGCATTTCAACCGGATCCTCGATCAAACCATGCGTGAGTGGTACACGCCGGAGCGCGTTGTCGATGTGCTGCGCCGGTCTGAGCAGGGCGGCATCAACACCTGGGAGTTCACGCACAGCGAACGGAGCATTGCGGACCTGAAGCGCTTTCAAGCGGAGGGCGGCGGGCTCCAGTGGATCCTGCTAAGCAGCCGCGAGATGGTCGAAAATCCGGCCGTCATCCGCGATATGGCGAAGTTGAAGCCGCTCGCGATCGTCCATCACGGTGGCGTGACAGACCGCCTGTTCCGCGACGGCAAATCACAACAGGTGCACGATTTCCTGAAGCGAGTGCGCGATGCGGGCGTGCTGGCCGGCATGTCCACGCATAACCCGGATAACGTCAGGCGCGCCGAAGAACAGAACTGGGATCTCGACCTCTACATGACCTGCTGCTACCGGCTCACCCGTACGCCCGAGGAGATCCGCCAGATTACCCGCGAACTACCGCTGCCGGCGGGCGAAGTGTACCTGGAAGGCGATCCCGAGCGAATGTTCCAGGTGGTGCGCCAGACCAAGAAGACGTGCCTCGCCTTCAAGGTGCTCGCGGCCGGGCGGCGGATCGGCTCGGCGGAACAGGTGGACGCCGCATTCCGGTTCGCCTTCGACAGCATCAAGCCGCAGGACTGCATCATCGTCGGAATGTACCCGCGGTACACCGACGAAGTCAGGGAGAACTGCGACCGCGTACGAAGAGTGCTGCGCGCGACTTGAGTAGCCCAACGGCCTCCCGCGACGCTGTGCCGTTAGGCTACCCGGCGTAGGCGCACACACCCACCCTGGGAGAGTTGACTACCGGCAAGCACATTTCAACTCCGCACTCGTGTTCCTCGCCGCAGGTATTGCAGAGCCATCCTCCGCCGTCCCATACGCACTCTGTGCAGACCATCACTGCCGGATGATCGCCGCACTGCTCACAAAAAATCTCGGGCGGATCGTTTCGCGCCAGCAACTGGATCGCGACGCGCGGAGCATTCTGTTCCCGTAAACCCGCGACTTTGATGCTCAGGTCGGTCGTCGAGCCGAAATCGTACTCGTACGAAAACTCCATTCCGGGAGCAAGAACGCGGCTCAGCCGTGCTCCCATTCCCAATTCGCCGAACTCCTTCATAGGCCCGGAAGAATAGCGGTCCTCACCGATCGTGAAAGCGCTCATGTGGCCGCAACACTCCAGCCAGATCTTTCGAAGGGAAACGGTCGAGCTGGCTCAATGACGAATCCACCGGCGCCGCCACGTGCAACCAGTACGCTTTGCTCCCACGACCTTCGATCACCAGGTGGAAGCACTGTTTCGCCGGTGCGTCTGCGGGGCTGGAAGAAACCGGTACAGACTTCGACTGCGCGCATGCGGTCAGATGTCGAAGCATCGCCGTCCGGCTGAAACTCTTACCGCAGAGAGCGCACTTGCCTGTCGATTGTGGTTGGCTCATGACCGATGTTCTATTTAGCACAGATGGCACTCATCCGTGCCGGCCGTTGTCCCTTTTCGCTTTTCCCTTCCGCTCCAGCGCGAAGCGGGCGGGGCTCAAAGTGAAGTACTCGATGAAACGCTGTGGTCGAGCCGGCGGGTCCTTGGAAACGATCCGTCTCGCGAACTCCTGGAATCGCCGCCCCAGTTCCGAAGAAGATTCGACCGGACGTCCTTCTCTCACGGCCCGGTCCACGCGGCGGTAGTCGTTGGGAAAACTCGCCCACACCGGCAGCCCGACCACCTTCTCCACTTCTTGTTCGTTGACGGGCGAGCCGCGCTGCGCCCGGTTCAAAAGCACGCGCACACGATCCCCGAGTTCGAGCGAGCGCAGGAAATCGAGCTTCTGCCGCGCCAAGTAGACGGATCCCAACTCCGGCGTGCAGACCAGGAAAATGTACTTCGATTCATGCATCAGTTCCACGGCAAAGCGCTCCATCAGGCCGGAGAGATCTGCGCACACGACCGTATAGTTACGCCGCGCGAAATTGATGACGTAACGGACCTGCGCCGGGTCGATCCGAAAGCCGGGCTGCATCGGGCCCGCCGGGATCACGTCGAGTGCTCCCCGGCTCACCACCAGTTTCGGCCAGATCTGTTCGTCCAGGACGGCAGCGTGCTCGGCGGCGTCCACGATCGAGCGCTCTGCCGTGAGGTGCAGCAGGAAGCCGATCATCCCGCAGTTCAGATCGAAATCCGCGAGCAGGACGCGACTCTCGGGAAGGCCTGCGAGCGCGACCGCGGCGTTCGCCGCCACCGTCGAACAACCCGCGCCGGGCTTGGACGGCAGGAAAGTCATCAGTTCGCAGGCCGCCACGGTATCCGGCCACACCGCCAGCGCCGCTGCGGATCGCGCCACGGCGGCGGCAACCTCATCGCCGGCTCCGTCGAGAGACACGAATTCGCGCACACCCGCGCGCATCAGGGCCACCAGGTCAGCCTGCCGCGCCTGGCGTGCGACCGCGATGATGTACGCTCCTGGCGCTTGCGCCTCAACGGAGGCGATGGCTTCCAGCGCCTCTTCGATTGCCGCCACGTCCACAAAGACAAGCCGCGGCGCATGCGCGCGCAGCATTCGAAGCAATTCGTGCTCGCGAGGATACCCCCCGATCCGCCTGACGACGGAAACGCCTCCGGTCACGTTCAGCGTCCGCTCCAGATCCCCGGCGAGGAGGTCATCCGGTGAGAGAATCAGTGCGGGAATCAGCGATGCCACATGCCTGTATCGGCGAAAACGCGCAGGACCTGTAGGAGTTTGATTGACGCAATCGTGTGATTTCCGTACTATACGGTTGGCACTGGAAAATCGGCCATGGCATCCGAAGGGGCGAATTCAACCGCTGCGCCCGCGATCCCGGACAAGCTGTATTTTCAGATCGGCGAAGTCTCGCGTCTGGTGGGGCTCGAGCCCCATGTGCTGCGGTACTGGGAAAAAGAGTTCCCCGCCCTAGCCCCAAAAAAGGTGGGCAAAGGGCGCCGTTTCTACCGGCGGAAGGATGTCGAACTGCTCCTCGAAATCAAGCAGTTGCTGTACGACAAACGGTTCACCATCGAAGGGGCGCGAAAGCAACTCGAGAATCTTGCCCGCCAAACCCGCCGGGTACGAGCGGCCAAGCCTACGTCCGTCGCCCAGCAGGTCAGCCTTTTCGAACCGCCTTCCGCGGCGCTCGACCAGATCCGCGCCGAACTGGCATCGATCCTCAAGCTCTTGCGGTGACGGCCCCACGTCCTAAAGAACCTCGCCGCCTCAGCCGATATGTTCAACGAGGCGCACCTATGATCCAGTTAACACGCCTGAACCGCGGGCCGTTCCTTCTGAACGCGGATCTGATCGAGCACGTTGAGACCACTCCCGACACTGTGATCACGCTCACGAACGGCCACCAGTTCGTCGTGCGGGAGCCGGCGGACGAGGTCGTGGCGCGAGTAGTGGGCTACCGGCGCCGCCTCGCGGACCCGCCGGAGGCCCCCTAGATGGCGGCAGCCAAGAAAGCCTCGGTCCGTCCGGACATTGCCACATTCGCCGGACTCGCACTGGCCTTCGGGGGAATCATCGCCGGTTTGCTTCTGGAGGGCGGTAAGCTGGGGCAGATTCTACAGCCAACCGCGGCCATGATCGTGTTCGGAGGCACCTTCGGGGCGGTGATGGTCACAATGCCTCTTTCGGCGCTCATGCGCTCGGTGCGCGCCGTGACGTCGGTGTTCCTGGAGCGCCAGCAGCAGCCCGAGGCGATCGTCGAGGAAATCATCGGCTACGCCACGAAGGCCCGCAAGAGCGGCATTGTGGGCCTCGAGCAGGATGCCGAATCCGTGCAGGACCCATTCCTCCGCAAAGCCCTGAACCTGGCGGTTGATGGCACTGACCTCCAGGAAATCCGCAAGATGATGGAGCTCGACATGGGCGTAGAGGAGCACCGCGATGAATCAGCGGCAAAGGTGTTCGAGGCGGCGGGCGGCTACGCCCCCACGATCGGAATCATCGGAGCGGTGCTCGGCCTCATCCAGGTGATGCAGCATATCCAGAACGTGGAGGAAGTGGGCAAGGGCATAGCCGTGGCGTTCGTAGCGACTATTTACGGCGTCGGCATCGCCAACCTGTTCCTGATCCCCGCCGCCGGGAAGATTCGCGCCCGGGCGCATGCCGCCAACGAAATGCGGGAATTGATGCTCGAAGGCATCTCCGGCATCGTTGAGGGACTCAACCCGAAACTGATCCGCGTAAAGCTTGAGGCGTTCGTGGAGAGCAAGTCGAAACCCGGAGCGAAAGCCCCAGCCAAGGCGGCCACCGCCAAGGCAGCATAACGCATGGGGCGCAAGAAGAAACCCGGCGGGCATGAGAATTCGGAGCGGTGGATGGTCTCCTACGCGGACCTGCTCACTCTGATGTTCGCTCTGTTCGTAGTGCTCTTCGCCTCTTCACAGGAGGACAAAGGCAAAGCGCAGCAGATCTCTGAATCCGTCAAGCGGGCACTCGACGGAGGCCAGATGACGGCGGTGATTGCGGGCATTATGGGCGGCGGAGGGGATCTCAAATCGAAGGGTGGCGCGAGCGTTGCGATGAAGCCGCCCAAGGGCAAAGGCGCGCCGGCAGCCGGGGGTCATCCGGCGATCGCCGAACTCCTCCCGTCGCTCGAGTACCTCACGCGGGAGCTGAAAAAGGAAATCGAATCCGGCAAACTGCAGCTGCGCATGGAAAGCCGCGGCCTGGTTGTGAGCCTAACAGAGGCGGCGTTCTTTCACTCCGGCGAGGCCGGGATTCTGCCCGCGACACATGAAAGCCTGGACAAGATCGCAGGCGTGATCGCGAAGTTGCCGAATCCAGTGCGCCTGGAGGGCCACACCGATTCTGTGCCCATCCACAATTCCCGCTTCCGGAGCAATTGGGAGCTCTCGTCCGCGCGGAGCATCGCGATGCTGGAGCTTCTAACGACGCGCTGCCGCATTCCAATCTCGCGGCTGGCGGTGGCCGGGTATGCCGACAACGTTCCGGTGGCCCCAAACGGAACGGAAGAAGGTCGCGCAAGAAATCGGCGGGTAGACATCGTGATGCTCAACAAGGCCGGCTATGAGATCGAGCCGTCATCTCCGGTACCGAAAGACGAGGTCATGCCCACCACCCAACGATCACACTGAACCGCGCCTCGCATAGGCTGGCGGAATCGCGCCGAGGCGCCGTTTCAGAGTCGCGGCGCCGGTTCGCGGAACAGCTTGGCCCGGGCCGCCTCCGATATCGCTACCACTGCCGGATGCTTGAGCCGGCGTTCGACTGAAACCGCGTAGAAGCGCTCCGTGACAGAGTCCAAGCGCCCGAGCAGCACCGCCCTATACAGATCCTGAACCTCCCTCTCGATTGCGGTCGGGGCTGCGAAAACACCCGCACCCGCCTGCCCGAAGACTTTCAGCAGCGCGTTATCCTGAAACTCGCCGATGATCCTGGGGCGAACTCCGTGCGCCTCGAACCACTCATCCAATCCCCGCCGCAACGCCGAGCCGTCCATTGGAAGCAGGAACGGCGCTCCGTCGAGGCACGCGGGAAAATCGTCCCGAAACCGCTCCGCGAGCTGCGGAGCCGCGAACAGCGCCGCCCCGGAGGCGCCCAGCAAGTGGCTGTAAGCGCGGACGCGCGTTCCCGCTCCGATCGGTGCGTCGGTCAGGACAAGGTCGATCTCATGGTTCGAAAGCGCCGCCAGCAGCTTGTCGGTCTTGTCCTCCTGACAAATGAGATGGACAGGCTGGCTCAACGAAAGCGCCGGTTCGAGCAGGCGGTACGCCACCAACTTCGGCACAACCTCGGCAATGCCGACGGTGAGTCGCACTGGCCGCCCAGTTGGACGCCCTTCGAGCGCCTCCTGCAACTCCCGGCCGATCCCGAAGATTTCGTCTGCGTACCGGTACACGAGCTGGCCCGTGTCGGTCAGCTTCAGCCCGCGTCCGGCGCGCGCAAAAAGCTTAGCCTCAATGCTCTCCTCGAGCGCGCGCAACTGCCCGCTGATGGTCGGCTGTGCCAGCCGCAGCTTCTCGCAAGCGCGCGCAATCGACCCCTCGCGCGCCACGGTCCAAAAGTAAAGCAAGTGGTGGTAATTGAGCCACTCCATCGAACTCCAAGATACATCGGATTGGACGATAACAGGACGACATCATTCGTCTTCCCCGATGTCC
>DATMXS010000108.1:0-2074 GCA_035561355.1 Bryobacteraceae bacterium | reverse complement strand
ACAGAGAACTCGAACTCGCCCAAAGGCCGGCCGCTCCGGAATGCTTGGCGCACGAACGCGGCAGCGCCAATCCGGTGAACCGCCGAACTCGCCGCAACTCGAGCCTTGCGACGCTCTGCCGGAATCGGAAGCTGGGCTTCCAGAACTGGCCGGGCAGGAGTGCCCGGCCCTGCGGCCAAGAGTGGCCGCGCTACTCGCGGCCATGGTGGCAGTGAGAGGACGGCTCCGTAGGCGGCCGAGGTGGAGTCCTTCTGCTGTACCATTGCCCCATGTGTCGCCTATGCCTGGCTCTCATCGCCTGCCTTCCCGCTTTTGCGCAGGCTCCTCGCATTGCCAGTTATGACATCGATGCGCGGCTCGATCCGAAGACTCGCGGCATCCATGGGCGGCAGGTGCTCACCTGGTTGAACGATTCTCCGGACGAGATCCGGGAGCTTCAGTTTCACCTCTATATGAATGCGTTCCGGAACGAGCGCAGCACGGTGATGCGGGAGGCCGGCGGGTGGCTCGCGGAACGGCTCAAGGAGCGGAACGAGTGGGGCTGGATCGACGTGAAGAGCATCCGGATCGAGAACGGCCCGGACTTGAGGAAAGCGATCCGATACATACAGCCCGACGACGGCAACAAGGACGATCAGACGGTGATGGCCGTCACGCTGCCGCAACCCGTTAAGCCCGGAGCGGCGATTCGGATCGCTATGGACTTCTTCACCAAGCTGCCGCGCGGCGTGCGGCGCACCGGCTGGCACGGCGATTACTACTTCGTCGCGCAGTGGTTCCCCAAGATCGGCGTGTGGGAGAAGGCGGGCGAGCGTTACTCTACACAGGGCCGGTGGAATTGCCACCAATTTCACCTCAACAGCGAGTTCTACTTCGATTTCGGCGATTACAACGTGAACCTTACTGTGCCAGCGGGTTACGCACCGGCGCGAGCGGCGTCCAGCAATCGCGCAGCGACAACCCGAAGGCGAAGACGGCAACTTACAGGTTCTCGCAGGCGGGCGTACACGATTTCGCGTGGACGGCGTCGCCTAAGTTCATCCGGATGGAGCGGATGTTCGATCCGGCTACGGAGGTTTCGCCGCGCGAACTGAGCGCGGTCGCGAAGCTGCACGGCGTTCCGGAAATGAAGGCGCGGCTCGACCCGGTGCGGATGATCCTGCTGATCCAGCCCGAGCACCCGGGCAGGCGGACCGCCACTTCCGCGCGCTGGCCGCGGGGCTGAAGCACTTCGGCCTGTGGTACGGCATGTATCCGTACCGGACGATCACGTGCGTCGATCCAGCATACGGCGCGGGCGCCACGGGCGGAATGGAGTACCCCACGCTGATTACCGCGGGTACCGAGTTGATCGCCGCCGACGTACCGACGTAAACAGGGACGGTGACAGAGCCTTTCGGAAATAGCGACTTCTGCGCCCGGTTGCCACAACAGCTTGCGAACCGCTCGCGCTAGGACCACAACTTGTGGTTGTGGGAATTATCTCCGACAGACTCAACAATCTACACCTTTTCCGAGATGCCAGCGGGGGCCCGAGAGAGCGCTTCCGCGGGCGTCCAGGTGAAAATTGTTGCTGTCCCCAACCCATTTACCACTTACCGTTCGACCCCGAGGATCCAGATCAGGAACGAGAACCCATTTACCACTTACCGTTCGACCCCGAGGATCCAGATCAGGAACGAGTAGTCCTGGGCGATTTCTTTCCAGCGGTCGTAGCGACCGGACGCGCCGCCGTGGCCGCTGGCCATGTTGGTGCGGAGCAGCAGCACGTTCTTGTCCGTCTTGAATGCGCGGAGCTTCGCCGTCCACTTCGCGGGCTCCCAGTACGAGACGCGGGGATCGTTCAGGCCCGCAGTCACCAGCATGTTGGGGTAGGCTTTCTTCTCGACGTTGTCGTACGGTGAGTAGGACTTGATGTAGTCGAAAAACTTCTTCTCGTTCGAATCGCCCCACTCCTCGTATTCGCCGACCGTGAGGGGCAGGGTGGGATCAGTGGCGGTGTTCAATACGTCCACGAAGGGGACCTGGGCGAGGACCGCCTTGAAGAGATCGGGCCGCAGGTTGATGACCGCGC
>DATMXS010000107.1:0-11686 GCA_035561355.1 Bryobacteraceae bacterium | reverse complement strand
GTGGACGCCGGCGGCGCGGGCGGCGGCGCTGACGGAACAGCCTTGGGCGAGTGCTGCGGCGACCTGGGCCTGGAGTGCGCTGGACTCGCTTGCGCTCGCGGGCCGTGGCGCATGGCCGCTGGCTTCTGGCGCGTTCGGCGCTGCACCCGGAAGTGATGAAAAGTGATGAACGGGAGGGGCTTCGCGCGCGTTGGAGTTGAACGGTTTGACGTGGGCGGCTGCGGCCGTGGTTACGTTCCGGGCAGAGGGGACGCCGTTCATCATCACCTCGGAAGGTGATGAAACGTGATGAATTGCAGGGGATGCCATTGGCTTGGTTCTCCGCCTTAGAGTAACGGGCTGTGTCAAGGCTTTCGAGGCTTGCGAGAGAGTGAGCAGCTTTGGAATGAGGCAGATAGAAATTTGCGAGTGCTGTGACTGGCGTGAGGTTTGGCGGGGCGGCAAGGCTGGCGTAGCGGATGAGATATCGTCAGGTCTCGTCAGGTCCCGTCCCCGGGGTTTCCCTTCAGGGATCGAAAGCCTCTACAAGAGGCCGGCCCCGTCCTGCGCCATCCATGCGTGATGTACGACGGGCCGCATGAGTTCAATTTGGAGATGCAGGCCGCAGCCTGCCGTTGTTTTCCCTGTTTTCCCAAAGCTAAAGCGGCGCGGATTCTCGTTTCGGTCTCTATATCACGCGAGAGAAATCACAAGGTCCTGGCCCCGCTTCGATAATTGGGGGGAGCGAGCCTGAATATCAGCAAAGAACAAATCCTGGCTCTTGGGGGCGATCAGTATCGACCCTGATTCATACTCGACCAGAATGCGATCCAGCGACATTGCCAACGCGGACCGACCATCAGACGACGGTCGTACCCCTGTAATGCAGGAATATGGGATCCGAATTGTCCTCAGCCCCGCTCGTACCAGGAGACAGGCGTCGGTTGTCTCATAGGACTGCGGGTAACAAAATCCAAACACCACCGCGCACGCGCTAACCAAAACCGCGTACCCCTTCAACGACCATGAAGCGACTGCTAAGCCGACCACGAGAAGCAGTACAGCGACCCAGAGTAACCCGATCCACCAATCGATTTTGGCTGTGTAGCGCATACTACGTCCGGTTCGGATAGTAGCACAGACGATGTCGCGGGCCTGTCGCGGCCAACCGGGATCACTTGCCGCAATCCTACCTCTCCGGTCCGCAGAGGTGGGACGCACTCCCGTCTGCTCAACAGGAACACGACAGGATAATTCAGGTCAAATCCACTGGTTGCGATGAGTTGCCGGATGTTCTGCCACCCGGAAGTTGGGTGCTGCGCAATCACATTGACGAGAAACGCCCGACGATGAGATTTGGCCTGCCGATGGACAGATCCTCCCTAACGGCGTAGTGTAGACCGGCATTGCTGTCCAAGACACGCGGTAGCATTCGGCGCGTCACGACTAGACAAACTGTAATTTCGAATTCGCAAGCCCGATCAATGAAACCGCGCTCCTGGGAGTGATCTCCGCCCGCACGGGCAAGCACTTGCTGTGGGACGCGCCGAACATGCGGTTTGCGAATGACTCGGAGGCGAACGGCTTGGTCGATCCGCCGTATCGTCAGGGCTGGAGGTTGTAAGGCGAGGCTAACCTCGTCACCATTGCCGCGCGAGCCGTCCGACTGTCGCGAATAAGGCGCGAACGGTGGGTGGTGGGGAACCTTCGGTCCCCTTCCGCCCAAGGACGGTGGCGCTGGCAAGCGCGGTCCGAAGCCTGATGCGGGCGGAGGAGCTTTGCATGCGGTCGCCTGGACCCGGTTTTTTGTTCATTTGCGTGTCGTTCCGGCTCTCACTCGGCCACGAGTCGATAGCCAACTCCGGATTCGGTGAGCAGGTTCTTGGGTCGTGCCGGGTCAGCTTCGAGTTTCCGGCGTAATTGAGCCATGTAGACCCGCAGGTATTGAGCTTGCTCCATGTGCTGCGGCCCCCATACTTCCACCAACAGCTGCCGTTGTGTGACCACTTTCCCGGCGTGACGGATCAGTGTCTGAAGGAGCTTGTATTCGATCGGCGTCAAATGAACTTGGCTCCCTGCAACCCGCACGACGCGCTTTTCGAGGTCAACCTCGATCCGGCCGGCCTGGAACAGCGTGGCTGTCCCGGAATCCGTGATCATCGCCGCGCGGCGCAGCGCGGCACGGATCCTGGCCAGCAGTTCGCCGACGGCAAACGGTTTGCTCACGAAATCATCGGCGCCCGAATCCAGAGCCTGGACCTTGTCCTTTTCCTGCCCTCTGGCGGAAAGAACGATGATCGGAGTTCGCGTCCATTCGCGAACGTTCCGAATGACTTCGAGGCCATCGCGGTCCGGCAGTCCCAGGTCAAGGATTATGAGGTCAGGCTGTCGAGCTGCGGCTTGCGCGATCCCTTCTTGCGCATTTACGGCTTCGTGAAAACGGTACTCCTCGGCGGTGAACGTGGCACGCAGGAAACGGCGGATCTGCGGGTCGTCCTCCACGATGAGAATTTCGGGCGCGCTATTCATCGAGGTTTACCCTAGGGGGGCGGCCGCCGGTAGGGATGCGCATTCGAATGATCGCACCGCCGCCATCGCGGTTCGCCGCCTCAATGGACCCGCCGTGCGCAATCACGATCGCCCGACAGATTGCCAGCCCGAGACCGGCGCCTCTGACGTCCCTGACGGGGCCCCGGTAGAACTTTTCCAAGACGCGCTTTTCATCACCGGGTGCGAAACCCGGGCCGCGGTCCATAACTTCGATCAGAACACTGTCACTTTCGAGCGCGGCGGACACGATGATTTCAGAGCCATCGCGCGTGTACTTCGCCGCATTCTCGAACAAGTTCACGAACACGTGCTCCATCAGAACATCGTCTACGAAGATGAGAGGCAAGTCGGGGGGCAGCCGGACCTCAATCGGGCGACTTCCCAGCACCGGCTCCAACCCGGTCAAGGCGGCGCCGATGATTTCTTCGACCGAGTGCCAATCGCGCCCGACCTCCACTGCACCGGACTCGAGACGGGTCATTTCCAGAAGGTTGTTCACGAAACGCGTGAGGCGCTGCGCCTCTTGGGCGATGCTCTCGAGAAGATCTTTCTGTGTTACCGGGTCCAATTGATTGCCCTGGGACAGAAGGCTGCTGGCGGCGCCCGTGATGGTTGCGAGCGGCGTGCGCAGGTCGTGGGATACGGCGCTCAGTAGCGAGTTGCGCATCTGCTCTGTCTCAATGCGGAGCTGCGCTTCACGCGCCTCCGCCGCGACGTGGGCGCGTTCCATGGCTAGGGCGATCTGTGTCGCAAATATCTCCAACAGGTGGAATTGCTCCGGCGACGTCAACTGGGCGTCGCTTTCAGGGATGACGGCCATTACGCCAAGCAATCGGCGCGAACCGCGCAGCGGCAGATAAAGCGCCGTGGCGCCGGGCAGGGTGTCCGTGCCTTTGCCTGCCGTTTGCTTGTGGTCAAACGCCCATTGGGCGACGCCCTCTTCGCTGCGCGGGACCGGCAGATCGTCGGTCGTGCGGCGCCGGAATGAGATCTTGCCCGAGGGTTCGGGCAGGAAAACGACGACTCGCCCACCAAACACTTCACGTGTGATTTCCGTGGCGATGCGGGCTGCCTCAAAGCCTCTCTGCTCGCCCGTCAGCTCCCGTGTGAGTCGATAAAGAGCCTGCGTGCGAGCTTCCCTGTCTACGGCGTGGGCAGCCTGCATTCGGATGTGCACCGTTAAGGTGCTGATGATCACACCGATGGCCAGCATGGCCGCGAAAGTAATAGTGTATTCGTAGTCTGAGACTGCGAACGTAAGGTACGGCGGAACGCAGAAGAAATCGAACGCTGCGACGCTGAGAACCGAGGCGAACAGCGCGACACGACGACTGGAACGCATCGCGACCGCAACGACCCCCAGAAGGTAAAACATGACGAGGTTCACCGGGTTCAGCGTCGCGCGAAAGGCGAGCGAGAGCAGAGTGCACGCTGCAACCACCGAACCAGCCAAAGCGTACTCACGCCAGCTAGGCGGACCTGGGCTACTCGGCATGGGCGCGACCCGCAGCGGCGGGCCTGGCTCGCCCGAAATTGCATAGATCTCGACTTCACCACTGGCCGCAATCAGGTCGTCCAGGACCGACCCCCGAAGAAGGCGCTTCCACAATGGACCGGATTGTTTGCCGATCACAATCTTGGAAACATTCCTTGAGTGCGCGTAGCGGAGCAGGCTCTCGGCAATCTTCGTACCGTTGAGCGTCACCGTCTCCGCACCGAGTTGCTCGGCGAGGCGTAAAGAGGAGAGCACCCGCTCACGGGCATCGCCCGACGCGCTCGCGAATGCCGGCGTCTCCACGAAGGCGACGATCCACTCGGCATGAAGCCGCTCCGCCATTCTCATCGCTGCGCGAATCAGCTTCGCCGAGAATGGGCTTGGACCAATGGAAACCATGAGGCGCTCACTGACGGGCCACGTGGATTGAATCGCGTGGTCGCGCCGGTAGCTGCGCATTTGAGCGTCCACGCGATCGGCGGTCCGCCGCAGCGCCAGCTCACGAAGCGCGATCAGATTTCCTGGCCGGAAGAACTTCGCCATGGCCCGTTGCGCCTGGTCGGGCACATACACCTTGCCCTCTTCCATCCGGCGCCGCAGTTCGTCTACCGGCAGATCAACCAGCTCGATTTCGTCCGCGCGATCGAGCACCGAATCGGGAATTGTTTCGCGAACGGAAACACCGGTCACCTGAGCGACGACGTCGCTGAGGCTGTCGAGATGTTGGACGTTCAGAGTCGTGTGGACGGAAATGCCTGCCTCCACAAGCTCAATTACGTCCTGCCAGCGCTTTAGATGACGCGATCCTGGAGCGTTTGTATGGGCGAGTTCGTCAATCAGCAGCAATTCCGGTTTGCGCGCCAGCGCTCCGTCGAGGTCGAATTCCTCCAGCATCACGCCACGGTGAGGCACAGTGCGGCGGGGCAACACCTCGAGCTCCTCGATCAGCGCCTCAGTCTCTTTACGCTTGTGCGTTTCGACTACACCGATGGCGACATCAACGCCAGCCCTTCTCTGCAGTCGGGCCGCTTCCAGCATCGCGTAGGTCTTGCCTACGCCGGGTGCGGCCCCGAAGAACACCTTGAGTCTGCCCCGCGCCTGCTTCCGTTCCGCTTCGGCGACGCGGGTCAACAGCTCGTCCGGGTTGGGTCGCTGCCGCTCTACCAAGCTCCCTGCTTTCCCCCGAACCACCAGATTAGACCAAGCAGGGCAGTGTTTTGCTCGCGGTTTAGACGATTCGGATTTGCAGTAGGGAAGTACGGAACATCGGGCCAGTCGCGCCGGTACTCCAACCGCACCTGGAAGCCGCTCTCCACATCGAAATTGGCTGTGAGGGTGGCATCTTTCAGAGATTGCGTGACGCCGCCGAACAGGCCGCCCAGGTCGTTCAGATACTCGAAGCGGCTCGCCAGGTTGAACTTGCGACGAAAGCGGTAGCGCGCATATCCTGCGCCGCCAGTGACGCGCCGTGGCGGCGAGAACGCCTCGACGCGGCTGATGACGCAATCGGCTTCGGCGGCCAGAAGGAGGCGGTCAGTCGCTTGCCACGGCATATAGCTGTCGATGACATGGGAGCGGCCGCGCGGCTCCCTGCCCGAGACTGCCCGCTGTTCCTGACCGCTGAAATAGTTGAGATTGGCAGAGACGTTCGACGTTGGCTTGAAGTTCAGCACGATCGCGTGACTCTTGAACTTGTTGAAGTCCTCTGTCTGGTTCAGTCCGTTAGTCAGCCAGTAGCTCGCGTTCACCTTGCCGGTCAGGGCGTAAGACGTCCGGATGCCCATGTGATAGAAGGGCAGGAAGCTGAACCAGTACGATCGCGAGTAGTTGAGCTGGTCCTTCGTGTAATTGTTCTCGATTCCGAAAGAACTGGCGAACTTTCCGAAATCTATTGTGAGGCCCTTTCCGACCGGCGCGGTGTAGCTCCCGTATGCCTGGAACACATGGCGGTACACTTCCGGCCTTCGCTCGTTCGCGGCAGAGCCCTGGAGCGTTTCGGTGGCCTGACCGAACTGGAGGTCCAGGCGTGCAGCGAAACGCCGCCCTCCCGCGAGGTCCGCAGTGCGTTCAAAGATAATGCCGGCTTGATTCAGGCTGAAGCTGTTGCTGGAGACATCATAGGCCCGGAGAACATTCGTCCCGCCATAGGGCCGGTTGAAGTTGTAACCGTAGTAGCCATCGAGGTTTACGCTGATGGTGGCGCCTTCCGGGAGTTTGGATGCCGGGGTAGCTTCGGGATTGGCCGCCCCTGGCGGCGTGCGCGAGGCGGGAGCGGCGGCCGGTTCGGCATTCGCCGTCCGGCCTGTCCGTTCCTCCAGGAGCGCAAGCCGGCGTTCCAGTTCCTCGATGCGCTCGAGCAGCATCCGTTCGCGCCCGGTCAGAGGCTTCTGTGCCGCTACGCACGTCGGAAGAAGAACGATGATGAGGTACTTCACTTCCGGTCCAGTGCGCGATTGAGCGCCACCACGTTGACGACCGGCTCGCCAAGGAATCCCAACTGCCGGTTCTCGGTATGTGTCGCAATGAGTTCGCGGACCACCCTGACGTTCAGGCGCCGGAGGCGCGCGACCCGGCTCGCCTGATACTCGGCGGCCTGAGGGCTGATATGTGGATCCAGACCGCTGCCCGAAGCGGTCAATAAGTCGATTGGGATCGGCGCGGTGTTCCCCGGGTCCGCTGCTTGCAGCGCCTTTCGACGCTCTTCCATTGCCTTTTCGAGGTCGGCGCTCCGAGGGCCGTAGTTGGAGCCCGACGATGCGGCCGGGTTGTACGGGAAAGGTTCTGTCGCCGAAGGCCGGGACCAGAAGTGCGCCGGATCGTCGAACTGCTGCCCGATCAGCTTCGAGCCCGTGACGCGGCCGTTCTCGGTGATCAAGCTTCCGTGTGCCCGGGCGGGAAACGCCATATGCGCCAATCCCATCATCGCGAGCGGGTAGACCAACCCCGTTACGAGGGTCAGTATCGCCATCAGCACAAATGCAGGCTTGAACATTACGCCCACCCGGCTCCGGAGATGATCAGGTCGATGGCTTTGATGCCGATGAATGGCAATGCCACACCACCCAACCCGTAAATCAGCAGATGCCGCTGAAGCAACTCGGCCGCGGTCACGGGACGGTAACGAATACCCCGCAGCGCCAGCGGAATCAGCGCCACGATAATCAGTGCATTGAAGATCACGGCGGAGAGGATTGCACTCTGGGGCGAAGCGAGGTGCATCACGTTGAGCGCGCCCAACTCGGGGTAGGTTGCAGCGAAAGCGGCCGGGATGATCGCGAAATACTTGGCGACGTCATTTGCAGTTGAAAATGTGGTCAGCGCGCCTCGCGTCATGAGCATCTGTTTCCCGATCTGGACGATCTCAATCAGCTTGGTTGGGTTCGAATCGAGATCCACCATATTGCCGGCTTCCTTTGCTGCCTGAGTGCCCGTATTCATCGCAACGGCAACGTCGGCCTGCGCGAGCGCCGGAGCGTCGTTTGTGCCATCCCCGGTCATGGCCACCAGGCGGCCTTCGGACTGCCGCTCGCGAATGAGTTGCAGCTTGCGCTCAGGTGTTGCCTCGGCCAGGTACTCGTCCACCCCGGCTTCGGCGGCGATGGCCGCGGCGGTCAGCGGATTATCTCCCGTGATCATGATCGTCTTGATGCCGCTCCTGCGCAGTTCTGCGAAGCGCTCTTTGATGCCACCCTTGACGATGTCTTTGAGCTGAATGACGCCGAGGACCCGCGCGCCATCGGCAACCACCAGGGGAGTTCCGCCCTGACGGGCGATGGACTCGACCGCCTCCCGGACGGTTTCCGGGTACTCGCCGCCTATCGAAGTGACATGCACCTCGATGGCTTCCGCGGCGCCTTTGCGAATGTGCCTTCCATCCAGATCCACTCCGCTCATCCGGGTGCGTGCAGTGAAAGGGACGAAATGCGCGCCGAGCGCGTGCAGGTCTCGCTCGCGAATCTGAAATAGCTCCTTCGCGAGGACTACAACGCTTCGGCCTTCCGGGGTTTCATCGGCCAAGGAGGCCAACTGCGCAGCGTCTGCAAGCTGGCGTTCAGTGTACCCGTCCGCGGGTATGAAGGCGGTCGCCTGACGATTGCCCAGCGTGATCGTGCCGGTCTTGTCCAGCAGGAGAACATCGACGTCACCGGCCGCTTCCACCGCCCGGCCCGACATGGCAAGCACGTTCGCCTGCAACATGCGATCCATGCCGGCGATCCCGATTGCGGAGAGCAGTGCGCCGATCGTGGTCGGAATCAGGCAGACCAGCAATGCGACCAGCACCGTAACGCTGACCGGTTTTCCCCTTCCCGCTTCGCCCACGGCGTAGATCGAGAACGGCAGCAGCGTGACGGTGGCCAGCAGGAACACGATTGTGAGCGCCGCCAGCAGGATCTGCAGGGCGATTTCGTTTGGCGTTTTGTGACGCTTGGCCCCTTCCACCATGGCGATCATCCGGTCCAGAAAAGTCTCGCCCGCTTCGGCCGTCACGCGAATGACCAGCCAGTCGGACAACACGCGAGTGCCGCCGGTCACGCTAGAACGGTCGCCGCCACTCTCGCGAATCACGGGCGCACTCTCCCCGGTGACGGCGCTCTCGTCCACCGAAGCGGCGCCTTCGATCACTTCACCGTCCATCGGAATGAAGTCGCCTGCTTCGACCAGAACGACGTCTCCCCTGAGGAGGTCCGCGCCCGGGACAACCGTGAAAGAAGACCCGTATACCGGCGCGTTCAGCTTCTTGGCGCTCACATCGCGGCGGCTCCTGCGGAGCGTGTCGGCCTGCGCCTTGCCGCGCCCTTCCGCCATGGCTTCGGCAAAGTTGCCGAAGAGCACCGTAAACCAGAGCCAGCCGCTGACTGCGAAGATGAACGATGCTGGTGCTTCACCCTGGCCGAACAACGCCTGCACTCCGAGGATCGTCGTCAGTACGCTGCCAACAAGAACAATGAACATCACCGGATTGCGGACCTGATGGCGGGGGTCGAGTTTCCGAAGCGAGTCGACCACGGCGACCCGTACAATGTGCCGTTCAAAAAGAGCGCGCGACGTCATCGAAGTGCCTCGGCGATCGGCCCCAAAGCGAGGGCTGGAATGAATGCCAGTGCTCCCACGATCAGGACGACGCCGGCGAGCAGCGCCACGAACAGAGGACTGTGAGTGGGTAGGGTGCCGGGCCCTGCCGGTATGATTTTCTTGCGCGCCAGCGATCCCGCGAGCGCGAGCACCGGCAGTGCTACCCAATAACGCGCCAGCAGCATCGCGAATCCGCCCGCGAAGTTGAGCAGAGGATTGTTGGAGTCGTAACCCGCGAACGCGCTGCCGTTGTTATTGCCCATCGAGGTGAATGCGTACAGGACCTCGCTGAAGCCATGAGGTCCCCGATTATGCAGCCCGCTCAGTCCCATGGGCGTGACGACTGCGATCGCAGTTCCAACCAGGACGCAGACCGGCGGAACGAGGATAGTGATGGATGCCATCTTCATCTCGAAGGCCTCGATCTTCTTCCCGAGGTACTCCGGCGTACGGCCTACCATCAGACCCGCGAGGAACACCGCGATGATGGCGAAGACGATCATGCCGTAGAGTCCCGACCCTACTCCGCCGAAAACGACTTCTCCCATTTGCATGAGGAACAGCGCGATCAGTCCGCCGGCTGGCGTAAACGAATCGTGCATTGAGTTCACGGAGCCGTTCGAAGCCGCGGTCGTAGCCGCTGCCCATAGTGCGGAGTTCGCAGTTCCGAAGCGAACCTCTTTGCCCTCCATGTTGCCCTGCTCGGCATGTACGGCGACGAGAAGCAGCGGGACGAACAGAATAAGCATGGCAGCGAGTATCGCCACGCCCTGACGCCGGTCTTTCACGAGGCAACCGAATGTGTAGCAAAGCCCTGCCGGGATGAGAAGGATGGCGAGCATTTCGGCGAAGTTCGACATCGGAGTCGGGTTCTCGAACGGGTGCGCGGAGTTAACATTGAAGAAGCCGCCGCCGTTGGTTCCCAGTTGCTTGATCGCAATCTGCGAGGCCGCCGGCCCCATCGGAAGCACTTGTTTCGAACCGGCGACCGGCACGTAAGGATCGAGATTCTGGACGACTCCCTGTGAAATGAGCAGCACAGTGAGCAGCACCGATAGCGGCAGCAGGATGTACAGAATACTTCGGATCATATCGACCCAGAAGTTGCCGATCCTGTCCGTGTTGCGCGACGCCAGGCCCCGGGCCAATGCTGCCATCACAGCCATGCCGGAGGCCGCGGAAGCGAAGTTCTGGACGGTGAGGCCGGCCGTCTGGGTCAAATAACTGAGCGTCGCCTCGCCTGAGTAGTTTTGCCAGTTCGTGTTGGTAGCGAAGCTGACCGCGATGTTGAAAGCGGTATGAGGTGCTACGTCCGGGAACGCTTGCGGATTCCATGGCAGCAGATGCTGAACGCGAAGCAGCGCATAAACCGCAAGCAACCCGAGTGCATTGAACAACAGGAACGCGCCCGCATAGCCCTTCCACGTCATGAGCGAATTGGCGTCGACCCCGGCGAGCCGGTAAATCCACCCTTCCCGGACCCAGTTCGTCCGGCCCTCGTACACTGCCGCCATGTATCCGCCGAGTGGTTTCACCGAAAGCAGGAGAACTGCAAAGAACACGACAATCTGCGAGGCTTCGTTGCCGCTCATGAGAAGATTTCCGGTTTCAACAGCGCGACAATGAGATAGACCAACAGCCCCGCCGCAAGCAGGCCGCCGATGATGTAGAGAAGGTTCACAAGGCGCTCCCGGCCGCCTGAATCAGTTTCCAGGAAAGCCCGAAGAACGCGGCCGCCGCGCCCACGCAGAGCAGGTCCATCATCGAAGTCGCTCCACGGCGTTAACACCACCGCTGTTTCCAAACTAAGAGAAGGGATGTGAAGTTTTTGCCAAGATCAGCGGCCGGGGTATAAGGATTCCGCAAAGATCGGCCGTCAGAACTTCCTGGGGCGGATTAGGCCGCTTGCGCGGGGCCGCACGGATTTGGAAATAAACAGGGACGGTAACAGAGTGTGTCGGAGATAGATTTTGTCGAACGCAAACCAATAACTTACGAGAATGTATTTGCTCGCAAGTTGTTGATTCTTCGTTCGGGAAGCTTTTTCTCCGACAGGCTCAACAATTTACACCTTTTCCGAGATGCCAGCGGGGGCCGCGAGAGAGCGCTTCCGCGGGCGTCCAGGTGAAAATTGTTGCTGTCCCCATCACCCATTTACCATTTACCGTTCGACCCCTAAGATCCAGATCAGGAACGAGTAGTCCTGGGCGATTTCTTTCCAGCGGTCGTAGCGACCGGACGCGCCGCCGTGGCCGCTTGCCATGTTGGTGCGGAGCAGCAGAACGTTCTTGTCTGTCTTGAATGCGCGGAGCTTCGCCGTCCACTTCGCGGGCTCCCAGTACGAGACGCGGGGATCGTTCAGGCCCGCAGTCACCAGCATGTTGGGGTAGGCTTTCTTCTCGACGTTGTCGTAGGGTGAGTAGGACCTGATGTAGTCAAAGAACTTCCTCTCGTTCGAATCGCCCCACTCCTCGTATTCGCCGACCGTGAGGGGCAGGGTGGGATCAGTGGCGGTGTTCAATACGTCCACGAAGGGGACCTGGGCGAGGACCGCCTTGAAGAGATCGGGCCGCAGGTTGATGACCGCGC
>DATMXS010000106.1:0-7610 GCA_035561355.1 Bryobacteraceae bacterium | reverse complement strand
CACCAGTACCGTGCCGAGCCTGCTCGCATCCGGCCGTTCTTCAGGTTCCTGCACGAAGGTGGTGGCCGCGCGGAGGTACACGCGGAAAGTGGTGCCGCGACCTGGTGAGCTGTCAACAGTAATCGCGCCGTTCTGAGTTCGTATGATCCCTGCGACCGCGGCCAGCCCTAGCCCTCGCCCCGTGAACTTGGTCGTAAAGAACGGATCGAATATCTTGGATACAGAACCGGGGTCAATGCCGCATCCGGTGTCGCTGACCTCGATCGACACATACCTTCCCGGCGCAACTTCTCCGCCGATCGCATCAACGAAGGCCTTTCCGACGTCCCTCATCGAGGTGGCGACAGTGATTCTGCCTGGGCTGCCTTGGCCGATCGCCTCACCGGCATTGATGATGAGGTTCATAATGATCTGTTGCAGTTGGCTGGGGTCCATTCGCACCACGGGAAGGCGCCTTTGGACGTTGATGACGAGGTCAACACTCTTTGGAATCGAGAGTTGCATGAGGTCGGCCGTCTCGTTCACCGCCTGTGACACGTCGAGATCCTGGGAAATAAACTGCCCTTGACCGGAATACGCCAGAAGTTGACGAGTGAGGCCGGCAGCCCGCTCAGCGTTGCCGAGAACCTCCTGGATGCGCCGGGCCGGACCGGGGCCAACCTCATCCAGTACCATGCTGGCGTACCCCATAATCCCGGTCAGCAGATTGTTGAAGTCATGAGCGATCCCGCCGGCGAGTAATCCAATGCTCTCCAGTTTCTGTGATTGCCGAAGCCGCTCTTCAGCTCGCTTCAGATCGGTTATATCGACGAAGGCGCCGACCGCGCCCGACGGACGGCCATCTTCACCAAACAACGGTACGGCATCGCCGAGCAGGTTGCGGCATGTGCCGTCCTCAAAGACAACGTCGAAATCGTAGTTACGAACCGGACGTCCAGTCGAAGCGGCCTTCTGGGCCGGCAGATCGTAAGGCGCGATTTCACGCCCTTCTTTCATCGGCTTGAAAGTCGTGGGTCTTTGGCCTTCAGGTGCGGATTTGGAAAGATTGCTGCCCGGAGCGAGCCGAAGAAGCTCGTATGTCGTGCGGCTCCCGACCATTTGGCGGCACTCCGGGTCATGTGATACAAACGTGGCAACCGGGACCGCGTCCATGATCGCTTCCAACTCGGCTGCACGGGCTCGTTCTCTCGCCTCGCTTTCGCGCAGCGCCTGTTCGGCCTGCTTGCGGTTGCTGATGTCTGTGAAGATTGCGACGAATTCGCGTTGCTTCGGGCTGTAGACGTAAATCGAGAGCCACTGTCTCAGCCCTTCGAAATAGACCTCAAAGCTCAGCTCGCCACCTTCCAGCGCAATCTTCCCGTACGTGCCGATGTAATCGAACGAGAAGTTTTCGATTCCGCGGAATACCTCTGTCGCCAACTTCCCTTCGATATCCGCCTTCTTGATCCCTGTCACCAACTCGTAGGCGTCGTTGACCTCGAGGATTTCGTAGTCAATTGGTTTACCATCCTCGCCGGTCACGGTCCGGCAGTGTGCGATGGCGTTGAGGCGGTTCTGGAATAGCGCCGAGTACCGGCGCTCGCTGGCGCGGAGGGCGTCTTCGGCTTTCTTGCGTCCGGTAACGTCTTGAAAATAGACGGATAGCCCTTCGGCCGACGGGTAGCAGTGGCATTCGAGCCACAAGTTCAACGGCTCCGGGTAATACTCCTCGAACTGAACTTTTTGTCCGGTTTCGACAGCGCGGTGATAGCCCTCATGGAACTTCGTGCCCTCCGCGTGTGGGAACAGATCCCAAACGCAGTTCCCCATGAGGTCTTCCGTGCGCATGCCAATCATCCGCGCGCCTTGTTCGCTGATATAGGTGCAGCGCCAATCCCTGTCCAGCACCATCAGGCCGTCTGTGATGCTGTTCAAAACGGTTTGCAACTGCTGGTTGGCTCGGGCCAGGTGCTCCGCAGCGCTGGCTCTCGCCGCTCTGGCGCGCGCTTCCGCTTCGCGCTGGTTCCGTTCCGCCTCGTGAGCCCGGATCAACGCTCTTGCGGTCGCAACCAAAGTATCCGGATCGATCGGCTCGCGTAGGTACGCATCGCCTCGGTGCTCGATCGATTGAGGGAGGTCGTGCTCCATGCGGCCTATTGCCGATACGTGGAGAACCGGAACGGCTTGCGTCCTCGGGTCCGACTTGAGCCGTTTGGACACTTCGAAACCGTTTAGGTCCGGTAGCCCGATATCGAGCACGACAAGATCTGGCTGCTCCTCAATGGCCAGACTGAGCGCGTCCATGCCGTTCGCGGCCTCGATCACCCTCAATCCCGCAGCACGCAAAGCACGACTGCGAACGTAACGATTGCTCTCGGTGTCATCGACACACAGCACCGTTCGAGCAACCGGCGTCACGGTCTCCGAGAACTCCGCCAGCTTGCGCTGTTCATTCGGGAGAATGGAATTACCCACGGCCACCTCAGATGGGACTAGCTGATCCATTGTACTGACCCCCGTCTGCCGTCTGTCCACCCGCCGCCGTTGCAAAGGCGACGCAGGTCTCCGCCGCCCCAGTCCCGCCGTGCCCCCAAATCGCGACGGGGACATGCTCTGCGTGTCCCCTCGGGCCTGCCTTTACGGGCGTTCCGAACGCGACGTGCCATTCGGATCGGGGTAAGGCTCCAGCCGCAGTGGTCTGCGATCGGGCCTGAGAAGCCAGATCATACGAGACCTGTAGTAGGCGACGAGGTCTCGGTTCGCCGAGGCGCCCATATCCCGCGCCCATACCACAGCCGAATGGTCGATGTCCGCGTCGTTATACACCCACTCCTCGTGCAGCCAGTGGTTGTCGTCATAGCGCACGATGACGAGGTGCTGCGCGCCGGAGTGGCGCAACTGCTCGAGCAGGCGTGCACGTGCGACATTTCCTCGGGGGGTGTTGTACCAGGTGGCCCGCCATTCATCGCGATAGGGAATCTTAAGCGGGTCGGCGGCAATCCGGAGCACCAGCATCACCATGCAGATGACGGGAACCGCGCCGGCGACCGCCAGCCCCCAGCGTACCTTCCGAGAGCGGAAAGCGGAGAGTTGGCGCAGGCCTGCGATCAGAACGCCATATGTGGCAGCAAGAAAAGGCGCGAAGTAGTGCGGCCTGAAATACGTCGTAACTAATATGGCCACCGTGCCGGCAGCGCAGGTCCAGAGTAAGAGCCGTACACGGTCGTCCCGTAAACGGCAGAAGGCGAGGAGAGGCAAGGAGAGCACCGGGCCGAGGTAGAACAACCAGAGCTCCGCTACTCTCGTGAGGCTCTCAGTCACGAAACCGCGCGGCGTTCTGATGCGTTCGTAACCTGCGTAGTAGTCCGAGTACATAGCCTCCATGGTCCGGTGCCGGTAAACCGGCTTCGCAGGCGGGGATTGCCACACAAACGGACTGCTCGTCGCGTACATCCGCTGGTTCAACACGTGCGGCATGAGAAACGGATTCCCGGTTACTCGCCACTGGTAATAGCTCATCAGCGCACCGGCGAAAGCGAGCACCGCCACCACGGCCAGCAGAACGCGGCGGCGCCAGCGGGCCGCTTCGTAGCCTCTCGCCCGAAATGCCCACGCTGTGACAGGGACGGCAGAAGCCAGGCACAGCACAAGGCCTTCGTAAGGCCGGCTGGCGGCCAGGATCGAGATGCCGGTGGCCAGAACCAAGGCGTTCGCAACGGTTTGGCGGTGCCGCAGCCGTAAGACTGCGCCTGACACCAGGGCTCCGCCGATCGCGGCTACGCTGCCGCCCCAGTAACTATTGATCCAGTAACTGAAGGTGCACAGCCGTATTGCCAGCAGCACTGCACCGATAAGGGGCCAGGGCGGCGGGAGCCAGGCCGAGAGCATCCAGCACACGGCGCACGCGAGCAGGACGCAACTGAGCCACACGCCTGCCCAGGGGTGTCCAAAAATGATTTTTCCTGCGGCAAGCGCAAGGCCCTGCGCCGGTGGATAGATGGAAGCGTAGGTCGGCTTGTGGATGACGTGGAACGTCTCAAAATGAACCCATATCGGGTGAGGCGGGTTCGTCAGGCGCCCCGATGCAAACGTGTCGGCCGCCAGCAGGTAACTGAATTCATCATGGACTCCAGGCACCGGCACACCCTGCCACGGCAGCACAGCCAGCCGCAGGAGCACCACCGGCGCACCGGCAAGCAGCACAGACCGGGTGGTACTCCCGGAAATCCGAGCGAGGGCCAGCTTTGATTTGCGAGCCCAGGCCCCGCCCGTCCGACCGTACACAGCCACGAGCACAGCGGCAACCGTGAGTGCTGCTTCAATTGTGACCAGCGGGTGTACGGTGGTGTATGCGAGAGGCCCAGACATCGTTACCTAAATCGTAGCGATCTGGAAACCCGCTCCGGAAAGCCGTGCATTACGGCCCGGCGCCGGCCATGTGCAGCGATCACCGCGAAAACCAACCCAAAGCTCGGAATCCCGGGGCAGCCGCTGATGCCGAACAGATACGGCGCAGCCTCGGAATCCCGGGGCAGCCGCTGATGCCGAACAGATACGGCGCAGCCGAGGTACTGCATGTTCCACTTGCAGAGGATACATCCCGTCCGTCCCGGTTTCCTCCCCAAGAAGCACCCTGGTTCGCGTGACTCGTCTCCCATTGAGGCGGCAACTCAGGGCAAGCCGTTCCTCCTCACGGCCTTCAAGTTTACGTCCCGTCCGTCCCCGCTTTGCTCCTTCCCCGCTTTGTTCCTGTACCCGCGGAGGTACCGCCCGGGTTGCCGTCCTCCTTGCTGCAGCGCCGTCCGGATATTCGCCGGGCCGAGCAGCAACTGATCGCGGCCAATGTGCACAGATCGGCGTTGCGAAGGCGAATTACTTCCCACAGATTTCGCTGACTAGCTTTCTCGGCGGCCAGAGCCGTGCCCTTACGGACCTGCTTACCGGGCCGGCGCGCCTGGCGAGCATTACTCCCACAGCCGTGCTTCCGATTCAACGCCCGGACGGGTGCGCGCCGGAGTGCGCCTCTCGGAAGCCCAGAAGACGGAGATGGTCAGCGCGTATCAACGGGCGATCTATACGGGTCTCCGTGAGGTGTCCGACGCGCTGGTCGGCTACGATCGCACGCGTGAGCAGCGCAGCCAGCAGGACCGCTTGGTTCAGGCGCTCACAGAAACCGCGCGTCTATCCAAATTGCGGTACCAGGGCGGGATCGATAGTTACCTTCAGGTGCTCGACTCCGAGCGCAATCTGTTTCAGGGCCGCCTCACGCTGGCGCGGCTCCGGTTGGAGGAAGTGCTGTCGTACACCGAACTCTATCGCGCGCTCGGAGGCGGCTGGCAGTAACCGGTGCGTGCGCGCCGCGCTCCTGTCAATGCGCGTGGTCGCCGGTTCACCGCGCGCTCTCGGCCATGCGCGCGTCGCTCGCGTGATAGGCCCTTTCCTCGCCTGCTCCCACGACGGCGGCGTTGCGGGTTTTCTCGAAAGCCCCCCGGCCCGAGCGCTGCTGGCCGAATGCTGCGCACGGGTTTTCAGACGAGGCCATCCCGATCTCGATGGAGGCGAAGCGCACGCACAGCGAGCTCGCCGTGCCCATCACCGCTGAGGCGATGCGCTTCTTCCGTGTCTGCCTCGGCAGCAGGGCGGTCACAAGGCTTGCGATGCCGAAAAGTTGCGCGGCTCTCCACAGCAGGGAAGCGCGGCCGCGTCGAAACGGATGGGCCGTCGCCGGCGCCTGTGCGATACGCCTCTCAACGTAACGGGCCGAGATGGCTTCCGCGGCCTTCCCCAAAAGTCCGAAGGTGCGCACGACCCTGTGTTCGCGGTGGGAGAGGTCCAGGATATCGAGCAGTGAGGCCGCTCCGGTCATGCTGGAAGCGACGAACAGCACCGGCCATTCCCTTCGGGCGTCGTGCCAGGCCGGAATGACCGTGTTCGAGAGCACGACGCCGGTGTACCCCGTCAGCGGGATTCCGAACAGTCCGGCCGTGAACCCGGCGAGGCGGCCCAGAGATCGCAGAGGCTCGCCGGCGCGACCGAACACTGCGGCTGCACCGGCGGCGGATGCGCCCCCTCCGAGCAGCCAGGAGCCCAGGTTGAGCGGCGATGTCGGGCGGAAGACCCGCATCATGTTGAGGAAACGCGAAGGCTTCCCGAGGTCCGCGATGAGCAGCCCGGACCCGGCGGTAAGTCCCGCCGCCCCGATCCACTCGCAGGCCTGTACGAGTCCATCCAACCGGCCTCCGCCAAATAGTTGTGCCGCGCCGGCGAGGGTCAAGGCGGCGCCTGCGGTCCCTCCGGCGTAAAAGTAGACGGGAACGGTCCAGATCCACACTGGGGTCTGGAGCATCGGCTGGTTGTAGTAAGTCGGCCCGCCCTTCGATGTGTAATAGGATGTCGGCAGCCGCCGCGAAACGCCCACGGAAAGCTCGATGGGCCCGGTCTTCTGCTCGGCCCCTTCACCAAGGAGCACCCCGGTTTCGGGATCGATGAATCGCCCGTCCTTCTTTTCGCTCATGACCGACCTCCGCGGGCCGCTGAAATCACCGCTGCGACCGCCATCATCGCGCCCGCGACAGCCATCGCTCCCCAACTCCCGGCGGCTTTCTTCGTCGCCACCACCGGGTCTGGAGGCAGGTTGTAGACCTCGGGTTTGTCCACCAGCAGGAAGAAGGCGTTCAAACCCTCGGTGCCGGGCTGGTTTCCCTCGTCGAAGCCGTACAGGTAGGCTTCCTTCATCCCTTTCGAGTGCAGGTGTTCGAGGCGTTCGCGTGCGCGATCCCGCAGCCATCCAACCTCGCCGAAGAGGATCGAATCGGTGGGACATGCCTTCGCGCACGCCGGTTCCAGGCCCGATTTCTGGCGGTCATAGCACAGCGTGCACTTCCAAGCGCGGCCGTCGTCCTGCAGGCGGTCGATGACGCCGAACGGGCAGCCCACAACACAGTAGCCGCAGCCGTTGCACACATCGGGCTGGACGTAGACGGAATCGAACTCGGTCCGGACGATCGCTCCCGTGGGGCAATTTTCGAGGCACCCGGCACGGGCGCAGTGCTTGCAGACATCCGACATCAGCAGCCACGAGAACGGCTTGCTCAATCCGGTCTGCTGGGTCGAGAGCACAACCGGGCGCTCTGCGAGCGCGACGTGGCGCCATGTGGATCCGCCCAGGTGAACGGTGTTGTCGTACGACATCCCCGTGAAGAAGAGGCCGTCATCGGGCAACTGGTTCCACTGCTTGCAGGCCGCCTCGCACGCCTTGCAACCGATGCACACCGTTGTATCTGTGAAAAAGCCGGTCTGCTTTTCGGACACGGTTCCATCCAGTCGCCGTCTCATGACTGTTCTCCCTGCTTCGCCCTGCCGGCCCTGACCTTGTGGTGGCCGACCGGCTTCTCGCGAACTTCGGGAAGATCGCGTGCGATGCCCGGCTTTTCAACGGGCCTCACCAGCGGTCCCGAGGTGACCACGCGCCGTTTGCCGCTGCGCCGGCCCGCCACGATACCGCCCGTGAAGCACTTCGATTCCTGAATCGAGACGTTCGGGTCTGCGACGAACCCGATGAGTTCGTTGGCCGTGTCCCCAGTGCTGCGGCCCACCCCGCCCCAGTGATATGGCAGGCCGATCTGGTGGAC
>DATMXS010000105.1:0-10324 GCA_035561355.1 Bryobacteraceae bacterium | reverse complement strand
GAACAAGCGCGCCCGATTGTGGAGTCGATTCCGGCTGTTCCGGCGCCCGCTCAGGCAGTGGTTGCCCCGGCGCCTCCCCCTCCGCCGCGCGAGCCACAGCGCGTAACCGTGCCGGCGGGAACCACAATTACGGTTCGCTTGGCGGAAACCATCAACAGCGAGCAGCGGCAATCCGGTGATACGTTCTCAGCGACGCTCGACCAGCCCCTGGTCGTTGACGGGTTCGCGATTGCGGAGCGCGGCGCAAAGGTCACAGGCAGCATCCTGGAAGCCCAGCAGGCAGGAAGGGTGCGCGGCGTCTCCGCGATTACGCTGCAACTGACGAAACTGAAGACGTCCGACGGCCAGGAGGTCACGATCTCGACCGAGAAATTCGCCAAGCAAGGCGAAAAGAGCACGGGTGACGACGCAAAGAAGATCGGCGTCGGCGCGGCTCTTGGCGCGGCAATCGGCGCGATCGCCGGAGGCGGCAAGGGCGCAGCGATCGGCGCGGGCGTCGGTGGTGCGGCAGGCACGGGCACTGTAATGGCGACTCGCGGCAAGGCGGTGGAACTCCCCGTCGAGACGCGGTTGACCTTCAAGCTCTCCGAGCCGGTCACGCTGACGGAAAAGATTCGGTAGCGGACAAGGCTGCTAAACGAAGCGGAAGAGGTTCTGCGCTTGGCAAAACAGAGGCGTGCGCACAATGTGCGCGTGTCCGGGTCTGTCGCCCGGGGTGAGGCGACTGACGCCAGCGACCTCGACCTGCTGGTTGCGTGGGAACCCGGACGCGTGCGCGACAGGATCCTTCGCGAAGCGACTCCGCTGTGAAGGACGACAGGCTGTATCTGCACCACATGCTGGAACGTTGTCACCGTATCTCACGTTCCATCGCGCCCGGACGGGCTGCGTTCATGGCATCAGAAGAGTTGCAGGACGCTGTCATACGCAACGTGGAAGTGATCGGCGAGGCGGCTAAACGCGTCTCTACTGAATCGCGCAGCAGACGGCTCGATTCGACTGGAGGAGTATCTGCGGCATGCGCGACGTACTGATTCACGGTTACATCGGAGTGCACTTGGACGAAGTTTGGAACGTCGCCTCAATTCAAATACCGGAACTGGAGGTGGGTTTGGCGGAGTTTTTGGAGGTTGAAGAAGGTCGAGGCTCGCGCAAGTAAATGCACGACGTTCACCTCTGCTCCCGGGTCCCCTTACATTTGGTTCAGAATGAGAGAGATGCCCGATCAGGTATGGTTGTCCTTGTGGGTCCGCGATTTCGGCGCGGATACCATGCTTCGCCATTTTGAAGAACTATTGAGCGTGTTCCCGTTTTCGAAGCTGCGGCCGGGCGTTGCCGGCCTCCGGATTCAGGCCATCTCCCCCTCCGAGCCGCCGCTGCTCGAGCGGCTGTACGGTGAGGGTGAGTTGGAGGTCGGGGAACTGATTACGGTCTGTCGCGAGTTCGAACACGACGACTGCAGCTACATCGTCGAGGGTTGGTGCGAGCAGTTCCAGCACACCGAACAGGGATGGGTGCTCAAGCCCTCCCGCGTCACGCTCGCCTGCTTCGGTCCGGCATATGAGAACGACATGGCCGATCACTTTCGCATCGGCGCCGGCGCGGAGTCTTCCTTCGTTCCCGATCCGGCGGTGGCCGGCAGCGAGCGTGCAGCGCACTCGAATCTTGCAGGGTTGATTCGCCTCTCGCGCGAATTGCAAACCTCCCTGCCGGTCGAGCGCAGACAATTATGGTCGGAGTCCGGCGAGAGCCTCGCCGAGCGTCTCGACGAAGCCCTCTCCTGACCCGAGGCGCCACAGAACACGCCTCCTGGAGCTGCCGCAGGGGCCTACGGATTCTGCCTTGGGCCAGCCACCAGCTCGCTGACGGTTTCAGCGAGCATAGTAGGCGTGAAGGGTTTTTGGAGGAAGCGTGTCCGCTCGCGGATTACGGGCGGCAGCACCTCCAGATCGTACGGGTAGCCGCTACAGATCAGGAACGAGATTGCCGGGTTCACGGCAAACATGCGTTCGAGAAGAGCCACTCCGGTTGAGTCCTGCAACGTGGCGTCGGCCACAAACAGGGCGTAGCCGCCAGAGGCGGCTTCGAACCGCTGCCAGGCTTCCACTCCCGTTGAACAGGCGTCCACGCTGTAATCGAGCCGTAGCAGATACTGCGTCATCACTTTGAGTAGCGCCGGCTCGTCATCTGCAATTAAAATTCGCGGGGTCACTTCTCCTCTAGCTCACCACAAAGATACCGGATAATCTCTTGGCGTCCAGCCGAACCCTACGGTAACCCGGTACGAGGTGCGGTCCAGCCGGGTCTCAAAGATCTGATGCGTTCGCACCTCAAACCGGGTTTGAATGGCGAACTGTTCGGCCACACGGAAACTTAACCCTCCATAACCGGAATAGGACCGGTACTGTCCGAGCGTTTGTGTGAGGCCGCGCATCCGGACCGCTCCTCCGCCCAGGTTGAACGACACCAGGCGGGTTGCCTGATTGGTGTAGGCGCCGGACACGTATTCCGTGCCGGACGTCAGAAAGATTCCGTTCCCTGCGCTCACGATCCGGGCATATTCGGCGCTCACGCTGGAGCGCTGGAAGGAGTACGTCAGCCGGGCCGTGTACTGGGGAAGGTAGGAGATTCCGTGAAATGCCTGCACTCCGGTGGTTTGGCCGAGAATCGCTGCGATTGCCGGATCCAGTTGAATCACCACCAGACGGGAGGTCTCGATGCGGTAGCCGCCCACCCGCAATGCGAGTTCCCAGCGGCGGCTCAGGCGGCGCGAGTAGTTTAAACCGGCGCCGTGCACGTTCGATTCGCCGAAGCGGTTGGTGAAATGGAAGCGGTTGAACGAGTAGTCCGCCCCGATGGTGGAGCGCCGTCCCAGCCTGTAGGCCCAGTTGCCATTGGCCGTCCAGCCGGTGGCTCCGACAAGGGCCCCCGATCGGCGCCTCACGACAAATCCGTTCATCCCCATCCCGAAAGAGGTGCGCGCCGTGTGTTGGTAAATGGCCTGTCCGCCACTGATCAGCGCGCTGGTGCGGCTGTCGAACAGTTCGTTGCCCGTGAGCGCGGCGAAGTTCTGGTCATAGTTGGACGTGCTGCCGTAGGGCAACATGAAGCCGCGTGAGAAGGTCGCAAGGCCTTGGGTCAGGCCGATTTCCCAGCGGCGGCTGACACGGTTCAAATACCGAAGCATGAAAATGTGGTCGGTGCCGTCGTAAAAGGTGCTCTTCGAGTAATGTCGGAATACCCCGCGGTAATCGAGGTCAAGGCCGGACCGCCGCCACGCGCGGGATCCTGTGACGCCGAAGTTCGCCTGCACGCCATAGCCATCCTGAAGCGGTATGTCGCCGTTCTCGTCGATCCCCACGGAGGCCAGGCCTGAATCGTAGATGCCTTCTACGCTGGCAAAAGGATGGAGCCTGAACAGTTCCTCGCCTCTCTGAACACTGGCACGGCCGCCCCTGCTCAAAATCGTCGGACCGCTATAGTCCGGTTCGACATCGGGCGGAACTGTCTCCTGCTCGGGTGCGGAAATACGCGGATCCTGCTCGGGAGGCGTTCCCGGGTCCGGCTGCTGTTGCGGCTCCTGCTGCTGCGGTTGCTGCTGTGGCTCCGGCGTTGGTGAGGGCCCGCCAAACTGAGGCCCCTGCGCCGCTGCAATCGCAGCCGAAAGCAACAACACACTGAAGAGAAGTCTCACGCGGTCTCCATTCTGCCGTCTTAACGGCATGGCACACGGGTGATGCGCTCAAATTACTTCCCTGGCGGTGATTCCAGTTTCAGTCTGGCAAGGCGCAGATGGGGTGTCAACCTTTGTGTGGTTCGTTGTACGCTTTACGCATGGCCGGAAATCCACTTGTCGCCGTGATGATGGGCAGCAAATCCGATTGGGAAGTGATGCGCAGCGCCCGTGAAATCCTGGACCGCTTCGAGGTGGCCCATGAAGTGCGAGTCCTTTCCGCCCACCGGACGCCGCACGAGACGGCCGAGTATGCGGCAGGCGCCGAGGCGCGCGGCATACGCGCGATTATCGCGGCGGCAGGCGGCGCCGCGCATCTGGCGGGTGTCGTAGCGGGGCACACGACGCTGCCCGTGCTCGGGGTCCCGATGACGAGCGCGCTCGACGGCCTCGATTCGTTGCTCTCGACGGTTCAGATGCCCGCCGGTATTCCCGTAGGCACCTTTGCCATCGGCAAGGCAGGCGCGACTAATGCGGCGCTGTTTGCGGTAGCGATTCTGGCGCTCACCGACTCTGCATTGGCACAAGAACTAAAGGCGTATCGCGCTGAAATGGCTCGCAAAGTGTTGGAGCAGACGGTTCTGTAATCTGCCGGACGCTACCCTTGCCGTAGTGGCTCGGTTTGCGTGCTCCCCGTCTCCGGTACAGTGGGATTTCATGGAGCAGGCGCGGCGCTGGATTGCCGGGGCCGAGAGCATCGTGGTCCTCACCGGGGCCGGCGTATCCGCCGAGAGCGGCATCCCGACATTCCGTGGTCCCGGCGGCCTATGGCGGGAACGCAGACCGGAGCAACTTGCTTCTCCAGGCGGATTTGCGAAGGATCCCCGGCTGGTTTGGGAATGGTATGACTGGCGGCGAACCGTCATCAAGGACGTGCAGCCTAATCCGGCGCATTTCGCTCTAGCCGAACTCGAACGGAAAGCGCGCCGCTTCACGCTGGTAACGCAGAACGTGGACGGTCTCCATGATCGTGCGGGAAGCCTCAACATTCTCAAGCTGCACGGCGATATCTGGATGGTGCGATGCCTGAACTGCGGCCGTGAGCAACGCGACAAGCGCGCTCCCATGCCGGACTTGCCGCCCCGCTGCGAGTGCGGCGGCATGCTGCGCCCCGGCGTGGTCTGGTTCGGGGAGGCGCTTCCAGCCGACGTTTGGCTCGCCGCCCGGACCGCTACGCGCGAGGCAAACGTGGTGATCGTGGCGGGCACTTCGGGCGTCGTGAATCCCGCCGCCTCGCTAATCCCGCTCGCCCGGGCAAGCGGAGCGCGGGTGATTGAATGCAATATGGAAGAGACGCCGTTTTCGGCTGAGCTCGACCGGTCCTTTCGCGGCCGGGCAGGCGAGATACTCCCTGAGTTGATTCGATGACAATTTGCTACCTGGACGCTTTTTCCGGCCTCAGCGGCGACATGCTCGTCGGTGGGCTGGCCGACGCCGGGGCCGACGCCGCCGCCCTTACCTGCGCGCTGCAATCGCTTGCCACCGGAGCGTCATTCCGTTTCGAGAAGACCAAACGACGCGGCATTGCGGCCACCAAGTTCTTCGTGGAGGGCGGGGAACAGAAGAAGCACCGGCACCTGCCCCACATTCTGGAGATGATCGAGCACGGGGATCTGCCGTCTCGCGTGAAGCGGGAGGCGAGTGCAGTGTTCCGCCGCCTCGGCGAGGCCGAGGCTCGCGTTCACGGAGTGCCCATCGAGAAGGTTCACTTCCATGAAGTGGGCGCTGTCGATTCCATAGCGGACATCGTGGGCGCCTGCATGGGATTGGCGCTCCTCAGCGTGGATGAAGTCTGGTGCTCTCCGGTGAATGTCGGAAGCGGCACCGTGGATACGGAGCACGGCGTTCTCCCGGTGCCCGCTCCCGCGACGGCGGCGCTGCTCGAAGGCAAACCCGTGTACGCGCGCGGCCCCGCGATGGAATTGACCACGCCCACCGGCGCCGCCGTGGTCTCCGCGCTCGCCTCCGGCTTCGGCCCAATGCCTCCTATGACCGTCCGGAGTTCCGGGTACGGCGCGGCAGATCGCGATTTCACCGAGCACGCCAATGTTCTGCGCGTGGTGATCGGAGAAGCTGCCCGCGCGGCGGAGTCCACGACCGTGGCGGTGCTCGAGGCGAATATAGACGATTCGACGCCCGAAGTGCTCGGCTGGGCCATGGAGCGCCTGCTTGGGGCCGGCGCGCTCGACGTCACGTTCACGCCGATCGCGATGAAGAAGAATCGTCCGGGCACGCTGGTGACCGTGATCGCCCGGCCGGAACATCGGGAGGAGATGGCGGGCATCCTGTTTGCCGAAACCTCCACGCTCGGAGTACGCCTTCACGACGCCGAGCGGCGCGTGCAGGCTCGCGAGATCGTCGAGATCGATACGCCGCACGGGCGTGTGCGGATGAAGGTCGCCCGCGAGGGCAACTTTGCACCCGAGTACGAAGACTGCCGCCAGCTCGCAATCGAGCGCGGTGTCCCACTCAAAGAAATCCTGATCCAGGCGAACCTGGCCTTTCTGAACCAGAAGCGATGAAATACTACCTCACCACTCCGATTTACTACGTCAACGCGGCCCCGCACATCGGCCACGCTTACACGACCATCGTTGCCGACCTGATCCGCCGCTTCAAGACGATGCAGGGCTACGAGGCCGAACTCACCACCGGTTCTGACGAGCACGGTGTGAACGTCGAGCGCGCCGCCCAGCGGATGGGCAAGAGCCCTAAAGGATTCTGCGACGTGATCGCCGAGGAGTTCCGCACCCAGTGGGAGCGCCTGGGCCTCCAGATCGATAATTTTCAGCGCACCACGGATCCCAAACACGCTGAGGTCGTTCAGAGCCTGTTCGATCGCTGCCGCGCGAACGGTTTCATCTACAAGGGCGCGTACACAGGCCCGTACTGCCCCTCGGACAACCTCTTCGTGACGGAAGCCGCGAAGGCCGGCGATCCGTGCCCGCTGTGCGGCCGTCCCACAGAAGAAGTCACCGAAGAGAACTTTTTTTTCAAGCTCTCCGCGTTCCAGGACCGCCTGCTCGAGCTGTACGAAGCGCAGCCCGATTTCATCCAGCCCGATACGCGCCGCAATGAGGTGATCGCGTTCCTCAAGCAGGGACTTCAGGACCTCTCCGTGACCCGTACCGGCATCAAATGGGGCATCCCGGTAAAGGGCGAGGCGCCGCACGTATTCTACGTCTGGTTCGATGCTCTCTCGGCGTACATGACAGCCGTGGCCGGGAAAGCCATGTGGCCCGCCGACCTGCACCTGATCGGCAAGGAGATCGTTCGGTTCCACGCTATCTACTGGCCTGCCTTCCTGTGGGCCGCCGGCCTGCCGCTGCCCAAGCGCATTTTCGCTCACGGCTGGCTGCTGTTCGAGCAGGAGAAGATGTCGAAATCGCGCGGGAATATCGTTCGTCCCGAACCCATCCGCCGTGTAATGGGCACCGACGCCCTGCGTTACTACCTCCTGCGGGAGATCGCGTTCGGGCAGGACGGCTCTTTTACGTATGACGCGCTGGTGGGCCGTTTCAACTCCGATCTTGCGAACGGCTTGGGCAACCTCGCCAGCCGCACCCTCACGATGATCACGGATTACCTCGGCGGCACGATCCCCGCCCCGCCCGCCGATAGCCCGCTTGCTCAACAGGCGCGAGAAACCGTCGGCACCGTCGTCAAGTACTACGAGGAGTTCCAGTTCCACCGCGCGCTCGAGAGCGTCTGGTCGCTCCTGTCCGCCGCGGACAAGTACATCGTCGAGCAGCAGCCCTGGCGTCTTAGCAAGGCGGCGGACCCGGAAGCACGCGCGAAGCTCGAAGCAACGCTATATACCTCTGCGGAAGTGGTCCGCATGGCCACCGTCTTGCTCGCGCCCGTGATTCCCGATTCCGCCGAAAACATCTGGCGTCAGCTCGGCATGACTGCGCCGCTTGGGCGGGTAAAGATCCAGGACGTCACCTGGGGCCAACTCCTTGGGGGACAGAAGATCGGCACGGTTGCAGCCGTGTTTCCGCGCCTCGACGTAAAGAAAACGGTCGAGCAGATGACGCAGCTTGAAGAGGAGGAGGTGGCCCGCCAGGCCGCGCTTCTCGGCAAGACTGTTCCGGCGGCGTCGGGTGCTGCGGCGCCCGATTCGGACAAGATCTCGATCGACGACTTCGCGAAAGTCGAACTGCGCGTCGGACAGGTGGTTTCGGCCGAGCACGTTAAGGGTGCGGACAAACTGCTGCACCTCAAAGTGGACATCGGAGAGCCGCAGCCGCGAACGCTGGTCGCGGGGATCGCGGAGGCGTACACGCCGGAGCAGATGCTGGGCCGCAAAGTCGTGATTGTTGCCAATCTGCAGCCGCGCAAGCTACGCGGCATCGAGTCGAACGGGATGATCGTCGCGGCTTCGGTCGAGGGCGGAAAACCCGTACTGGCCGGCTTCCATGAGGAGATTCCCATCGGAGCAAGGCTAAAGTAGAGGAGCGAGGAGCGAGGAGTCGGTTCGTGCTCCTTGCTTCTCGCTCCTGGCTCCTGGCTCCTTCCCCAATCGCATGCCCCTGGTCGATTCCCACTGCCATCTCGATGAACCGCAGTTCGACGCGGATCGCGATGCCGTCCTCGCACGCGCTCGAGCGGCGGGAGTCGAGCACCTGCTCGCCATCGGAACGGGGAAGGGCCCGCCGGATCTGGAGGCCGGGGTCCGGCTTGCGGAAGCACATGAGTGGATCTACGCCACCGCAGGCATTCACCCCCATGATGCGAGCAAGGCCGAACCCGCGACCTTCGAGCGGCTTGCCGAGCTGTTGCGGCATCCCAAGGTTGTCGGATTAGGCGAGATCGGACTCGATTATCACTACAACTTTTCGGCTCGGGAGACGCAGCGGGAAGTGTTTGCCGCGCAATTGAAGCTCGCGAGGAAAGCCGGCAAGCCTGTCATCATTCACACCCGCGAAGCCTGGGACGATACGCTTACCATGCTCACCGAGCACTGGGATCCGAATCTGCACGGCATCATGCACTGCTTCTCGGGCGGACCGGAGGATGCTGAGCGCGTCCTGAATCTGGGCTTCTACCTCAGCTTCGCGGGGATTGTGACTTTCCCGAAAGCGGTTCGCGTGCAGGAGGCGGCGCGTATGACGCCGCAGGAGCGGCTGCTGGTGGAAACCGATGCGCCCTATCTTGCACCGGTACCGCACAGGGGGAAGCGAAACGAGCCCGCGTTCATGACCGGCACGGTCCGTAAGCTCGCCGAGCTACGCGGCGAGACCGTTGAGCAGGTGGCCGCCATAACCGTCGCAAACTTCTTCAGGCTCTTCGGTGTACGGTAGACTGGAAACTTCATGCTCTCAGTGACCGCGCGGGAGATCCTCAGCCTCGTCCGTGATGACCTGATCCAGGTCGAGCGCGCGATCAATCTCGAATCCGTTGCGTCGGTGGACGCCATCACCACCATCGGCCAGTATATCCACGAAGCAGGCGGCAAACGGCTTCGTCCCACGCTGCTGTTGCTTTGTTCGCGGCTGTGCGGCGGCGGGGGGGAGAGCGCCGTCCGGATGGGCGCGGTCGTCGAAACCATTCACGCGGCCACGCTCGTTCACGACGACATCATCGATGACGCGCGCACCCGCCGCGGCCGGCCCTCCACCAATATCAAGTGGGGCAATCACACCAGCGTGCTCGCTGGCGACTGGCTGTACATGCAGGCGTTCCAGATGGCCCTGCGTGAGCGGAACTTCCACGTCCTCGATGTCCTCATCGGCGTCACCCAGGCGATGGTGGAAGGCGAGTTGATGCAGTTGCAGCGCATCGGCTCAATCGAGGTGACCGAAGCCGGCTACATGGAATTGGTCGATCGCAAGACCGCCGCGCTGTTCGCGGCTTGCGCCCGGCTCGGCGCTGTCGTCGCTGGTGCTGCGACCGAGGAAGAGGACCGGCTTGCCCAGTACGCCTGGAACGTCGGCATGGCGTTCCAGCTTGTTGACGACATGCTCGACTTCACCGCGCGGGAGAACGTGCTCGGCAAGCCGGTGGGCAACGATTTATGGGAGGGGAAGGTCACGCTGCCGCTCATTTACGCGCTCCAGGAGGCTGGCGCGGACGAGCGGAAACTGGTTGAGATGGTCCTGGCCGACCGCAACTACGATCGGGTTCCCTTTGCGAGCATTTACGAGATCGTCGAGCGGCACGGCGGCATCCGGCGCGTCCGCGATCGCGCAACCCAGTTCACCGAGGCGGCGCGAAGGCTGCTGGCGACATTCCCCGATTCGCAGCACCAGCGCGCCCTCTACGCGGTCACCGAGTTGGTAACTGACCGCGATTATTGAGAAGCCATCAGCTATTAGCCATCAGCCGTCAGCCGGAGGACGCTTGGCCACATCACGCTTCCCCGAAGCTGAATGCTGATGGCCGACAGCTGATAGCTACCTTCACACGCCTTCGGATTCGCGGCCCAGCATCCGGCGCCAGTCCAGTTCGTCAAGGAAGCGGCCGCTCTTTCGCCACTCCGGCTGCACCTTCACGAACAACTGGAGAAACACATGGCGTCCGAGCATCTCCTCCATTTCGCCGCGTGCGAGCGTGCCCACCTTCTTGAGCATCGCGCCGCCCGCGCCGATC
>DATMXS010000104.1:0-9157 GCA_035561355.1 Bryobacteraceae bacterium | reverse complement strand
CCCGCTCTATAACCTCGCCCTTGAGAATGCCGGTTGGCGCAACTTCCTGGCCCCAGAGCGCCGTCCCCAGCAGCAGCATTCCTGCCAAAGCGTGCTTCATTGCTTCCAGCGTACACCCGGTGCGCCTGGTCACGATGTGAGCGGCAGTTCACCCCGCCGCAGGCAAAGATTCCCCTGTTAGGATGTATTCTTGCGACCGATTGAGCCTATCCATCGTGCCGGACAGTGGTTCCTCCGCTCGGGCATTCAGGAGCAGGGGGGAGGCGTGGCCCGTTACCACCGTTCCGATCTCGGCCGGAACGCACCGGTTTCGAATGAGATCACCGGCTATTCCGTGAGCACCCTTCTGTACTTGGCCGCCCGCACCGGCAACCCGGATTACCAGACCGCCGCGCAGCGCGCCGGGCATTATCTCGTCAAACACGCCTGGGACAGCGAAGCGCGCACGTTTCCTTTCGAGCCCGCCTCAAACGGCTCCAGACTGGCCTACTTCTTCGATTGCGGCATCATCGTCCGGGGGCTCACGGCGCTGGCCAAAGTGGACGGAGGAAACGGGGCCGCGTCCGCCGCCTGCGCAGCCGCACATTCGATGGCGCGCGTGTTTGCCGCGCCAACCGGTTGGCACCCTGTTTTGTCGCTGCCGGCGTGCGCGCCGCTCCCTTATGAACCGCGCTGGTCGCGCCAGCCCGGCTGTTATCAGCTCAAGTCGGCTCTCGCGTGGCTCGAGACCGGCGACAGCTCGAGCTATGAAGCGGCGCTTGAGTTTGCGTTTGCGGATGAAGCAGGTTTTCTGCCCGGCGCTTTGGAGCCCGAGCGCGTGATGGATCGCCTGCACCCCTACTGCTACTTCCTTGAAGGCCTGCTGCCCGTGGCGGATCGCCCCGAAGCTACGCGTACGCTGGTTTCGGGAATCAAACGAGTCGAATGCCTGCTGCGCGAGATCGCCCCCGCGTTCGCACGCTCGGACGTCTATGCGCAACTGCTCCGCGTCCGCTTGTTCGCGGATGCGCTCGGGGCCGTCCCCCTCGACGAGGCTGCTGCCGCGGAGGAAGCCGCAGCGATCCCGACCTTTCAGGTAGCTTCCGACGATCCGCGCACCGACGGCTGCTTCTCTTTCGGACGCAGACTCGGCGAGTTGATGCCTTACGCGAACCCCGTCTCGACGGCCTTCTGCCTTCAAGCAATGGAGATGTGGAACGACCACCGGGAGAACCGGTTCACGTCCGACTGGCGGACGCTGATCTGAGCGGTTACCGCTTCGCCGTGATCACGTAATCGAGCCCACCGAAAAACGCCGCACGGAACGCCTCCGGCAGCTCCGCGAGTGAGGGCATCGTCTCGACGGCCGGGGAGAGCGACTCGACGCGGATCTCACTCAGGCCGGCCTCTTCCATCCAGAAGCGGAGCAGTTCGGAAGGGACCGGCCGTTGGTGGGTCGGGTCCAGGTAGAAGTGCACCGCGAAGATCGCCAGGCACTCGGGGTTGGGCGTCTCGATCGCCACGCGCCCGCCGCGCTCCAGTTTGGCCGCGATCAGGTGGATCATCTCCGGCAGCCGAGCGGGTTCGATGTGCTCCACCACCTGAGCCGAGAACACGCCGCCGAGCGATTCGTCCGGCAGCGCAGCGAGGTACGGGAACAAATCGGCGACCTCCGCGTCGAAGCCCCGCTCCCTGCATAGCGCGATGGCCTCCGCGCTCAAATCGATGCCACGCGCCTTCACTCCGGCCTCGCGCATCAATTCCAGGAACTCCCCGCGCCCGCAGCCGATGTCGAGCACGTCTGTTGCGTCCTGGAAGAGGGGAACGTACCGGCGCTGCTTCTCGCGAACGTATTCCTCAGAGCCGCGGAAACGCTCGGCGTGCGCCGCTGCGTCGTAGGTTACCGCGGGCAATCCCGTCGACGGGATTGCCGTTGCGGGCTGGATGGCAGCCGAGGGCATGCCCGTTGCGAGCCGCTGCCGGATCAGGCGCAATTCGCCCTGGATCAGCCGGCCCATCTCGTCGCGCGAACGCGCCATATCCTCCCAGAACGAAGCTTGGAGCTCGTGTATGGCTTTTTCAAGCGACAAGCCGTAATTGGAGTGATGGAGTTTCACTTCGTACTGGAAGGCGGCCTGGAGTTCGGCTACGCTACGCAGGAACTCCTTCTCGATCCGGTCCAGATTACGCTCCCACGCGGCGCGCCACTGCACCCAGTGTGCGACGGCGTCGTCCGATGCGCGTCCTGCGGCCGCCGCGGCCTCGCGTGCCGCGCCAGCCGCTTCATTAGCCACTGTGGCCGCACTCTGCGCCGTCGCGGCGCGCGAGGCCAGTTCCGCCAGCGTCCGGTTGTTCTCGTTCAGCGCTTCCATCACCGCTTCGAACGCTGTGACCATGCCGCGGTTGAACTCCACCTGGTCGCGTACATGCCAGTCGAGCGCACGCGAGACCGCGCGCTTCAACGCCTGTATAATCCCGTTCAACACACCCGGCGGACGCGGGTTGACGGATCCGATCGCCGCTACCTTCGCAAGCGCCGCGTCCCGCGCGTGCAGCACCGGCATGAGGTCCGGCAGGGCGATGCCTGCAGCCGAAGCCGACGCATACTGCGAACGGACCCGATGCCGCACCTCGCGCAAAAGCGCGGTCAGCTCCTCGGTCTTGAGTTCCGGCTCAGCGGCCACCCTGCTTGCTCCATGAAGCGGTGATCTTCGAATAGACCCCGCCTCTCGGCGTGAACTCGCCAATCACAGTAGCGGAAACCGGCCCGCAGGCCGCGACGAAGTCCTTCAGAATGCGGTTCACCGCGTTCTCCTGAAAAATCCCGACGTCGCGGTATGCAAGCATATACAACTTCAGCGCCTTCAGTTCTGCGCAGCGCTCGTCTGGTGCGTACCGAATCGTGATCTTGCCGAAGTCCGGCAGCCCCGTCTTCGGGCACACCGAGGTGAACTCCGGGTTCATGATCTCGATCTCGTACCCTGGAAACTGATTCGGGAACGTCTCGATCTCGGGCAGCGGCACGTCGATTCCCGCGCGCGCGTGCTCGTCCGTGTAACCAAGCTTGCTCATGTGTTTCGTTCGGCGCTCGCCGCCGCGGCGTTGATCATCGCTTTCGCGAGCAGGTCCAGAAAGAGTCCCACGTCCGCCACTACGCCTACAGCCTGGCCCGTGCCGCGGTCGCTCACCTTCGTCGCGACAGCGGGGTTGATGTCCACGCAGACGATCTTCACCCATCCCGGCGTCATGTTGCCGGTCGCGATCGCGTGCAGCATGGAGCCGAGCGCGATGATCAGCCCTGCCCCGCGGATCTGCTCCGCGTACGCGTCTTGCGCTGCGTTCATGTCGGTGATGGTGTCAGGCAGCGGCCCGTCGTCACGCAGGCTGCCGGCCAGCACGAACGGCACACCGGCCTTCACACACTCGTACAGGATGCCCTTTGTCAGTTGGCCTGACTCCACCGCACGCCGGACATCGCCGGCCTTGTAGATCGCATTGATCGCCCGCATGTGGTTGCGATGGCCGTGCTCGTCCTGGCGGCCATCTGTAAGGCGCAGACCGAGTGACGTACCGAGGAGGGCGGCCTCCACATCGTGCACCCCAAGCGCGTTCCCGCTCAGGAGCGCATCCACCCATCCTTCGCGGATCATGGCTGCGAGGCCGGCGCCTCCGCCCGTGTGCACCACCACAGGCCCCGCGACGAACACAATCTTCTTGCCCTGCTCGCGCACTTGGCGCATGAGCGCGGCCGTCTGGCGAACCGCGGTTTCAACGCGCCGCTCGGAGGAGACGCCATTGGACATGAAGGCGAAAGCGAGCCGGTCACGCTCTTTCGCTTCGGGGACCACGCGTATTCCGCGCATGCCCACGACGACCCGGTCGCGCGCCTTTATGTCACGCAGCCGGCGGCAGTGCGCGCCGTTCTCATCTACCACGACGAGCGCGTCCATGCGCTGATTCTGCACCTCCGTCCAGCGCTGATTCAGCCGCACGAGCGTGCGGTGGTTCGTTGTCGAGTAGAAGTCATCCGGCGCACAGCGATCGCACTCGACCGTCGAGAGCACCGCGTCGGCGGAATCCACAGGCGAACATCCGAACCCGAGCAACTGCTGGAGCATCTTCTGCATCTGCTCGTGCGACGGAGCATCGAGCTTCAGGCGCAGGTAGGACGGGTCGGTGTTCGTTTTTCCGATGCGGAACTGATCCACTTCGAACCGGCCGCCGTACTCGACGACGGTGTCGAAGATCTGTTCCATTAATTGGGAATCGATGAGATGCCCTTCCGCTTCAACGACTTCGTGGAAAGGCAGTGTACCGCTAGGAGACATGGTTGTCCTATCAGTGTAACCGGCTGGTGGCCCCTGGTGGCGCGTGGCCTGGTCCGGCGGCACGTCGTTCCGGGTCAGGATTGTGGGTCAGGATTCGCTTCGGCAAGCGGTACTGCCCGCAGCGATGCCTACCAGACGCCCGGCAGAACTCGGTATCGCACGCGTTGCGCGTAATCTTTGTAGCCATCGAGCTGGTCGAGCAGCATCCGGTCTTCGAGGAGGATACGGCGGATGAACAGGAACGCCATGACCACCGCGGGTGCGAGCGACCACACGGAGCCGAGTGCCAGTCCGCTCCACATCTGAATGGTGAGGGCGCCGGCGTAGCCGGGGTGGCGGACTATGCGGTACGGGCCGGTGTCAACGACGCGATGGCCTCGCTCGCGCTGGATCCGGATGACTGAGGAGAAGAACTTGTTCTCATGCATGGCGAGCCCCCAAACACCCACGCAGACGGCAAGCGCGGCGAAGGAGGCGACCTGAAGCCAAACCGGTACGGTATCGGACCAGTGGAAGCGCCCGACATCGAGCCCCGCGATGGCGAGATGGGCCAGCATCATCGGTACGGCAACGATGCGGATGAGCTGATCTTTGCCGCCCGGAGGCGGTTTGATGCGCTCGCGCATCAGCTCTGAACCGGCGGCGCGGTACATGAGGGGCACAGTGAGAGCGAAGAGCAAGAGGTAAACCCAAAAAGCAGGTATATCGAGGCGACCGGCCGACCCGAAGAGCACGGCGCCGAAGACGGCGACCATAATCGCGAACCGGAGCATCAGGGCGACCCAGGACATTGGAGCTGTTGGAAGCAGTATATCGGGTCGCGTCACGGCCGTGCCGGCCGTTACGGGCGGCGGACGGCTCCGGTGGGAAAGGCACAGCGACCTCGATCGAAGCAATGCGACAATTTGCCGCTGCCGCCGTGCGAAACTGAGGCGATCGGAGGTCTGGGGCGCCTACGTTCCCCGTGCAAACATGCCTGAATTTTTTCGCAAGCTATTCGCAAGCGATTTCATGCCACACGGGCACTGCTACTTCTGGCAGCCGGACGTGCTCTGGCTTAACGTGATCTCGGACGCTCTGATCGCCTCATCCTATTACGCGATCCCCTTCGTCCTGTTTTCATTGGTACGCAGGCGTAAAGATTTGAGCTTCAAATGGATTTTCGTTGCGTTTGGGCTCTTCATTCTGGCCTGCGGCTCCACGCATCTGATGTCCGTGTGGACGGTTTGGAACCCGACATATCGCCTCGACGGCATCATCAAGGCGATCACGGCGGCTTCATCCGTAGCGACGGCCGTCCTGCTGGTGCCTCTCATGCCCACGCTCATCGCCCTGCCCAGTCCGAACGAACTGCGACACATAAACGAAGGTCTGGCGACGGAAATCCAGGAACGCAAGGCAGCCGAAGAGCAGGTCCGGCGCATGAACGCCGAACTCGAAACGCGCGTCGACGAGCGCACGGCGGAGCTGCGCGATGCAAACGAGCGTTTGAGTACCGCCAACCGGGAGCTCCGCGACGAGATCGAGCGGCGGCGTGCCGCCGAGGCGCAGCTCATTCAAGCGCAGAAGATGGAAGCCATCGGGCGGCTTGCGGGAGGAGTAGCCCACGATTTTAATAACCTGCTCACGGTCATTCTGGGATTCAGTGATATGGCATTGGCCGACACAGAGACCGGCGCGCCCGCTCATGGCCACCTGGAAGAGATCAGGAATGCGGCGATTCGCGCGGCCTCATTAACAAATCAGCTGCTCGCGTTCAGCCGTAAGCAGATTCTACAACCCAGAGTTATCAACCTAAACACCATAGTTAGTGAAATGGACAAAATGCTTGGGCGCTTGCTCGGCGACGATATCGAGCTCGTGACCTTCCCCAGTCCGGCGCTCGGCCGTGTGGAGGCCGACCCATCGCAAATTGCACAGGTCGTCATGAACATAGCCGTCAACGCGCGCGATGCGATGCCGAATGGCGGCAAGTTGACGATCGAGACTGCGAACGTTCACCTCGACGAGCTGTACTGCCGCGATCATGTAGGGGCAACACCGGGCGCCTACGTGCTGCTAGCCATCAGTGACAACGGCCATGGCATGAGTGAAGAAACGAAAGCTCGCATCTTCGAGCCGTTTTTCACGACCAAGGAACCCGGTAAGGGCACAGGACTCGGGTTATCGACGGTGTTCGGAATTGTCAAACAGAGTGGAGGCAATATCTGGGTGTACAGCGAGGTCGGCCACGGGACGACCTTCAAAATTTACTTGCCGCGAATCGAAAAAGCCGGGGAGGAGCTACTCACAACGGAACTACTCGCACCACGCGGGTCAGAAACGGTGATGGTTTGCGAAGATGATGAGAAAGTCCGTTTGCTCGTGCGGACGATCCTGGCTTCGCTCGGCTACACGGTCCTCGAGGCAGCGACCGCTGAGGAGGCACTTCTGTTTCAGAACCGGTACGCCGGACCGATTGACCTCTTATTGACGGACATCGTCATGCCGCGTATGAACGGCCGCGACCTGGCAGACAGACTGCGGTCGCTCATGCCTGACCTGAAGGTATTGTTCATGTCCGGTTATACGGAAACCGGCATCATCCACCACGGTGCGCTTGGTCAGGGTTTTGAGTTCCTCCAAAAGCCTTTCACGCCTGAAAATCTAGGCAGGAAAGTACGCGACGTTCTGGATTCGTAGCCTGGTGTGTTGTCCAGGTATATGGGGAGTAAGGTGGTGATCCGGCAAGGTTGATGTAAGTCGGCCTGACGCAGCGCGTCGTCTACGCATCCTTTCCCTCCCCTGCGTTACTCCCGCCCGAGAACGGCGAATCGAGAACTTCAGAGATTAACGCCACCAGCGCAGCCGGTTTGAGCGGCTTGTGAACGAGCGGACATCGCGGCGCATACGGGCACTCGTCGCACCCAGGATCGAAGCCGGACATCAGTACCACGCGGCTGCGGGGGCACCGTGCTGCGATCCAGCGCGCTAAAGCATGACCGTCCATGCCGGGCATGACAACGTCCGAAAGGACGACGTCAAAACAATCCGACTGGCACAACTGCATTGCTTCGGCGGGAGTACTGGCCGTTTGGACCGTGAAGCCAGCACGGCCGAACACCGCTGACAAGAGATGCCTTATGAATTTTTCATCATCAACGATCAGAATCGTGGGCACGTTGGAGAAGAAGTCATAGCATGCTCGGGGCCATACAGGATCGGGTTCCCTGATCAACACGATGGCGGCCGCGTTGCGATGGCGGATTCGACCTTTGTGCGATTTCACCCACGACGAAGGGCCAGGGCGCGTGCAAACGCCCGCTCAGGCAGCCTTGCGGAGTTGCTTCTGGGCCAGGCGGCTCCACTTTGCGGTGTAGCGGCGGCGGAAGGACGGCGCAGTCCGCGCAGCCTCTACGGCCCGCGAGTAGGCGTCGCGCGCACCCGCGATATCACCCAGACCCTCCAGAGCTTGGCCGTAGTAGTAGAGCCCTTCCGGGTCGTACTCGCGCCGCGCGAGGTATGGCTCGAGTTCGTTGCGCGCGTCGCTGTACTGGCGCACCGTCAGGTACAGTGCGCCGAGTTCCTTGAGGATTTCGCTCGAGTTGTGTGCCGGGTCCTGATCGATGACCGTCTGAAAATGGGCCAGCGCATCCTTAAGGCGGCCCTGTTCGCGCGCGATGCGGCCGAGTTGGAAGTGCGCGTCCGTCTCCCGCGGATCGATGGCGACGGCATTCTGGAACCGGCGGATCGCTTCGGAGTATTGGCGGCGGTGCTGGTAGATCAGCCCGAGCTGGTACTGAGCTTCGGCATCGTGTGGATTTACGGCAGCCGCATCCAGCATGCGGCGAAACCGCTGACCGCGCCTGAGGCCTTCTCCGAGGCCGCTCAATCGGTGGCGAAGATAGAGGAAAACGAAGAGCAAAAAGAACGGCGACGCGAGCCAGCGCATCACCATCGAAAGCGGCCCCCAAACCAGGGCCGCGAGCGCGAGCGGAATCCATGACAACGCGACCACTCCAGCCGCCGTACCGTTACCGACGCCCAGCACCGTTCGGACCGCCAGGAACATCAGGACAGCGAAGTACAGGTACGCCACTGTGGCGAGGACGAGCAGGACCGATGGAGAAACCATGCGCGCGGCCACTACCAGAGGAAGATTGACTGCAGCCCAGGCAAAGGCGGCACAGGTGAGCAGCGGAGAGTAGTCGCGTTCAAAGACCGCGCTGACGCTGCCCAGCCGCCCGATGATGGCCGCCAGCAGCACCGTCCCGGGGACATACACGCCGGCGAGCAACAAAAGCGGAGCGAAGAAACTGATGGGTGCCGGAATCGCGATCGAGACGGCAAGAACGGCGAGGCCCGCAAAGAGCAAGCTGCCTCGATCCAGGATTTCGCTGAGTGCTTTTCGGGGCTGCCAGAGCAGTTGCAAAAGGAGTAGCAGGTTCATCTCGCGCGCGCAACGGCCGGTCGTTGATAGATCGGCCGGTGACTCGGAGACAATTGTAAACGCTTCCACCGCCGCTCCGTCGCAACGGGGCGTAGCGCACAGGCCAATAGAGTGATCTCCCCGCTTCGGGGCGTAGTGCTTGGAGTGTAATTTCTTCGCGGTCCAGCGCTTGTCGGCTCCGCGGAATCAAGTAGTTCGAGATTGGACCGTTGCGTGCTGCTACCGACAAATGCGCCATCTAGCAATCATCGTTTCGATCCTTTGCGTTTCTCTCCAACCGGCTCTGAGCCAACAGGAGAAGGGCGACAAAGCGCGGCAGGATTCCGTGCCGATCTATCAGGTCACAGTGGAGAGGCGCAGCATTCGCGCTCTCAATTACGGGCATCGCAGCGAGCCGACGAAGATCGATTTCAACGGAACC
>DATMXS010000103.1:0-2948 GCA_035561355.1 Bryobacteraceae bacterium | reverse complement strand
CAGCTTCGCCAGGTTTCCCTCCGCCACGTCGTCGAGGGTGAGCCCGGCGGCGCGTGCCGTCATCGCCAGGCACCAGAGCGCGTCGCCCAGCTCCGCGGCGAGCCGCTCGCGGTCGAGCGGATGCCCCATGAAGAGGTGCTTGCGCACGAGGCCGAGCACCTCGCCTCCCTCCTCCGCCAGCCCCGCGGCCGCGTCGAGCAGGCGGTCGCGGGCGGAGAGATTCGGGTTCAGGGTGCCCACGGCGTCGGCCTCGTATTCGTCGAATCTCATGACCGCGTTCTCACCCGCAAAGGTGAACGGTCAAAGATCCGGCGTCACGGCCCCGAACCGCGCCGGCCTCACTGCGCCGCCACCTGGAACGTCTGCGACGACCGGGCTGCTTCCGGAAGCTCCGGGTGAATGTCGTCGACAATCACCCGGTACGCGCCAGGAACCGTGCCGGGTGACAGGTTGATCCAACGGGTGAGGACGCCTCCGGGCTCAACGTACAGGACCGCCAGGTCGCACCCCTCACCCGGGGCGGGGCTTACGGCCACGGTCTGCCAATTCGTTGCCGCCTGCCGTTGCAGCCGAAGACCGCACATTCCCGTCGTCCACGTTACGGTCCCGGTGTTCCGTGCACGCACCCGCACTGCCGCGGGCGCGTGGTACACGGTTGAATCGACCCGTACCTCGGCAGCGTTCTCCTCCGTGCGCACCGGATCATTGCAGCCGGCGAGGAGGAACAGTAAGCTCGCGGCATACAAGCGCATTGAGGAATACTCGATGATGGACACGATGCACCTCACTGGATACTCAACCCGGGATAGTCGATCGAGATGTTTTCCCATGGGCTTATCCACATCTCACTGTAAATCGTGTTGCCTTCCGGATTGTTTCCGATTTCGAATCCTCCGCCGCTCCAAACCATGCCGACTAGCGTAACGGAATTCATCTCGGAGTTGAAGAAGAATGCCGGGCCACCACTGTCGCCCTTACCGGATGTGGCGGTCACACGAGACTGGCACAGCAGGACAAAATTCCGGTTGGTCGGAGCGTCGAGCCGATACATGTCCGTGCACGTCTCTGCCACCGTGCCGGATTGCCAGCCGGTCGTTCGTCCCACGTGGTGAACAGTCTCGCCAACGTGCGGGTAAGGATACGTACCGGCGATAGAGAAGGTCGAATTCAGGTCATCCACTGTGACCACGGTCGGATCGGAGTACGCTGGGTTTCTCACGATCGGCTTTCCGACTGAGCCGAGTGCTCCCCGGGTTGCAATATCATAGAGTCCAATCACGCCATCGCTGTATCGGCAGTCCACGCCGGTACCGAATTGACAAACTCCCGTGTTCGCGGGAAGCCATGCGGCGTCTGAAATCTCGGCCCCGATGCGGTTGCCGAGGGTCGGTTGATCAAAGCGGGTGCCGGTGGTCGCAAACCGCTGGCCACAATGTGCCGCCGAGAGGAAGACTTTGCTCGTGCTTTGCTTGAGCGTCGCAGCAGCTGTACAAAGACCAGAACTGCCGTTGTCCCACCATGCGATTTGCCATCCCCCGCTGAGTGGGCTGCGGTACGCACGCAGGTTAGTTGTTCCCGTCATGAGAGTCCCGGCCCGGTTTCCGCTCAGGTCGGGAGCATAGGCCATTTCGACTTCCTCAATTATCAACCCGGACGGCGGTATTCCACGTTCAATGGCGAACGCCTCTACGCGACGTCGAGTTGCAACGTCGACTACCCGTAGCCGTACGACGTTTGCCATAACGTCAACGCCGATGGTGACTATGCCGCCGCCGGCGGCGATCGCTCGAAGCGCCACCTTCCAACCGTACAGGGCGGCAAACCCGAACGTCGCTGACCCCGCCGCAAGGCGAAACGATCGCTGGGATGCGCGAAGGCGCGGGCGGACGAACCTGGCGGCTCCCGAAGCGTCTGTTGAGCCCGCGATCAGCATACGCACTTCTCCAGCGGAGGTGAGGTAATAGCCTGCAAATCCGGGCACCGAGTCGGCAATCTCCAGAAACTCGCGGTCTGTGCCCTGCGCGCCGGACCTGACGTCGTCCAGGACCTTTATCCCGGCGTCGTTAGATGGCGTGCGCTCAGGAGTTGATGGAAAAGGTCGCTCGGGGGAACACGCGGAAGCCACGAGGAGTCCCGCCGTTGCCGCGAGAAGCGTGAGGATTCGAGCGTCAGACCTTACGGCCTCCGTTGACCCGACACAATGAAGGGAGTATCGCAGGCGACAGCCTCGTTGGACTGCAGTTGAGCCGATTCGGTGAATTACCTCTCCGGCACACCAAAGAGATCATCCCCTCGCCATGCAATTCGCGAGAAGATACCGCTGTCGCGCTGGCCCATACTCACCCTGTGGGAAAGGGATGACCCGGAACGGCAACGCGCGGAGCTCGACGGCTTATTTGTGATCTCTTCCCGGCTCTCCAACTGGAAGAAACCGAAGTCGGGACGAGGGATCGCGGCCGAGGTCGCCGTGCATGGTCTCTGCATCCGCCGGGGAGGACGGCAAGAAAGCCGTCGCCGGGCTTCGCGGGAGCACGGCCCCGCCTGCAGAGGCCAGGACCTTAACCCTCTCTTCGAACGACTGCACCAGCGATCGAATTGCACCAGATGGTGGGCGCGCTGGTCTCGATCGCGGCGTAGGGGTAACCCCGCGGTCGGCCGGGGCTCCGTTGCAGCCATCCTGAGGCGAAGCCGAGGGACCTGGCTTCTGTGCGCCGCGCCCGGATCCTTAGCTTCGCTCAGGATGACTTCGTGCTATTCCGCGCCGCGGTCGCGGCTGCGCGCATCCGAATACCCCTCAGGGTAGCGCGCCCGCAGCTTCGCCAGGTTTCCCTCCGCCACGTCGTCGAGGGTGAGCCCGGCGGCGCGTGCCGTCATCGCCAGGCACCAGAGCGCGTCGCCCAGCTCCGCGGCGAGCCGCTCGCGGTCGAGCGGATGCCCCATGAAGAGGT